>JBKPDY010000015.1:0-40012 GCA_046728155.1 Actinomycetota bacterium
CCAACGCGCTGGTCGACTGCGCGGTTCGGGCGACGCGGTGGCGGCGTATCGCCGGCGTCGTGCCGGCGACGCTGACGTTCCCAGGCACGGCCACCTGAACGCGGCGATCTTCAGCAGGTGATCGCGGCTCGAAGCCGTGCCACCGCGGCATCCGCCTTCTCCGCGGTCATGGCCGCCGTGGCCGGCAGTGTCGCGATTGGACTGTACGTCGTCAGCAGCGCCGAACAGCAGCGGCAGCAGCAGTACGTCCCGCAGCCGCCCACCGCCGTCGAGAGACGCCTGTGACGTGACCAGGGCAGGGCCGGAAGAATGGCCCCGTGCCTCCCGATGCGCCGAATGCCCGGTGGCAGGTCGCCCTGCGCGTTTCCGAGGCCGTGCGGGAGCGGTACGGCGCACATGTGCAGGCCATCGGTGTCCACGGCTCACTCGCCCACGGCGACGATACGGACGCCAGCGATATCGACCTCGTCGTGGTCACCCGGTATCCGGACAGCGGTCCACCACCTGGCTCCCGGCGCATCGACGGGATCATCGTCGACCTGGGTGTCATCGGCACGGACGAGTATCTCCGTCATGCCCGTACGATCACTACGTCGTGGCCGCTGGCCGCGGACCAGTACATCACCACGGGGTCTTTGCACGACCCGGATGGCTGGTTCCCGCAGCTGCGCGACACCCACCTGACTCACCTGGCGCGGACCGAGGGGCACGTCTTCGCCTCACTCGCCCGCGAAGCCTGGCTGCAGGCGAAGAGCGCGCAGGCCAAGGCGCGACGGCTGGCCGAGTGGTTCAAGACGGATGCCGCCATTGTTGTGCTCGGTGAGGCTCGCCTCGCGGTCGCGATTGTCGAGGGCCTGCTCACCAGGACCTACTTTCGCCACAGTGCCGACGCGGTGACCAGAACCGGCGTCTCGTCCGCGCAGATCCTCGAACTGGGCGATCGGCTCAACGCACAGGCCCGGGAACTGGCCCGGCTCGGCCGGCCGGTGGACGGCACGGTCGATGACCTCCTCGGCCCGTGACACCAGGTCAGTTGACCGACGCGCCGATGAGGTGCCCGATGCCATAGGTCACCCCGGCCGCGGCGGCACCGAGGACCAGTTGGCGCAGACCGGAGACCCACCACGGACGATGGGTGAAGCGGGCGACGAGGGCGCCCGCGACAAAGAGCCCGAGGCCGCCGGCGAGCAGAGCCGGCCAGAGAACTCTGGCGCCGAGGACGTAGGGAAGCAACGGGATAAGCGCGCCGACGGCGAAACAGACGAAGGACGAGAAGGCCGCCGTCCACGGACTGGGCTGCTCCTCGGGGTCGATCCCGAGCTCCTCCCGGGCGTGCACTCGCAGCGCTTCGGTCGGGTTGGTGTGCACCACCGTGGCGACCTCGCGGGCCAGGTCGGCCGGCAGCCCTCGCTCGATCCAGGCCTGGGCCAGCTCTTCGATCTCGGTGGCGGGGTTGCGCTCCAGCTCCCGGCGCTCCTTCTCCACCTCGGCCGCGACCTGCTCGGTCTGAGTCCGGACCGAGGTGTACTCCCCCAGCGCCATCGAGACCGCGCCGGCCACCAGCCCGGCCGTACCGGTGATCACGATTGCCTCCGGAGCCACGCCGCCACCGCCGACGCCGGCAATCAGTCCGATGTTGGATACGAGCCCGTCCATGGCGCCGAAGACGGCCGCCCGCAACCACCCTCCGGAGACATCGGCGTGGTGGTCGCCGGGCGGTCTGGGCCTGGTCACGGGAGCGTCAGGATCTCGTACCCCGAGTCGGTCACGGCGATCATGTGCTCGAACTGTGCCGTCCACCGGCGGTCCTTGGTCACCACTGTCCATCCGTCATCCCACATGTCGTGCCGGTACGTGCCCAGCGTGATCATCGGCTCGATGGTGAATGTCATCCCCGGCGCCATGACGGTTTCGAGCTCTGGATTGTCGAAGTGCGGGACGAATAGGCCGGAGTGGAATGTCTCGCCGATGCCGTGACCGCCGAACGCCCGCACCACGCCGTACCCGAAGCGCTTGGCGTACGCCTCGATGACCCGTCCGATCACATTGAGCGGACGCCCGGGCGCTACCGCCTTGACGCCACGCATCGTCGCCTCGCGCGTACGGTCAACCAGGAGTCGCGCCTCGTCGGAGACGTTGCCCACGCAGAAGGTCTGGTTGGTGTCGCCGTGAACGCCGTCGAGGTACGCGGTCACGTCGACGTTGATGATGTCGCCATCCTCGATCACCGTCGAATCCGGGATGCCGTGGCAGATGACCTCGTTCAGGCTGGTGCAGCAGGACTTCGGGAAGCCCTTGTATCCCAGCGTCGACGGGTACGCGCCGTGGTCGCAGAGGAACTCGTGCACGACCCGGTCAACCTCGTCGGTGGTGACACCCGGCTTGCAGTGCTCGCCGGCGAGCACGACCGCCTGCGCCGCGAGCCGGCCGGCGACCCGCATGCGGTCGATGATCTCGGGCGTCTGCACGGTCCGGTTCGATCGCGTCGGCTCCGTCTTCCCGACATACTCGGGACGGGCGATCCACGCGGGCACCTCCCGCCACGGGGAGATCCGCCCGGGCGCCAGCGGTGCGCGAGCGCTCATGCGGGGCTCGCAGATTCGGTCCGGCTCCGTCCAGGCGCCGCCGGACCGCTCCACTCACTCATGTCCCGACTCTAACCGCCACCGTGGGTTGGTCAGGCCACGGCCCGCAAGCCGTCAAGGCTTGACCCGGTTCCTCAGCGTCCGGGACGAGGCGAGGTCCCCACGCGGGCGCCTGGCCGAGCCGCCGCTATGGCCGCCCGGCCGCCGCCTCGACGAGCGCGGTGAAGACCCGATGGTCGTCGGTATCCTCAGGGTGCCATTGCACGCCGAGGACGAATGTGTGCCGCGGGTCCTCAGCCACCTCGATGAGGCCGTCGGCCGGGCACCATCCGGTCGCACGCAGCGACCCCACGTCCGCGATGCCCTGGTGATGGAATGAGTTCACGGCCACCTCGTCGCCGAGGACCTTGTGCGACAGGGATCCGGGCTCGACCCTTACCGGATGCCCGCCGTGGCGCGGCTCGCCCGCCGGGCGGTGCCGGTCGGTGCCGAGCACGTCCGGCAGGTGTTGATGCAACCGGCCACCGTACTGCACCGCCATCAGCTGAAGCCCCCGACACACACCCAGCACGGGCAGATCCCGTTCGACAGCTGATCGAAGCAACAGCATCTCGGCGGTGTCGCGCTGCGGCCGACTGACGACTGTCTCGTGTGGAGTCTCGCCGTACCAGTGCGGCTCGAGGTCTGACCCTCCACACAGGACGAGGCCGTCGAGGTGGTCGAGCACGTCCGTTCCGGGGTCGTCGGAGGGGATCAGCACGGCCCGGCCACCGCACGCGTTCACGGCGCGGACGTAGGCGAGCGGGAGTGAAACGCAGGTCAATTCGCGGCCGGAGAGCCGCTGCGGCTCCGCGTACGTGGTCATGCCGATCAGCGGACGCCCCATGATCGCCTCCTTCAGGTTCCCTGTTAGCAGGGACGCCGGCTTGTACACAATCCGTTGGTAACCCGTCCGGCCGAACGTCAGAGCGGGGTGACGTAGGCCCCCGTGATGCCGCCGTCGACGACGAACGTCGACGCCGTGATGAACGAGGCGTCGTCGCTCGCCAGAAAGGCCACTGTGGATGCGATCTCCTCGGGTTGGGCAAAGCGTCCCATCGGTATGTGAACCATTCGACGGGCCGCCCGCTCGGGATCCTTCGCAAAGAGCTCCATCAGGAGCGGCGTGGCGACCGGGCCCGGGCAGAGCGCGTTGACGCGGATTCCTTCCCGGGCGAACTGAACACCCAGTTCACGGGTCATCGCGAGCACCCCGCCCTTGCTCGCGGTGTACGAGACCTGGGAGGTCGCCGCGCCCATGAGGGCGACGAAGCTCGCCGTATTGATGATCGAGCCCGTGCCCCGCCGTTGCATGTGCGGGATGGCGTACTTGCAGCACAGGTACACCGACGTGAGGTTGACCCGCTGCACCCGTTCCCAGGCGTCGAGTCCGGTGGTGAGAATCGAGTCGTCCTCGGCCGGAGAGATGCCGGCGTTGTTGAAGGCGATATCGAGCCGACCGTACATCCCGGCCACCGCGGCGTAGAGCTCGGCCACCGCCGGCTCGGAGGATACATCGCAGGCGATGAATGCTCCACCTACCTCGTCCGCCGCGGCCTTTCCGGTCGCCTCGTCCAGGTCGACGGCCACGACCCGAGCACCCTCGGCACCGAACCGACGGGCGGTCGCCCGCCCGATCCCGCTGCCGGCACCCGTGATGACGGCGACCCGTCCCTCCAGCCGACCCTCCACGACCCAACCTCCTGACTGTCTACTCTGTACTGAAGAAGACGTTCTTCACGTCGGTGAACGAGGCGAGCGCGTCCGGCCCCAGCTCCCGCCCGAGCCCCGACTGCTTCATCCCGCCGAACGGTGTCCAGTACCGGACCGATGAGTGGGAGTTCACGCTGAGGTTGCCCGACTCGACACCGCGCGCGACCCTGATCGCCCGGCCGAGATCACGGGTCCAGATCGAACCCGAGAGCCCGTAGACGGAGTCGTTGGCGAGCCGGAGCGCCTCCTCCTCGTCATCGAACCGCAGCACCGACACGACCGGGCCGAAGATCTCCTCCCGCCAATGCCGCTCCTGGCCGGTGTGGGCCAGCAGCACAGTCGGTGGGTACCAGAACCCGGCCCCGTGTGGCGCGCCGCCACGGAAGGCGACATCGGCCGCGTCCACATAGGACTCCACAACCTCGCGCTGGGCGGCCGAGATGAGCGGGCCCATCTCAGCGGTCTCGAGGCTCGGGTCCTCCACCCGGAACGCCCGTACGGCCGGCTCGAACAGCTCGAGGAACGTCTCGTACGCCGGACGCTGAACCAGGATCCGGCTGCGCGCACAGCAGTCCTGCCCGGCGTTGTCGAACACCGAGTACGGCGCGCTTGCGGCCGCCTTCTCAAGATCGGCGTCGGCGAACACGATATTGGCGCTCTTCCCGCCGAGTTCCAGCGTGAGCCGCTTCACCTGGTCGGCGCAGCCACGCATGATGCGTTGACCCACCTCGGTCGAGCCGGTGAAGCAGATCTTACGCACGGCCGGATGGGCGATGAACCGCTCGCCGACGACGCTCCCTTTGCCGGGCACCACGGTGAAGACGCCGTCGGGAATCCCGGCCTCGAGCGCCAGCTCCGCCAGCCGTACGGCCGTCAGCGGCGTCAGTTCGGCTGGCTTGAGTACGACCGTGTTACCGGCCGCCAGCGCCGGCGCGAAGCCCCATCCCGCAATCGGCATCGGGAAGTTCCACGGCACGATCACGCCGACGACACCCAGCGGTTCATGAAACGTCACGTCCATCCCGCCCGGTACCGGGATCTGCCGCCCGGTCAGGCGCTCTGGCGCGGCCGCGTAGTACGTGAGCACGTTACGGACGTTGCCGGCCTCCCAGCGTGCGTTGGCGACGGTGTGGCCCGAGTTGCGTACCTCGAGCGCGGCGAGCTCCTCGGCGTGCGACTCCACAACGGACCCGAACCGACGCAGCAACTCACCCCGCTCGGCCGGTGGAAGCCGTCGCCATGGGTCGAACGCCTGCCGCGCGCGTTGGATCGCCTCGTCTGTCTCGTCCGCGGTGGAGTGCGGGACCCTGGCGACGATCTCCTCGGTCGCCGGGTTGATGACGGGGTGCACTGTCACAGCCGCTCGAACCCCCGGAACAGTTCCCAGTCCGTGACCGCGGCCTCGTAGGCGGCCAGCTCGATCGCGGCCGCGTTCGCGTAATGGGCGACCACCTCGTCCCCGAATGCGGCCAGGGCGATCGGACTCGGCTGCCACAGTTGGGCGGCTTCGCGTAGCGTCGTCGGGACCCGGGGCGCGTCGGCGTCGTCGTAGGCGTTGCCCGGCAGAGCCGCCTCGAGCTCGAGCTCGTTCTCGATGCCGTGCACCGCGGCGGCGGACATCGCGGCCAGGGCGAGGTACGGGTTGACATCGCCGCCCGGCACCCGGTTCTCGATCCGCAACGAGGCGCCGTGGCCCACAAGCCTCAGCGCACACGTCCGGTTGTCCTTGCCCCACCGCACCGCCGTCGGGGCGAATGTGCCCGGCTGGTAACGCTTGTAGGAGTTGATGTTCGGCGCGTAGCACAGGGTGAGATCGCGCATCGAGGCGAGCAGGCCCGCGACGACGCGCCGGCCGACCCCGGAGAGCCCGTCGCCGTCTCCCGCCATGGCCGGCGCGCCGTCGGTCGTACGCAGCGAGAAGTGGATGTGGCAAGAGTTGCCCTCGCGCTGGTTCGGCTTGGCCATGAACGTCAGCGACATGCCTTCCTGGGCGGCGATCTCCTTCGCGCCGAGCTTGTAGATGGCGTGGTTGTCGGCCGTGGTGAGCGCCTTGGCGTACCGGAACGCGATCTCGTGCTGGCCGAGGTTGCACTCCCCCTTGGCACTCTCCGGCTGCAGCCCGGCGCCGGCCATCTCCACCCGGATTCGACGCAGCAGCGGCTCGATCCTCGACGTACCCAGCAGCGAATAGTCCACATTGTACAGATTGGCTGGCGTGAGGTCCCGGTATCCGCGCTGCCAAGCTTGCTCGTATGAGTCCTTGTAGACGCAGAACTCCAACTCGGTGCCGGCGTACGCGTACAGACCGTGCTCGGCGAGCCGGTCGAGTTGACGACGCAGGATCTGGCGTGGAGAAGCCACGACGGGTGAGCCGTCGAACCAGGTGAGGTCGGCCATCAGCATGGCGGTGCCCGGTTGCCACGGGACCCGGCGCAGGGTGGTGAGGTCGGGCACCATGGCAAAGTCGCCGTACCCCCGTTCCCAGCTGGACATGGCGTATCCGCCGACCGTGTTCATGTCGACATCGACGGCGAGCAGGTAGTTGCAGCCCTCGGTGCCATGCCGCAGCACCTCGTCGAGGAAGAACTCGGCGTGCAGGCGCTTGCCCTGCAACCGCCCCTGCATGTCCACAATGGCCAGTACGACGGTGTCGATCGCCCCCGCCTCGACCGCGAGCTCCAGCTCCTCGACACCCAGCACGGGCTCGTTCCTCATGCGGCGCACCTCCAGTCGTACCTTAATGGTCTGAGTCCGTTCCATAAAGTGCCCGGCTGAGCTGATCGGCAGAACAGGTCGGACCCGACCACCTCAACCGATCAAAGCCAGTCGATATGTTCTCGCCCATGCCTTCGAACCAGCATGAGACGTTGATCCACATGTTCGTTCAGCGACCGGAGCTCGCCGCCGAGCTCCTCACCCAGGCCATGGGCGTGAACCTGCCGCGACATCGCGCTGCGAGGCTGGATTCGCCCGCCTTTACCGCGCTGACGCCGACCGAATTTCGAGCCGACGCGGTTGTCGTCTTGACTAAAGGGGAGACGGCAGTCGCGGCGATCATCGTCGAGGTACAGCTCACCCGAGACCGTTCGAAGCGCCGAAGCTGGCCGGTGTACCTCGCCACGCTCCACGCTCGGCTGTCCTGCCCGACGCTCCTGCTTGTCGTCTGTGCCGACGAGGCCCTCGCCCGCTGGTGCGCGACGCCGATTGATCTCGGGCACCCGGGTTGGCTGTTGACGCCGCTGGTCGTCGGGCCCAGGCGGGTGCCGTTGGTGACCGACCATGGGACTGCGAGGCGGGTCCCTGAGCTGGCGGTTCTGTCTGCGATAGCCCATGCGACACCTACCGACCGTCGGGTGCTGGACGCGCTTCTCGCGGCGCTCGAATCGGTCGATGAGAAGGACGCCACCCTGTATTCTGATTTCGTCATGAACGCGCTGCCGGAGGCCGCGCGCCGCTACCTGGAGGCGATGTTGAGTACTGGGACGTACGAATACCAGACCGAGTTCGTGCGCCGTTACGTATTTCAGGGCCGGGCCGAAGGTCGCGTCGAAGGCGAGGCGCGAGCGGTGCTCGGATTCCTCGAGGCGCGCAAGATCGTCGTCCCGGACGACGCCCGCGAACGGATCATGGCATGCAGCGACCTCGCCCAGCTCGATGACTGGGTGCGCCGGGCCGCGACCGCAGACTGTATCGACGACCTCTTCGTCTGACCGCGACTTTCGTGGTGGCGCCGAAGTCTCGGCCCCGACCACAGGGATGTTACGTCTCACATCCCGGGATAGCCGACCGAAGATCGGTTTTCAGGATCGGAAACGACGCGTGGCGGCGTTTCTGATGCCCTTGCGGCGATCATGGGATCGATTTCCAGTATGTGGATTCTCTGGCGGAAGGCACTGCCGCCGCCGCAATCCGCGTACCGGCCCTTCACTCCACATTGGACTGACAAGACGGGGCGGTTCAGGCGAGCAGGCCGAGCAGGAGCTCCGCCGTACCGTCGCAATGCTCCTCCATCGCGTGTCGCGCGCTCGCCGGATCCCCGGCGAGGATGGCCTCCACGATCCGGGTGTGCTGGGCGTCCGAGTGGTCGAGGTTTCGGCGGATCACCGGGATGGCGGCGAGCAGTCGGTCGAGTGTGATCTGCACATCGGCGATGGCACTCGCCAGCGACGGGCTGCCACTGGCCGCGGCTATCGCGAGATGAAGCCTCGAGTCCGCCACCCGGCGCACGGCCGGATCCCGTTCACGCGACGCGGTGAGGCACGCCACCAGGTGCTGGCGGTCGACGGCGGCCAGGCTCCGTTGGGCGGCGAGCGCCGCGGCCCCCGGTTCGAGCACGCGGCGGAAGTCGAGCGCGTCGTGCAGCGTGTCGCCCATCGAACGGGCCAGTTCGACCGGATCGACACGAACCGCCGCGACCGACCGGTCGCTGGAGCGTTGGGCGATCAGCGGCCGCGTCCGTGACCGGCCAACTGCCGGGGGGCGCGCCTTGGTGGCGCTGGCGGTCGCCGCACCGGGAAGCACGAACGTGCCGCCGGTACGGCCGCGGCGGGACTCCAGATAGCCGGCCTCTCGAAGGGCACGGATAGCCTCGCGAAGGGTCACCCGGCTCACCTGGAGCCGTTCGGCCAGTTCCCGCTCGGCGGGCAACCGCTCGCCCTCGGCGACCAGTCCCAACTTGATGGCCTGCGCCAGCCGGGCGACCGTGATCTCGAAGGCGTTCCCGCCGCGGACCGGTCGCCAGACGGGAACGGCACGAGAAGTCGCGACCTCCGCCATTGCGCCCCTTCCCGGCCGAGGGGTGGGGTGGACGCGAGGCAGCGTCCACCCCGGACACCGCCGACGCTACCCGCCGACGCCCACCTGTTCGCCCGGGACCGGCTCGTCGATGGTCCGGACCGGACCGGTGAACCACCGTCGGGCGGAGACGAGCCACCAGATGGCTACGAGGATGAGCGTGCCACCGACCGCGATCAGCGCGTAGTTGACCGCCGACCAGGTGAACCCACTCCGCAACGGTACGCCGGCCGGGGAGAACGGCAGGATGAAGTAGACGCTGATGATCGCGATCTCCAGCACCGCGATCCACCCCAATGGCTTGGACCAGCGCCCGAGCGACCATGGTCCCGGTTCGAAGTCCTTGTTTCGCAGCCGTAGGGCGATCGGGATTAGGAACGCCAGGTACAGCGCGATGACCGTGACGGAAACAACGGCATAGAACGCGACCGGTACACCGTTGTAGTTGTACAGCGCGGGCAGCGTGAGCAGAGCACCCGCAACACAACCGGCAACGATGGCGTTGGCCGGTGTCCCGTTACGTGTCACCCTTCGCCACAACTGGTGGCCGGGGACGGCGCGGTCGCGGCTGAACGCGTAGGTCATCCGCGACATGCTGGTCACGCAGCTCATGCCGCAGAAGAACTGGCCGATTGTCGAGATGATGATGACCGCCTTGAAGAAGCCGGAGGTCAAGGCGCTCTGGAAGATGGTGCCGACAAAGCCCGCGCCCGACGTGACCTCGGCCGGGTCCTTCACTGCGAACAGGAAAGCCAGCAGCAGGATCCATCCGCCGACGGCCGAATAGAAAATGGACTTCCACAGGCCTTTGGCCGCCGAGGCCGCGGCACCCCTGGTCTCCTCGGAGACGTGCGCGCAGGCGTCGAAGCCGGTGATTGTGTACTGGGTCAGCAGGAAACCCAGCGGCAACACGTAGAACCAGAACCCGGCACCGCCGGTCGATCCACCGTAGAAGCCCGAGTTGTTGAGCCGCTCGAACAGGAAGCTCACCGGTTGGTGGTGGTCCGGCACGAAGATGAGAATGCCCACGACAGCGGCGACGCCGACCACGTGCCACCAGACCGATATGTTCTGCAGCGTATTGATGATCGCCTGACCCCAGATGTTGATGATCACGTGCAGCGCCAAAATGATCAGGAACAGGATGAACGCGTGGTTGAGCGTGACGGCCCAACTGGGGAACAGCGCGCCGAGGCTGAGATTCATGAACGTGGCACACCCGTAGTCGACCGACGCCGTTACCGCGATCAGGCCGATCAGGTTGAGCCAGCCGGTGAACCAGCCGTGGACGGGCTTGCCCAGCTTCAAGGCGAAGTAGTAGATACCTCCCGCGGTTGGGTAAGCGGAGACCAGCTCGGACAGGCACAGACCGATGATCAGGATAAAAATCGAGATGAATGGCCAGCCGAGCGAGATGGCGATCGGGCCACCGTTGTTCCAGGCCTGGCCGAACGTGGTGAAACACCCGGACAGGATCGAGATGATCGAGAACGAGATCGCGAAGTTCGAGAACCCGCTCCATTTGCGCTTCAGCTCCTGCCGGTACCCGAGTTCAGCGAGACGCCTCTCATCGGCGTCCTGCAGCGCGGCCGCGGCCGGCGGCGACTGTGTTGCCATTCGTACCTCCTGGTTGGGTTCATCTGCGGTCGGGGGTCGGTCTCCCGCCCACGGAGTCGAGCAAGCGCCCGAAGTCGGGTGAGTCCAGGTCCCGTTCGGCCTGGCCGAACTTGTCGTTGGCTTCGTCCCAGTAATCGAAGCCGGCAGCGGGGTCGGCGCGGCGAAGCAGTCCATGATGGACAGAGAACCAGAGCGTCCAGGTCACGTTCGACAGCAGCAGGTTCAGCCGTACCCTCGCGCTGAGGGCGGGGGTGAGGTCGTCGCCGAAGTACGCCGCCACCAGCGCACCGGTCAGGTCGGGGTCGTAGTCGGCCTCGGCGGCGATGTCACCGAGGTCGAAACAGGGATCGTTGTTGCCGGAGAGCTGATAGTCGACGATGCGTACGACTCCGCCGGAGTCGATGAAGTTCTCCGGCAGCAGGTCGTTGTGGCACGGCACGTTCGGTAGCGCACCGGGGGCCAGCCTCGCGATCACCTGGTCCACAGTGGGGAGTCGCTCGAGGTACCCCGCCGGCATCCGAAGATCGTTGCGCTGGCACAAGGTGACCAGCTCGCGCAGCTTCGCGGCGATGGAGAAGTCGTTGGCGAACGACGGACCCGCGTGCAACCGTCGCAACGCCGCCGCGATACGCGGGATCGTCGGTCGAGTTCGGACATCCGACTGGTTCAGCGTCCGGCCGGGCAGGTACTCCAGCACGATCGCTGGCACCTCGGGCAGCACTTCGAAGACGCGTGCGCCCACGCCGGATTCGGCGGCTCGGATCGTGTTGGTTATTTCAACCGGGGGCGGTACCCCGAGTCCCGCGGCCGACACCGCTGGATCGAGGACGCGCAGCACGAAGGAGCGAGGGCCGAGGTCGACCCGCCAGATCCGGTGGCTCAGTCCGCCGGTGATGGGACGGTGGCTGACGACGCGACCGGACCACATCGAGACGTGCCGCACTACGTCCTCGACCGATGGCACCGCGCCCATCACGACCGCCCTCACACCAATGGGTTGGTGTGTGCGCAGTGTCAACCCGCAGGTCAGCGGGGTCAATACTCCTTGCGGATCGAGATATTCGGGTAAGGCCGGGTCTTTTGGTCAGACCAAATACGTGGTAGTACTCCAGCTGTGACGGCTGACCTCCCGGCCTCGGCGCGGGCAGTCGTGATCGGTGGCGGCGTCGCGGGGTGCAGCATCGCCTACCACCTGGCACGACTGGGCTGGACCGATGTCGTGCTCGTCGAGCAACACGGCCTCACCGAGGGGACGACCTGGCACTCGGCCGGCTTCGTCGGTCAGTTGCGTTCCACCATCAGCCAGACGCGCATGATCATGTACTCCTCGGGGCTCTACGCCGAGCTGCGCGAACGTACCGGACTGAGTCCGGGTTGGCACGGCGTCGGCGGGCTGCGTTTGGCCACCACCGAAGAACGGGTCGAGGAACTGCAGCGCCAGGTCAGCGCAGCGACGACGTACGGGCTGGAGATGACCCTGCTCTCCCCGAACGAGACACGTGAGCTGCTACCGATGCTTCGGGTCGACGACGTGCTGGCCTCGGGCTACCTGCCCGGCGACGGCTTTCTCCGACCGGAGCCGCTGGCCCGTGCGCTGGCGGCGGGAGCGCAGTCGCTGGGCGTTCGCATCGCGACCAGAACCGCCGTCGTCGGTCTCTCTTACGAAAGAGGCGGGGTGACCGGCGTTGTCACCGACCGCGGTCGCATCCGGGCCGACGTGGTCGTCAACGCCGCCGGAACCGCGGCCGGCCACATTGGAGCGATGGCCGGCGTCGCCATCCCCATCGTCCCGATCAGACACCAGTATGTGGTGACCGATCCTCTGCCTGCAGGGACCGACCTCGAGCACATACCGACCGTGCGCGACCCCGACCACATCGTGTACTTCCGTGGCGAAGGCGGTGGCCTGCTCGTGGGCGGCTACATCCGTACGCCCGAAGTGTGCTGGCCTGACGCCGACGCCGCACCGCTGGACAGGCCACGATCCCTCTTCGAGCCGGACCTGACGGCGTTCGACGAGTCGTGGCAAGCGGCCGTGCACCGGGTTCCGGCGATGACCGGAACCCCGATCGCGCGCGTGGTCCATGGGCCCGAGGCGTTCACACCGGACGGCGAGTTCATTCTCGGCGAGACGAGCCTGCGGGGGTTCTGGGTGGCGGCCGGGTTCTGCGTCCACGGTTTGGCCGCGGCCGGAGGTGTCGGCAAGGTGATGGCGGAATGGATAGTCGACTCCTCGCCCGAGTACGACGTATCCACTATGGACATTCGACGATTCGGGGAGCACGCCGCGAGCCGGTCGTGGGCCACGGGCAAGGCGCTCGACGCCTACTCGCGGTACTACGACATCGTCTACCCCTTCCAGGAAAGGGACGCCGGCCGGCCGCTACGACGCTCGGCGACCTGGCCGCGGCTCGCCGAGCTGGACGCGGTGCTCGGCGAGAAGGCCGGCTGGGAACGCGTGAACTGGTTCGAGGCCAACGCCGCCCGCGGTGAGGAGTCGCTCCGGCCGACCGGTTGGGCCGGGCGGATCTGGTCACCCGCGATCGAGGCCGAGGTGATGGCCACCACCGGCGCGGCCGGCCTGTTCGACCAGTCGTCCTTCGCCAAGTTCGACGTCCGCGGCCGTTCGGCGCTGAGGCTGCTACAACGCGTCTGCGCCAACGACATCGACAAACCGGTCGGCAGTCTGGTCTACACACAGTTGCTCAACGCGGCGGCTGGTATCGAGGCCGATCTGACCGTGGCCCGACTCGGTGAGTCCCACTTCCGGTTGGTCACCAGTACGGCTTCCGGCGTCCGGGACGCTGCCTGGGTACGCCGGCGTGCGCCGTCCGACGTGAGCGTCGACGACGTGACAGGCGGGTACGGCTGTCTGTGTTTGTGGGGGCCCGCGGCCCGGGAGATCCTGCAGCCGCTCACCGATACGTCGCTGTCGGCAGTGGACTTTCCGTACATGACCGTGCGGCGGCTCACGATCGGTCATGTGCCGGTCCTGGCTCAGCGGGTGACGTACGTGGGCGAGCTCGGGTGGGAGCTCTATGCCCCGACCGAGTACGTACTGACGCTCTGGGACACCCTGCGCGAAGCGGGTGACCCGTTCGGAGCGCGGCCGGCCGGATACCGGGCGATCGACGCGATGCGGCTGGAGAAAGGGTACCGGGTGTGGGGCTCGGACATCACCCCCGAGACGACGCCTGACGAGGCGGGACTTGGCTTCGCCGTAAGGATCGGCAAGGACTTCTTCGGCCGGGATGCTCTCCTGGCCAGCCGATCGGCGGTGGCCGGCGGTGCGCCCGCTCGGCGGCTACGCTGCCTGACCCTCACCGATCCACGCGTCGTCTGTCTCGGCACCGAGCCGGTGCGGGTCGACGGACGGTCGTGCGGCCGGGTGACCAGTGGTGGGTACGGCTACCGTGTCCACGCGTCCATCGCGTACGCCTATGTTCCGTCTACAGTGGAGCCCGGTACCCCGGTACAGATCGGCATCTTCGGGAAGTGGCAGGACGCGCTGGTACGGCAGGAGCCGCTCTTCGATCCCGGCAACGCACGTGTTCGCGCGTGAGTTCACCCGATCGGCTGGCGACCGACCACGGGGGGGCATGCCTGTGCCGGCATCGGGTTAGAGTGCCCGTGGCGTTCCCACCGCCAGGGCGACAGGTGAGTAGAGATGCTTGTGGTCACGACAGAGGGCATCCCGGGGTACGAGGTGCGGGCCGTGATCGGTGAAGTGGTCGGCGTCACCGTCCGTTCGTTCAACCCGTTCGTCGAAGGTGTCAAGTCCCTCAACGGGCGCCTCAACCCCCAGTTGCACCGGCTTCTCACTCAGATCCGGGCGGACGCCATCGCACACATGGTCGAGTCCGCCGAGGCCATCGGCGCGAATGCCATCATCGGTCTGCGCTTTGACCACCGGGCCGTCACGAGTGCCTGGAATGAGGTCTGCGCCTACGGCACCGCCGTGCAGGCGGTTCCGGCGGCACAGAACCAGGTCGCCGCCTGACGGTCGGCGGCGACCAGCCACCCCATGAAGTCGCTCGCTTCGCTCACGACTGCGCGAGGAGCCCGACCGGTCAGCCCCCTAACCCGCACCGAGCGCGGCCATCACCTTGCCGACGGCGTCGCGCTCGGCGGCGCTGATACCGCCAGCCGCCATCGCAGCCTGGTCGACAGCGTTGGCGACCGCGTGCCGGAATCCGTCAAGCTCGGGCTGACCCTTCGCCTGCAGGATCGATGCCGACTGCTCCAGCGCTCTGAGCACGCCAGACTCGATGTCGGCGGCCGACCCCTTCGGGATCTGCGGTATCCCGCCTCCCTTCAACATGTCGCGGAGTTCAGGCGAGGAGGTCGCGAACGCCTTCGACGCGGCGAAGCTCTCCTTGACCATGTCGAACATCCCCGGCTCCGCCTTCGATACCAGGAAGACCGCTCCGAACGCGGCGGTACGCAGGGTCTGCTTCTCCTGGTCGGTGTACTGCGTCATACACCGATGGTCCGGCCCGCGGCCTCCGGTCCGCAGCCGAAGGCCCGAAGTTCGCGAACACGGTGTCAGCAGGAACGCCGGCGTATACGTAGACGGTCCAGGCAGACGTCACGCGATGCGGACACCGCGACCGAGCCTCCGGCTGGGTGTCCGTAGGCGGTTGGTCGCGATCGCGATGGCGCCGGCTCCGACGAGGACGTCGAAGCCGAGTCCCCATGGCCAGACCGGACCTGGGTCCGGCCCGGTGACGGGTAACTCGGCGACCTCGATGCGCCTCGGCACCCGCAAACTGCGTACCTCGTTCGCCAGCAGACTCAACGGGTCGTTCTCGTCGACGTACACGAGATCGCCGTTGCGGCGCGTGACCGGCGCGACCCGGGGCGCTGCGTCCGCGAGAACGACGAACGGATTGGGCGCCAACAGCCACCAGACATCCTCGGGATGGGTGACCGGGTAGGTGTAGCTGTACCCGTCGGGCGTCAGGGCCACCACCTCCTCGGAGGTGAGCGGGGTCGCCAACACGTTCGCGATCAGCGTTCCGACGGTCAGCGCTCCGACGGTCAGGTACGAGAGCAGGGTCGAGGTGAGTGACCGGGCGAGCAGGGCGGAGTACCCGAGAGACATAGCGCAGACGCACCCCATCAGCAGCGCCGCGATGCCGTAGACAGCCGCGACCCGGCCCGGCCCGACGCCACCCTCCGCCATCGCCCAGAGCGTGAACGGGAGGGTGAGCGCCAACGCGACGAGCCCGACGGCCCAGCCGGCCAGCAGCTTGCCGAGGGCGATCTCGGCCGGACGAAGTCGCGTCACCTGAAGGGTTGCGAGCGTGCCCCGCTCCCGATCCCCGTTGATGGTCTGCGAAGTCAAGGTCGGGCTGATGACGAGGACCATGCCCAGGACGAAGAGCATGAGGCTGCCGAAGAGTGGAACCCCTCGCCGCGACTGGTCATCGACGTAGCCGTACGACGCGGAGAACGAGTTGTCGAGCCCCAGCGTGACGATGGCCAACAGCAACACCCAGGCGCCGAGCAGCCAGCGCCAGCGTCCGGTACGCAGCCGGACCCGGAACTCCTGCGCCGTGACGAGCCAGACGCCTCTCGGGGTGATCATCGCCGCTCCTGCGTCATGGCGAGGTAGACCGACTCGAGGTTGCTGCCGAGAGGCTCGAAGGCCACCACCCGGACTTCGGCGGCGACCAGCCTGGCGAGGAGATCGGCGGCGTCCTCTTCGGACATCGCGGGAATGTCCACCCCGGACGATGAGATGGCGTCCGGTGTGATCCCTCGGCCGGCGAGCGCGGCGGTAAGCGGTGCCTCGTCTGTGGCTCGTATGCGGTAGCGGACCCTCGCCTGCGCGGAGAGTTCGGCCATCGTGTGCTGGCCGACGGTGCGGCCCTCGGCGACCAGGACGATCCGGTCGGCGATTTCCTCGAGTTCGGTGAGGATGTGGCTCGACACGACGACGGCGACACCGTTGCCTGACAGTCCACGCAGAACATCGCGCAGCTCGACTCGCGATCTCGGATCAAGCCCTGAGGCGGGCTCGTCGAGCAGGAGCACCTTCGGTCGGTGGATCAGCGCCCGGGCCAACGCGAGCCGCTGCTTCTGCCCCCGGGAGAGGACGTGCACGGGCTGCGTCAGGTACTCCGACAGGTGCATGAGCGCCAGCAGCTCGATCACCCGCGCGGCCGTGTCCGTCCGGCCCAGGCCGTACGCCGAGCCGAAGAAGCCGAGATACTCGCGCACGATCAGCTGGTCGTAGACGCCGAAGGTGTCCGGCATCCAGCCCATCTGCGCCCGCACGCGGTACGGGTCGGCGACCGGGTCCACGCCGGCGACCTGGACCTGCCCGCGGTCCGGCCGCAGCAGCGAGGCCAGGATCAGCAGCATTGTGGTCTTGCCCGCGCCGTTCGGGCCGATGAGCGCGGTGACCTGCCCGTACGGCGCCGATAGCGACACTCCCGATAGCGCCGGCACGCGCCCGAACGAACGCCAGACGTCGTGGACCGCGACGCCGAGCGATCCGCTCGCCTCAACGCTCACCACCCGGTGTCCTCCCTCGAGCCAGGTCGCGCCAGGATACTGGCAATCGCGGTCCGGTGCTGTCCCGGTTCGACGGACGAGGTGAGACAACGGTTCCACGCCGGCGCCGAAGCGGAGGGTGTGAGTGTCCACAGTCGACCGATGTCGACGTGGTCTCAGAGCAGGACGGTGGCGAAGGTCCCGGCCCGGCTGAATCCGCACCGGGCGTACACCCGCCGGGCCGGGGAGTTGTAGTCGTTGACGTAGAGGCTCACACTCGGCGCGACCCGACGAAGGGCGTCCCGCACGACGGCCGCCATGGCGCTCGTCCCGACACCGTGACCGCGCCACTCGGGCGCCACCCAGACACCCTGGACCTGGGCTGTATGCCGGGTGACCACGGCGAGTTCCGCTTTGAACACGACCCGGCCGGCGACGAACTTCGCATAGGCCCGACGGGCGCGGATCAGATCGCGCACCCGGTCGCGGTAGTCACGCCCGCCACCTCCGGTCAGCGGAGAGATGCCCACTTCTTCGGTGTACATCGACACCGCGGCCGGGAAGAGAGCGTCTATCTCGTGTGGACGGACGAGTCGCACGGTCGGGTCGGGCGGCACGGCGGGCATCGTCGAGGTCACCAGCAACGGCTGGCACGGGCGGACGTCGCGGGCGGGTCCCCAGAAGCCGTCGAGGTGGCGCCACATGGTCAGCACTGCGTCGGCCTCGCCCACGAGCGACGAGCAGGTCCGCGGATGGGCCACGGCCGTCTCGGCGAACGCTGTCGCGGCGGCCTGGCTCGCCCGTACCGGAATGAGGTTCGCCCCTGACCAGCAAACCGAGTCGATGCGGCTGTGGTCGCCGTAGCCGAAGATCCGCGCGTCAGGTGCCCATGCGAGCCCGGCCTGCACCCGCTCGGCGACCTGGGCCGCAGCGATGGGGGCGGCATCGAGCACGCGGTCCACCGCGGCCCGGTCAGCATCGCTGAGCTGACGCGCCGGCACCGTCAACATGCCCTCAGCCTGCCACGGAGATCAGGCGCCGGCACCCCCTGTCACCCCAATGAAGACGGTCCGCGTTCTGGCGCAGCGCCGGTCCGCGCGAGTGTCACGACGGCGGTCAGGAGGAGTTGCGGCCGACTGTTCCGCGATATATCGTCAACGTATCAACGACATGACCGGGAGGGATCATGAGAGGTTTCCACGGGCCACATGAGGCCCGAATGCGAGGTCCGTGGCGGATGCCATTTCCACCGCCATGGGTTGGCCCGGGCCCGTTCGGTCCGGGGCACGGACATGGCCGCGGTCGTGGTGGCCGGCGGGCCAATGTGCGGGCGGCTCTGCTCGCACTGCTGCTGGAGCGCCCGATGCACGGGTACGAGATGATCTCGGAACTCGACAGCCGTACCGGCGGCGTCTGGCGGCCCAGCCCGGGCTCCGTTTACCCCACGCTGCAGATGCTGGAGGACGAGGGCCTGATCGTGAGTGAGGAGAGCGAGGGCCGCAAGCGGTTCAGCCTCACCGAGACTGGCCGGACCGAGGCACAAGCCGCCACTGAGCCGCCGCCCTGGGCCGAGTTCACCGACGACGCGTTCGCCAGCTGGCACGACCTCAAGGACGCGACGGTCGGCGCGATGAATGCCCTGCGCCAGGTGATGATGTCGGGAACGGACGACCAGCGCCAGCGGGCCGTCGAGGTGATCGCGGAGGCCAAGCGTAAGCTCTACGCGATTCTCGCCGAGTAGTGGAGTACCTACCCGCCCGGCTGGTCTCCGCGTTGCATCGCGTGGAGACCGCCGGGCGCGGGAGCAATGGAAGTCTGTGGTTCCTAGGGCAACCAGAAACGTCCATCGCTGGCCAGCCATAGGCGGGCTCAGCCCAGGGTGATCGTGGCTCCGTTGGAGAAGGCCGAGTCGTGCAGCTCGAGCTTGGCGATCCTGGCGTTTCGGGCGATGTCGAAGACCATCGTCGCGGTGAAACTGTTGCCGGGGTTGAGGTTCGTCCACACCGTCGCGCCACCGGCGTTGACGATGAGCCCGGCGGCGGAGTCTGGGGTGTAGAAATCCCCATTGGCCCCGATCGCCTTCTGGAAGCCGTCGGCGAATCCGCGGCCTTCCCGGCCGATGTTGGCGACGGTCAGGGTGACGAGGCAGTACTGGCCCTGAGCGCTTCGGCTGAATATGCCCGCCGAGACGGTCTGCCGGCCGCAACTGAGCCTGGTTATCGTGAACTCGAACATCCCGTCCCGCACCGGTGCATTCAGCCCCGGTTGCTTCGGCGCCGGGGCGCGACCGGCCGTGGACGGGCCGGACGCGACCGCTCCCGTGTTCTGCCGCAGCAGGCCCTGCGCCACGACGAAAGCTGTACCACCGATGGCGCAGAACGCAGCGATGAGTCCGACCGTCGTCAGCATGATGCGGCCGGCCGAGCGGCGGCGGGGCACCTCGACGACCACGATCTGCGGTTGCTGGTACGCCTCGGGGTCGCCGCGTCCCCAGGTCGGGGCGGTGGGCGCCGGGGCGCGTCCGACAAACGTTGTCGGTGCCTGTGACTCCTCGGTATCGCCGGCCACGAATGTCAACGCTAGTGGACGGTGACGACCGGTCCGGTGGTCTCGGCGAGATCTATTCCCATCTCGTCAGCCATCCGCATCGCTTCTTCGACGAGTACCTCGACGATCTGTGACTCCGGCACGGTCTTGATGACCTCGCCCCGGACGAAGATCTGGCCCTTTCCGTTGCCGGAGGCGACGCCCAGGTCCGCCTCCCTCGCCTCGCCCGGCCCGTTGACGACGCACCCCATGACGGCGACCCGCAGCGGCGCCGGGAAGCCGTCGAGGGCGGCATGAACCTGATCGGCGAGCGTGTATACGTCGACCTGCGCCCGGCCGCAGGACGGACACGAGACGATCTCCAGACCCCTTTCGCGCAGGCCGAGCGACTCCAGGATCTGGTTGCCGACTTTGACCTCCTCGACCGGCGGAGCCGAGAGCGAGACCCGGATGGTGTCGCCGATGCCATCGGCCAGCAACGCCCCGAACGCGACTGACGACTTGATAGTGCCCTGAAACGCCGGGCCGGCCTCGGTCACACCGAGGTGCAGCGGGTACTCGCACTGCTCGGCGAGCTGCCGGTACGCGCGGATCATGACAACCGGGTCGTTGTGCTTGACCGAGATCTTGATGTCGCGGAAGCCGTGTTCCTCGAAGAGCGAGCACTCCCACAGCGCCGACTCGACCAGCGCCTCGGCGGTCGCCTTCCCGTACTTCTGCAGCAGCCGCGGGTCGAGCGAGCCCGCGTTCACCCCGATGCGGATCGGTACCTTCGCGTCCATCGCGGCCCGGGCGATCTCGCCTACCTTGTCGTCGAACTTCTTGATGTTGCCCGGGTTGACGCGTACCGCCGCGCAGCCGGCGTCGATCGCGGCGAAGACGTACCTCGGTTGAAAGTGGATGTCGGCGATCACCGGGATCTGTGACTTGCGCGCGATCGCAGGCAGCGCTTCGACGTCGTCCTGGGACGGGACGGCGACCCGTACGATCTGGCAGCCAGCGGCGGTCAGCTCGGCGATCTGCTGCAAGGTGGCGTTGACGTCCGCCGTGAGTGTCGTCGTCATCGACTGCACGGAGACCGGCGCGCCGCCGCCCACCGGCACCGAACCGACCATGATCTGACGGCTGTCCCGCCGGGGTCCGAGCGCCGGCGCCGGTGCACTGGGAATGCCGAGATTGATGGCGGCCATGGATAGACCCCTAGAAGATCTTGATGGGATTGATGATGTCGGCGGCGACCGTGAGCAGCGTGAAACCGCCGAAGATGAGGATGACTACATAGGTGACGGGCATCAGTTTCATGTAGTCGACCGGTCCCGGATCGGGCCGGCCGAACTTGGCGTAGAACCACGACCGGATCCGCTCGAACCAGGCGACCGCGACGTGTCCGCCGTCCAGGGGAAGTAGCGGTAGCAGGTTGAACAGCCCGACGAAGAAGTTGAGGCTGGCCAGCACGAGCAGGAACGTCGGGAACTCGCCCTGCTGGAACAGCTCGCCGCCGATCCGGGACGCGCCGACGACGCTCACCGGTGTCTGTGGGTCGCGTTCGGAGCCGTTGAGCGCCGCCCAGAGTTTGGGCACCTTCTCGGGGAACTGCTTGATCGCCCCGATGGTCCCGGCGAAGAGACTCGCGGTCTGATGGCCCGCGCGGCCGACGGCGGCGACCGGCCCGGCGACCGATGTCGGTACGACTGGTGTGATCCCGAGCACACCGACCTGCTCGAGGTCGGCCGGAGTGACGTCCTCGGCGGTCTTCGCAGGGTCATCGAGCACGCTCTGCTTGATCCGCTGGGCGATCGGCAAGGTCAACTGATGTGTCACCGACTGCCCGTCCCGGACGTACGTCAGCGAGATCTGCTTGCCGCCCATCGACCGGATCTTGGCGCTCAATGCGTCCCAGCCGGCGACCCGCTGGCCGTTGATAGCGGTGATCGTGTCACCGCTGTGCAGACCCATCGTCGCCGCCGCGCTGGCCGGGTCCGTCCCCTGCACACAGTCCTTCGTCTGCCTCGTTTCCGGGTCGAACTCCCACTTCGCGGCCACGCATGGCGAGACCTTGTCGATCGTCACCGGCGAACTCTGCAGGCGGGATTCGTCGGGGAGCGCGATGAACGCGAAGACCGCCCACAGGATCACGATGCCGAGAATGAAATGGGTAGCCGAGCCGGCGATCATGACGATGGTGCGTTTCCAGACCGGGAACCGCCACATTGCCCGTGGTTCGTCCTCGGGGGCGATATCGTCGTCCTGGGCCGTCATCCCGACGATCTTGACGAAGCCACCGGCCGGGATGGCCTTGATCCCGTACTCGGTATCCCCCCGGCGGAACGACCAGAGCGTCGGTCCGAACCCGACGAAGTATCGTGTGACCTTCATTCCGAACGACTTCGCCGCGATCAGGTGCCCAGCCTCGTGCAGGCAGACGGAGAACAGGATGCCGACCGCGAACACCACGACTCCGATGGTCTGCATTCGTCTCCTAGCCCCCGGTAACGGATGCCGCGATCAGCTCACGGGCCCGGCCCTTGGCCCACGCCTGCGCGGCAAGTACGTCGTCGACGGTACCCGGTCCCGGTAAATCGGGAGCCTCCTCCACCACGCGGGCGACGGTGTCGACGATGGAGACGAACGCCACCCGGCCAGCTACGAACGCTTCGACGCACTCCTCGTTGGCCGCGTTGTAGATCGCCGGCAGACAACCGCCGACCCGGCCCGCGGCCTTGGCCAGCCGTACGGCCGGAAAGGTTTCCTCGTCCAATGGCTCGAAACCCCAGGTCGTGGCGCGGCTCCAGTCGACCGGACGGGCTGCCAGCGGGACCCGGTCCGGCCAGCCCAGCCCGAGCGCGATCGGCAGATGCATGTCGGGCGGACTGCATTGGGCGATCGTCGAACCGTCCGCGAACTCCACCATCGAATGGATCACCGATTGCGGATGCACGACCACATCGATGTCGTCGTAGCCGACCCCGAACAGCTCATGCGCCTCGATCACCTCAAGCGCCTTGTTGACCATCGTGGCGGAGTTGATCGTAACGACAGGCCCCATCGTCCAGGTCGGATGCGCGAGCGCCTGTTTGGGAGTCACCGCGAATAGCTCCGCACGGGTACGGCCACGGAACGGGCCACCGCTCGCGGTGAGTAGCAGCCGGCGTACCTCGTCCGCCCGCCCCGCGCGCAGACACTGGGCCAGGGCAGAGTGCTCGGAGTCGACCGGCACGATCTGGTCGGGCCGACACAGTGCTTTTCGGACCAGCGGACCACCGGCGATGAGGGACTCCTTATTCGCGAGGGCGAGCGTGCGCCCCGCGTCGAGGGCGGCCAGGGTCGGAGCCAGCCCGAGCGCGCCGACCATAGCGTTGAGAATCACTTCACACGGCCAGCGGGCCAGCTCCGTCATAGCGTCCGGTCCGGCGAGGATCTTCGGAACCCTGAACCCGCCGGAGGCGTACCCACGACGGGACGCCTCCGCATAGAAGGCCAGCTGGAGATCCTGGGCGGCGGACGCCTTCGCCACCCCGACGACATCGACATCGAGCGCCAGGGCCTGCTCGGCCAGGAGTGCCACGTTGGCCCCGCCTCCGCCGATCCCGACCACCCGGAACCGTTCGGGGTTGGCCCGTACGATGTCCACCGCCTGCGTGCCGACCGACCCGGTCGAGCCGAGCAGGACGAGAGAGCGGGGAGTCACGCGTCTATTCTTCCGCGGTCGCCAACAGTGGCGAATCCAGCCCCTTGTACGGGGTGAGCTATCCATGATCCAATCCCGCTCACCGTGCAGCGCGCGGACACCCTTCAAACGGCTTCGGCGAGGTGCTCGGGTTGGCCGAAGCGCGACAGAACGAGCGCTCCCGCGACGGCCAGCAGGAATCCGACTGCGGCGATAAGGGCCGTCCCCGGGCGGGCCCGGTCGCCAAGCAGCGCGATTCCGATCAGGGCCGGTACCAGCGTCTCACCGACGACCAGCGCGGCGGTGGCGGCCGTCACCGAGTCGCCCTGCAGCGCGGTCGCGTACAGCAGGAAGCCCAGAATGCCGCCGATGATCACAAGGTAGGTGGCGACGTCGGTGAGCAGTCGAGACGGACTCAGGCTCTCCACGCTACGGATGGACAGCGCGACGACACCCCAGGCGAGTCCGGCGCCGGCGCCAAGCCAGGCCGGCCGCCCAGGCTCGGGCAGCCAGCGCGACGCCACGGCCAGCACGACGAGGCAGGCCACCGTGATCACCAGGCCGACATACAGGGCGTGCGGCGCTGGCCGGGCACCCTGTTCGCCGGCACTGATCCCGAGCATGGCGAGTCCGGCAGAGATTGCGGCGACCGCGCCCCACTCGCGTGGACCGAGGTGCTCGCGCAGAATCAGGGC
Source organism: Actinomycetota bacterium (assembly GCA_046728155.1). Taxonomy (GTDB): domain Bacteria; phylum Actinomycetota; class Actinomycetes; order Mycobacteriales; family Micromonosporaceae; genus CAWDLX01. The sequence goes on from JBKPDY010000015.1 coordinate 24,159, forward strand.
GGCCGCGGCTGCGGTCACCGCGAGGCTCGACGAGACGGCGGTCTGCACCACGAACAGCGGCAGGCTCCGCAAGGCCAGCAGCTGGAGCGCGAAGCCGACACAATCCAGCGCCACACCGGCCCGGGACCAAGCCGATCGGGCCAGCCGGACGAGCAACCGCGGGTCGACACCCCTGGCTCGGCCGACGCTGCGCGCGCCACGGGCCTGCAGCACGGATGCCAGGCCGTAGCAGACGGCGCAGCCGGCCGCCGCGCTCGCGCTGACCACGTACACGCCGTCGATGCTGCGCCACCTCTTCGCCCGTACGGGCCGATCCAGCCAACCGGCCAGTCCACCGTGGAGCGCAAACCTACCGCACCCCGGCCGGCGCCCGCACGACCGGATCGGCCCGGCCCTCCCGTAGCCCGTACCGGCGGTACACCTTCCGCAGTGGCCCGGGCGCCCACCAGTTCCACCGGCCCAACAGCCGCATCGTGGCCGGCACGAGCAGAGTCCGTACCAGCGCGGCGTCCACCGCCACGGCGACGAGGGTGCCGATGCCCAGCATCTTGATGGTCGCGGCGCCGCCCGTCGCGAAACCGCCGATGACGATGATGAGCAGCGCGGCCGCCGCGGTGATGATCCGGCCGGTTCGCTGCAGACCGGTCGTCACCGCCCCGGTGTTGTCACCGGTACGATCCCACTCCTCACGAACCCGCGAGAGCAGGAACACCTCGTAGTCCGTTGATAGTCCGAAGAGGACGGCCAGCATCAGGATGAGGTTCGTCGGCTCGAGGAACCCGGTTGGCGTAAAGCCGAGCCAGCTCGAGAGATGGCCGTCCTGGAATACCCAGACGACCACGCCGAACGAGGCGCCGATCGAGATGATGTTCATGACAATCGCCTTGACCGGCAGGACGATCGAGCCGAATGCCAGGAACAGCAACAGGAACGTCACCAAACCCACGTAGAGCGCCATCCACGGCAGCCGCGAGCCGAGGCTGGCCAACTGGTCGAGGTCGGCGGCGGGTCGACCCGTGACGAGTACCTGGGAGCCGGGTGGGGCGGGCAACGCCCGCACCGCCGAAACGACCTCGCGCGACCGGTTGGAGCTGGGCGCTCCGGTGTAGGCGATGCTCACCAGGGACGACGCACCTCTGGTCGCGGTGACTGTTGCATTGGTGACGCCGGCGACGCCAACGGCGGATTGAGCGAAGGTCTGACCCGCCGCGGCGCCGCCTCCGTCGACAAGGGCGACGATCGGCGACAGGCTCCCGCCCGGGAAGTCGGCGGCGATCCGCTCGGCGACGACCCGACTTGGTGTGCCGGCGGGCAGCACCCGTTCGTCGAACCCGCCGAACGAAGCGCGCAGGAATGGAGTCGCAACCGCTAGCAGCACCCCGGCCACCACGACGAGGTAAAGAACCGGCCGCCGCATGACACTGCGGGCCAGCCGGGCCCAGCCGGAGCCGGCGCCGGCCGACCTGACCCGCCGACTGTTGACCCGCGGCCCCAGCAGGGTCAGCACCGCCGGCAGCGTCGTCAGCGCGGCCAACATGGCGACCAGCACCGCTGACATCCCGCCGTACGCCATCGACTTGAGGAACCCCATTGGGAAGAGCAGAAGGCTGGAGAGCGCGAGCGCCACGGTGAGTCCGGAGACGGCGACGGTCCGACCGGCGGTGGTGATCGTGCGGCGCATGGCCTCACGCGTGTCGCGACCGGCGGCGAGCTCCTCCCGGAAGCGACTCACGATGAACAGGGCGTAGTCGACCGACATGCCGAGCGCGAGCAGCGTGATGACGTTCGTCGCGAACACGGATATGTCGGTGTAGCCGGCGATCATGCGGGTGATGACGAAAGCGCCCATCGTCGCCACGATCCCCACCAGGATCGGCATCGCCGCGGCGACGAACCCCCGGAACACCACGATCAGCAGGATGAGGAGGATCGGCAGCGAGAGGGTCTCGGCCCGGACGATGTCCCGCTCGATCTGCGTGTTGGCATCAGCCTGGAAGCTGATGTTGCCGCCGATCTGGGCCCGCACGCCGGAGCCAGCCTCCAACAGTGGCATGATCGCGGCGAGGTCGCTCCCCTTGCCGCTCAACCCATCCTCGCGAAGCCGGATCGACGCGTACGTCTCATGACGGTCCTGGGACACAAGCATCGGCGAACCGGTTAGGTAGTACGACTCAACCGAGGCGACCTCGGGTCGACTGTCGAGGCGGGCCAGTACCGCGGTCACCGGTCCACGCAGTCCAGGCTGGTCCACAGTGGATGAGTCGCTGGAGTAAAGCACGACGACATCGGCGGCCTGGGGACCGAATTCCGCCTGGATTCGGGCGTTGGCGACGCTGGACTGGCTGCTCGGGTCGTCGAAGCCGCCACTGCCCAGTGTCCCGAACAGGCCGGTCCCCCACAGCCCGCCGACCAGTACCAGGACACCGGTTGCCCCGACTACCCACCACCTCAAGCGGGCGATCGCGCCGCCCCACCACACGAACATTCGCACCTCCTCTGCAAAGTGCCTTCTGAAAGCCCCGCGGGCGCCGTACAATTAACGGAGTAAGCTTCATAAACGCTGTTTACTATTACCCAGGTCGTTCGCAGCCGTCAAGGGAGTTCACGAAAACGTCATGTCAACGATCGAGCAGGCCTCGCCGAGCCGCCGCGAGCGACTCCGGACCGCGACCGTCGCCGAGATCAAAGAGGTCGCGCGTGACCTGCTGGTCAACGGCGGCCCGAGCGCAATCTCGCTGCGGGCGATCGCGCGCGAGATGGGCATGACAGCCCCGGCCATCTACCGTTACTTCGCCGGCCTGGACGCGCTGATTCAGGACCTCGTCGAGGACCTGTTCGACGAGATGCGCGAGATCGTCGAATCGGCCCGCCCGGCCGACGCAGGCCCGGTCGACCAGCTCATCCACATGGCCCGGGCGTTCCGTCGTTGGTCCGTGGCGCATCCGGCGGAGTTCGGACTCATGTTCGGCAGTCCGATCCCTGGTGTGGCCCAATTTGAAGACGGTTGCCAGACACCCGAGCACGCCGGCGCTCGCTTCGGTGCCCCGTTCCTGGACGCGTTCGGCGTGCTGTGGCGGCAGGGTCGGATCGCCAGGATCGCCACCGTCCCGGCCGAGCTGATCGAGTCCCGACTCGGTCCCTACCTCGGGCCGTACCGGGAGACCTTCGGCTCCGACGTTCCGGTCCAGATGATCTACGCGTACCTGTCCGCCTGGACCCGGCTCTACGGCCTGGTGGCGATGGAGGTCTTCGGGCACCTGGGCTGGGCGGTCACCGACGTCGAACCGCTCTTCGAGGTCGAGCTGGCGGCGTTCGTGTCGCAGCTCGCCTCCGCCTAACGAGGCCAGCCGCCGCGACAACGTAGTGATGTACGGCGCCACCGATGACGAGCTGATCATCATTCAGGCCCAGTACCACTACGACGGCTGACCATTGAGGTGCCGGCTGGCAGCCTTCGTGTCGCGGCTCGCTTCCGCCTGGCCGCCGCTGAGCGCGGTTAGGGTGGTCGGCATGTCGACCGGGCCACCGCTGCTGGGCGTAGCCGGAGCATGGGGCCCGGCCGAGATCGCCCTGGCGCGACGGTTCGACGAGCTGCATCAGCTGATCTACGTGCGCGGTGGGATCCGGCCGTCCAACGCGGCGCTCGAGGAAGTCGCCAAGCTCGTCCTCATCCGGCTGTGGAGTCTGCGCGACGGCGTGAGCGGCCTCTTCACCGACGGCACGGTGCCCGAGTTCCAGCAAGCCTTCGCCGCCGCCCTCGCCTCGCCCGAGCTGGTCGCGGTCGACCCGGCCGGCGTCGAGCACCCGGTCTGGCCGGCCGGCGAACCGTTCCGGCTGACCGACCATGCGCTGCTGCGCGCGGCGGCCCGCATCATCGCAGAGACCGTCGACCATGGCGTGCCGGCGGTGTCGGATCCGCTCGGCGTGGCCTTCGACGCGCTCCTGGCCGGTCGCTACGACCACGCCGGCGGTCTCGGCACGTACCTCACCCCGAGCGGCGTTGCCAGGATGATGGCCGAGATCGCACTCTCCTTTGTGGACATTCAAACGGTGTCCCAACTGGACGGCCCGGGCTTCGGCGACCCGTACTGCGGAACGGGGCGCTTCCTGATCGCCACACTCGAGGTGCTGCGCGCCGCGGAGCGCACCGATCCGGTCGCCGCGACGCTGTTGCGGGGCGGCGCCTACGGGGCGGACCAGGCCGGCTCCGCCATCGCCAAGGCACGGATCAACCTGCTCCTCTGCGGCGTCCGGCGGCCGCTGGTCTGGACCGTCCGCGACTCGGTCACCGACTCCGATGTGGACCGCTTGCTGGTGCCACTGATCCTCACCAACCCGCCGTTCGGCGACGGCAAGTACGACGACCCGGTTGGGATTGCCGCGACATCGGCCGCGATCCCCCGGCTGCGCGGCCGGCGTCGCCTCGACCCGAGCCTGGTCGGGCTGGTCCGGGCGGTGAACCTGCTCATCCCCGGCGGAGTCCTCGGCATAGTGCTGCCCGATGGGGTGATCTCGTCCGGCGCGTTCGCCGATCTGGTACTCGACGCCGACGGCGATGTCAGCCTCGCCGCTTGCGTCAGCCTGCCGACGGCGACGTTCTCGCTCAGCGGGACGGTCGCGAAGACCAGCGCCGTCTTCATCCGCCGCGCGCCGGGATCGCGCCAGGTCGCGCTGGCCCGGGTCGAACACGTCGGCTACCTGCGTCAAGGTGGCCGAGCCGCGGCCGATCCGGCCGGCGACGAGCTCCCGGATGTCTCCCGTATGATCCGCCAGCGATTATCCACTAAGGACACTGGCGGTCCGCTCGTGGCGTTCGCGGCCACGGCCGGCTTACGCACGCTCGACCCCTCCGCGCTGGATCCTGCGGCGGCGGCCGCCCGGCGGGAGTTGATCGACCAGGACGGCATCGAGCTTCGCGAGCTGCTCATCCCGGTACCGACGCCGCGTGCGACGGCCGTGACATCGCCGTTCATCTCGGTGCTGCATGTGGACGATCTCGGCACGATCGACTGGCCGGCCGTCTACGGCCACAAGCCAACGACACCGGGCCTCCTCGCCCGGCCGGGCCAACTGGTCGTGTCGCTGCTCAACCCGGCCCGGCTGCGGGCGGCCGTCGTCCCCGAGGCCGTTCAGATCTCAGCCGAGTTCGGCGTCTTTGCCGCCCGCGGCGACCCGTACGGCGTACTGGGGGTGTTGCATACGCCGCTCGTCCGGGCGCAACTTCGTCCCCTGGGCACTGGAACCTCGAGTTCACGCCGGCGGATCCGGGCCGACGACCTGCTCGGTGTTGTCGTCCCCAAACTCGCCGCGGAGGACCTCGACCGGCTAGGACGTGAGGTCAGGTCCGCGGTGGACCAGGTCGACGCCGGCCGGAACCGGCTCGCTCGCCTCGTGTCCGGTATCTTGCGGGTCCGCGATGACAACCGGGAGCCACCGCCTCGACGTCACTGACGGGTGTCCGGAGTCCACCGGACAGATCGGGGAGGAAAGCTGGTGGGCCCACCGACCACGAGGCACAGTTCCGCGACTTCGTATCGGCGGTCGGCCGCACGGTCAATGTGACGCGTGCCGCCGCCAAAGGGTCATGCACCGACACGTTGCGATTGGTCCGGGATACGAGGTTTAGGGGTGTGCCAGAGGTCGGCCGATCAGTCAGCCGGCCGCGCCCGCAGCGGGTGCCCGACGCTGGTCAGGCACCTCCCGGACGCGAGGTCGAAGCTCCAACCATGCAGCTGACAGGTGAGGGTGCCGTTCTCGATGACCCCGAAGCGGCTCAGGTCCGCCTTCAGATGGGGGCATCGTCGCTGCACGACCCAGTCGTCGAGCCTGATGTCCTCGGCGTCTGTGGTCCGCTGATGCTCGTCGTACCATCCCTCGGCGTACTGCAGCCGCTCCTCGGAAAGGCATTTGAAGAACGAGTAGACGAACTCGTTGTACTGTCCGATCCTCGCCGCGGAGAACCGGCACGACAGGAAGAGTGAGTTCACCCAGTCGATCTCGTCGGCGTGAAGCAGCTGCTCGACCAGTGCCCGTTGGGTGCGAAAGCGATAACGGACCTTCTCGTCGGCGTACCGGCGGACCTCTTTGCCCGGGAAGTCGATCACGATGGATTCCACGCCGTCGTCGTCGACCAGATCGAACCGGACCGGCCCACCGACGCCGGTCGCGAGGTAGATCGACTCCTCCAGCAACGGCTCGACGCGCTCCTTCATCCGCGCCAGGACATCGACCTCGGGATGGCGCCAGGTCTGTTTGACCTGAGCGATGAGCGGGCGCTTTCGCTCGGCGTACGCCGCGAGGTACTCGGCTTTCGCGGCGAAGAAGGCATTGAGATCCCCGACCGGATGGGTGACCTCGCAGGTCTCCTCGCCGAGGACCGCGACCGAGCCCGGGAGAAGCACCACGCCGTTGTCCCGCCCGATCTTTGCGTACTCGGCCAGGAAGACGCTCTGGTCGGGGAAGATGTTGCCCTCGTCGATACCGAAGTCGTTGAGGTGCCACAGCTCCTCGTCGAGGAAGCAGGGCGGACCGGCGATCGGGAAGACCCACGACGCTTTGAGGTCGTCGATGTAGCGCCAGGTCCGGTCGAACTGCCGGTCCCTCTTCTGCTTACCGAAGGCCAGCTTGGCGGCTTCCGGCAGCTCGTAGACCATCGGGTACCAGATCGCCCCGGAGAACTGGAGCATGTGCGCGTGCACGTGGCCCAGTTCGGCGAAGGCCGACAGGTCGGTCGGGCGGGCGTCGTTCTGGTTCAGCAGCCGCAGCCCGCCGTACTCGACCCAGAGCGACGAGTCGCCGATGGGACCGTCCGTCGGCGAGGTCAAGGCCTGGATCATGACGTTCAGCCCGCCGTCGAGCTCGGTCACCTCCCCGGAGACCGTCTTGACGAACCGGGTGAAGCCCACGTCTCGCAGCTCGTCCTCGAGCTGGCTCGTCGGATACTCCGGCAGCAACACGGTCGCCTTCTTGCTGACGTGCCCTCGCAGATGCTCGGCGTCGAAGTGGTCCCGGTGCAGGTGCGACACGTAGAGGTAGTCGACCTCGCCGAGGTGTTCCCAGTCCAGCTCGGAGTTGTCCGGAAACGGGAACCACGAGGCGAAGTACGCGGGGTTGACCCACGGATCAGTGAGAATGCTGCCGGCCCCGGTGTCGATGCGCACGCTCGCGTGTCCGGTACCCGTGATCCGCACCTGACCGGTCCCCCTCTGTCCGCTGGCTCGCCGACGGGTGCCAGACTACTTCTGGCGAAGGATCGTGGGAGAAAGGGGACCGAACGTGTCCGGCGACGACGAACCGGTGACTTCACCGGACCAGCTCAAGCCTACGGTGAGTCGCCGGGCCGCCCGCCTCGGCGCGGTCGTGACTATCGTGATCCTGCTGCTGATGACGATTGGCAACAAGCTGGGCCACATCCAGGATCTGTGGCTGATCGGTATCGCTGCCATCATCGCGTCCGCACTCGTGCTCGACGTGGTGCTACGGCGCAACGGCCTCCGGTCCTGACTGTTGGCGCGGGCACTAAGGCTGTGCAATCGGGCCGGCCGACAATGCGGCCGACGCGGTGAAACATGCGTCAGCGGCGCACGAGCTCGCGGACCTCGCGCAGAGCCTGGTTGACCTCGGCCTCGAAGTATCCGCCAGGAACGAGACTGAACTGGTTCGGGTCGAGTTCGGACTCGTTGAGCGGCATGCTCGACCGGCCGGACAGGGCAGCGATGATCGCGTCGAACAGGCGATTGACCTGGATCGCGTCGTATCCGCTGCCGAACCGGCGGGCGGTGAAGGTACGCCGCATCGAGTCGATCCGCTGCAGTTCGTGCGGGGTCGCCGGGCCGCCTGAGATCGGCATGGCGCCACTAAGGTCCAACCGCATTTCGTGCGTCATGTCCATCCGCCCGCGCCGGCCGGCGAAGTCCCCGGCCGGGGTGTACTCGCGCTGCTCGAAGCGCGGGATGCCGTTGCCGGTGTACGGCTGGCCACCCGGGTACTGCGGGTGGGCGCCACTACCGCCGTACGGGCCACCGACCGGTGGGGCCGACATGGGCCGCATCGGTGGCGCGGACATCGGGCGCACCGGTGGGGCCGACATCGGCGGGGCCATGCCGTAGCCGCCAATCGGCGGGCCAGACATCTGGGCCGGCATCGGGGTGAGCGGGCGGGACGGCATCGGCGGTGCGGGAACGCTCGGCCGGCGTGGCTCCAGTGGCATCTCGTCCCGCAGGGCGGAGAGGCGGTCGCTGGTGGGGCGACGGTCGAACCCGCCGCTACGCTCCTCGAGATCGGCGAGCTGCCGTTCTACCCGGTCAAGGTGCAGATCGACCTGCCACTCGTCGTAGCCGCCGAAGCGGACGCGGAAGACGACGTCGTGCACCTCCTGGGCCGCCACGGGGGCGCCGATCGGGTCACCGCCGAGGGTCGCCTCAACCCGGTCGAGGAAGGCGTCGACCTCGTCGACCTTGTAGCCGCGCCGGAGCGCGCGCCGCCTGAACCGCTGACCCTGACTCGTCACTGTTCCGCCTTTCATCCGCGGCTACGTAAGTGTGGCTCGGACTCCGAAGCCGCGAGTTGCCCGCACGCGCCGTCGATTTCCCGACCCCGCGTATCCCGCACGGTGGTAGGGACGCCCGCGGCGCGCAGCCTTCGTACAAACTCCCGCTCTACCGCTTTGGGACTGGCGTCCCAACGTGATCCCGGCGTGGGGTTGAGCGGGATGAGATTGACATGGGCGTTTCTGCCCGCGAGAAGCTTACCTAACATGTCGGCCCGCCAACGCTGGTCGTTCATGTCCCGGATGAGGGCGTACTCGATCGAGACGCGCCGTCCAGTGCGCGCGCAGTAATCCCACGCCGCTTGCAGCACCTCGTCGACCTTCCAACGTTGGTTTACCGGTACAAGCTCATCGCGCAGATCATCATCTGGCGCGTGGAGCGAAAGCGCAAGTGTCAGCGCGAGATCCTCCTCGGCGAGGCGGCGGATCGCCGGCACCAGCCCAACCGTTGATACCGTGATGTGGCGCTGTGACAAGCCGAGCCCATCGGGAGTCGGGGCCACGAGGCGGCGGATCGCCGGGAGCACCCGGTTGTAATTGGCAAGCGGTTCACCCATGCCCATGAATACGACATGGGACAGGCGGGTGGGCGAGTGCGGCAAAGCGTCGCGCGACGCGACCCCGGCGAACCAGACAACCTGGTCGACGATCTCCGCGGTGGAGAGGCTTCGGGTCAGGCCGGCCTGACCCGTCGCGCAGAACGGGCAGCCCATGCCGCAGCCGGCCAGGCTACTTACACATACGGTGACCCGGTCGGAATAACCCAAGAGAACGCTCTCGACCAACGAGCCGTCGTGCAGCCGCCACAATGTCTTGCGAGTGGCTCCGCCGTCGCAGCTCAGCTCGCGGACCGCGGTGAGCAACGGCGGCAGGAGGTCGGCGGCGAGGAGGTCCCGCACGGCAACGGGTATGTCGGTCATCGCGGCCGGATCGCGCACCAGCCGACCGAAGTAGTGCTGCGAGAGCTGTGCCGCCCGGAAGGGTTTTTGCCCGAGCTGGGCCGCGACCGCCCGACGACCGGTCAGATCGAGATCGGCCAGGTGCCGGGGCGGCAACTGAGCGCGGCCACGGGGGGGCTCGAGCAGCGGCAGTGAGGTCATGGCGGGCACCAGTCTCCCACGCAGTCCGACCCGGCTGCTGGGCCCCACCACCCTTGTCCAACCGCTCACACCGGCGGGACCAGCAGAACCAGGATCACGTACGCCGCCGGGGCGGCAACAACGATCGAGTCGAGTCTGTCCATGAGCCCGCCGTGGCCGGGGAGCAGGTTGCTCATGTCCTTGACGCCGAGGTCTCGCTTGATCATTGACTCACCGAGGTCGCCCAGGGTCGCCGCGATCGCGATGGCCAGGCCGAACAGCGCGCCCCACCACAGTGCCACCCCGAAGAGCGCCGCGAGCAGCGCCGCCCCGCCGACCCCTGCCGCCACCAGTGACCCGCCCAGGCCCTCCCAGGACTTCTTCGGGCTCACCCGCGGCGCCATCGGATGCCGTCCAAACAGGACACCGGCGACGTACCCGCCGGTATCGGAGAGCACGATCACCGCAAGCGTGACGAAGACCCGCTTGTTGCCGTCCTCGGGTACGGCGAGCAGAGCGACGAAGCCGGCCAGGAACGGCACGTACACCGCGACCAACGCAGCCGCGGTGACATCCCGTCCATAGTCGATCGCTCCGTCGGCCAGCCGCCACGCCATCACCGCGACCACCGTGATGATGAGGCCGAATGTGAGCGCGTCCGCCTGACCCCACCAGGCCAGGCCGGTCATCAGCGCTCCGCCGACAAGGAGCGGAATCATCGGCGGATTCACCCCGCTGGTCCGGATCGCCCGGACGAGTTCCCAGATGCCGATGCCCACGCCGACGGCGATCACGCCGAAGAACGCCGGTCGCCACAGAAAGAGCGAGGCCATCGCCACGGCGCCCAGCAGAAGGCCGACCCCGATGGCCGCCGGCAGGTTGCGCCCTGTCCGACCCGGTCCAGCCTGGTCCGGCACGGGCAGCTGAGCGTGGGACCCGCCCGGGAAACGGTCCCGGTCGGGCCCGGGCTCGTACTCCTCGGGTGGTCCGTCGGACCGTGGCTCATACCAAAGCGGGTCGGGCCGCGCCTGCAGATAGCCGTCTGGCGGGCGGGATACCGCTGGCGGCTCCGGCGGTGGCGAGTAGGGGTCGACCGGGTAGGCGTACGGCTCAGGTTCGGGGTGATAGCCGGGGCCTTCCGAAGGATAACCGGGGTAGGGCGTTCGTTCGCGTACCGACCGGGAGCGGCGGAGGTCCTCGGGCACGCCGTAGGTAGCCGCATCCCAGGCTGGCCGCGCACCCCGACGCCGACGGCCGCCGCGAGGCGTTCGGTCGTCGTGCTCGGACCCGTCGACGTGGGTCATCAGACCTCGAGCAACTCCGCTTCCTTGTGCCGCAAGATGTCGTCGACGTGCCCCGTGTACTTGTGGGTCAGGTCGTCGAGCTCCCGCTCCGCCCGCCGACCGTCGTCTTCGCCCGCCTCGCCGTCCTTCACGATCCGGTCGAGTTCCTCCTTGGCTTTGCGCCGCACATTGCGGATCGCGACCTTGGCCTCTTCGCCCTTGTGCCGAGCTACCTTGATCATGTCCCGCCGGCGTTCCTCGGTCATCGGTGGGATGAACAGGCGTAGCTGGTTGCCTTCGTTGTTGGGATTGATGCCGAGATCGGAGTCGCGGATCGCCTTCTCCATGGCTTTGAGCTGGGTCGGGTCATGTGGCTTGATCAGAACCATGCGCGGTTCCGGGATCGCGATCGACGCCATCTGCGGAAGTGGGGTGGGCGAGCCGTAGTAGTCAATAACGATGCGGGAGAACATTCCCGGTGTCGCCCGCCCCGTACGGATGGCGGCGAACTCCTCCTTCGCGAACTCGACGGCGCGCTCCATCCTCTCTTCCGCCTCGAAGAGAGTCTCGTCAATCACCTGGTCCGTCACCTCCTTGGGTTGTCTGTGTTGTGCCGGTGCACAGCCACCGGGTCAGGCCGGGTCGGGTCCGGCGGTGATCAAGGTGCCGATCCGCTCTCCCCCGAGGGCCCGGACGATCGTCTCCGGACCCTCCGCGCCGAAGACCAGCATCGGCAAGCGGTTCTCCTGACAGAGGCTGAACGCCGCGGCGTCGACCACGCGCAGGTTGCGTCGCAGCGCCTCCTCGAAGGTGATCCAGGTGAGCTTGCGCGCCGTCGGGTCGGTATGCGGATCGGCGGTGTAGACCGCGTCCACGCCGTTCTTGCTCATCAGCACGACATCAGCGTGGATCTCGAGGGCGCGCTGGGCGGCAACGGTGTCGGTGGTGAAGTACGGCATGCCGGCCCCGGCGCCGAAAATGACCACCCGGCCCTTCTCCAGATGGCGGATGGCCCGACGGGGGATGTAGGGCTCGGCCACCTGAGCCATCGAGATCGCGGTCTGGACCCGGGTGTCGATGCCCTCCTTTTCGAGGAAGTCCTGGAGGGCAAGGCAGTTCATCACCGTGCCGAGGATGCCCATGTAGTCGGCGCGCGGCCGGTCCATGCCCCGCTCCTGCAGCTCGGCGCCGCGGAAGAAGTTGCCGCCGCCGACAACGATCGCGACCTGCATGCCCCGGCGCACCACGGTCGCGATCTGCCGGGCCAGGTCCTGTACCACGTCCGGATCAACGCCGATCTTGCCGCCGCCGAAGACCTCGCCGGAGAGCTTGAGCACCACACGTCTGGCCCGCAGGGCACCGCCGAACGGGGCACCTGCTCCGTCCGGTTCCACCGCACCGTTGCCGCCGGACTCCGTCGCCGTCACCGCCACGTCCGTCACTTCGCGCCCCCTACCTCCGCCTGCCGGCAGGCCCATTGTCCATTCAACCCCCTGGCGCCCACGCGCGCGGCCCGCGGTCGTTGCGTTCTGCCCGCGATCGCGCTCAGGCACCACGATCCGGACGCGCCAACGGGGCCGCCGCCGCCGACAAGCGACCACGACGACCCCCGAAACTCCAGCTCAGCCCGTACGGCTCAGGCCTGGCCCACCTCAAACCGGACGAACCGGGTCACGGTGAGGCCGGCGTCGGCGAGCACCTGCTTGACCGTCTTCTTGTGGTCGGTGACCGAGGACTGCTCGACGAGGACGTAGTCACGAAAGAACCCGTTCAGGCGACCGTCGACGATCTTCGGAAGGGCTGCCTCCGGCTTGCCCTCCTCGCGGGCCGTCTCTTCGGCGATCCGCCGCTCGGTGGCGACGACATCCTCGGGTACCTCGTCCCGGGCGAGGTACCTGGGACGCATCGCCGCGATCTGCATGGCGATGCCGCGGGCGTCTGACTCGCCGGCTTCGTCGTGCTTGCCGGTGTACGCGACGGCCACGCCGACCTGCGGCGGCAGGTCCGGGCTCTTGCGATGCATGTAGACCGCGACATTGCCGTCCAGGCTCGCGAACCGGTTGATCGCCACCTTCTCGCCGATCTTCGCCGACGCCGCGTCGACCGTCTCGGCGACGGTAAGACCGTCGTTCAGCTTCGCCGCGAGCAGGCCCGGCACATCGACCGGGCGGGTCTCGTCGACGATTCCGACGAGCTTCTGGGCAAGCTCGATGAAGTCGGCGTTCTTCGCCACGAAGTCCGTCTCACAGTTGAGTTCGAGCAGGGAGGTGCCGGCGTGCGCGACGAGACCGTTGGCCGCGGTGCGACCGGCTCGCTTGCCGACGTCCTTGGCGCCCTTGATCCGTAGAATCTCGACCGCCCGGTCGAAGTCGCCGTCGCTTTCCTCCAGGGCCTTCTTGGAGTCCATCATTCCGGCGCCCGTGATGTCACGGAGCCTCTTGACGTCCGCAGCAGTGATGTTCGACATCGTTCTCTCTCTATGGTTTGTTTGTTCAGCCCTCGGCCGCGGCCGCGGCTTCGTCCGGGGTACCGCGTTCGAGCAGCTCCCGCTCCCACTCCGCCAGCGGTTCGTCGCCAGCCACCGTTCCCGGCTCGGGCTTGGCCTCGGCATCGGCGCCGCCACGCATGGCCTTGCCGGAGCGGGCGATGAGACCGTCCGCGACCGCGTCGGCGACCACCCGGGTGAGCAGGGAGGCGGAGCGGATCGCGTCGTCGTTGCCCGGAATCGGGAAGTCGACCTCGTCCGGGTCACAGTTCGTGTCCAGTACCGCAATGACCGGGATGCCCAGCTTGCGGGCCTCGTCGACTGCGATGTGCTCCTTCTTGGTGTCGACGATCCAGACTGCTGCGGGTACCCGCTGCATGTCGCGCAGGCCACCGAGGGTCCGCGTCAGCTTGGTCCGCTCGCGCGTCAGCTGCAGGCTCTCCTTCTTCGTGAAGCCCTGCGCGGCGCCGGTCTGCTCGATCGCTTCGAGCTCCTTCATCCGCTGCAACCGCTTGAACACGGTGGAGAAGTTGGTCAGCATGCCGCCCAGCCAACGATGGTTGACGTACGGCATCCCAACGCGCGACGCCTGTTCGGCGATCGCCTCCTGAGCCTGTTTCTTCGTACCGACGAAGAGGATGCTGCCGCCTTCGGCTACCGTCGCGCGTACATAGTCGTACGCCTTGTCGATGTAGTCGAGGGTCTGCCGCAGGTCGATGATGTAGATGCCGTTGCGCTCGGTGAAGATGAACCGCTTCATCTTCGGGTTCCAGCGCCGGGTCTGGTGTCCGAAGTGGACGCCGCTCTCCAGCAGCTGGCGCATGGTCACGATGGCCATGTGCGTCAGTCTCCTCAGTTCCCTGGTTGTCCCGCCGGTCCAGCAGGACCGGCGGCCTGACGCCCGCTCGCCGGCCAGATTGGTGCCCGATGGTCGGGACCAGGGAGGCCGCCGCCCCGCCATGGATCGCGTGGCTTGTGATCTTGAATGGCGGAGAAGGGCGTGCGAAATCGACCACGAATGGTCGCCACGGCCAAGTCTACGCACTCGGCGCGGTCTGGCCCAATCGAGCCCGAGGTCGTGGGCCAGTCACCCCACGAAGTCATTCACGACTCCGCGAGGACCCCGACTAGCTGCCCGGGTACGTATCAGCGGATGGCCAGGCCGGCGGCGGCAAGCAGGCCGAGCCCGACCAGGAGGTAGGCCAAGGGCGGCCTGGCCCACACCTTGAACCCCCACTGTTCCGCTCCGTGCGCCGCCCCCGTGATCAGCCCGTACAGGCCGGCCACGAGCAGCGGCAACGAGGCGAGTGCGATGGAACTCGCGATCACCCCGGCAATGTTGAAGTGCGCCCCGAATGCGGACATGGCGAGTCCCCGGGCGAGCAGTAGCCCGAAGAACACCGCCGGGATAACCAGCATCGCCGCGGCCGCGGGCCGCCGGGCCCGGTAGATGTTGGTCGGCACGGTGGTCTCGCTGATGCGGTCAACCGGCGGGACGCCGCCGACCGGTCCTGCCAGGCCGCCGAGCGCCGTGGGATCGCCGAATGCAGGAGGCGCTTCGCCCAGTGGGAGCGTGTCGCCGAGGCCGGGCTCTGGTAGGCGCGGCGCGGGAGGCGGGTCCGCCCTTGCCGCACGCCCGTTTCCAGCGGACTTGGCATCGGCCCTCGACTGCCGTGCGCGCCCCGGATGGGAACCCGTGCGGGCCGGGTCGCCGGGTTGTGGGTCCCCGCGATCCTGCGGGTCGGGATGTTGCGGGTCTCCGGGAAGCTGCGGGTCAGGATGCTTCGTTGCTCCGGGATGCTGCGGGTCAGGATGCTTCGTTGCTCCGGGATGCTGCGGGTCAGGATGTTTCGTTGCTCCGGGAAGCTGCGGGTCGGCATGCTTCGTTGCTCCGGGCTCTGGACGCGGGTCGCCGACCCGGAACGAGCGGCCGAACTCCTGGGTCTCATCGTCGCCGGCCGAGCGGGCGGCTGGCCGGCCCGGAGGGCGCGGCGGGGATGACCTGGGCGCC
This sequence comes from Actinomycetota bacterium, assembly GCA_046728155.1. Classification (GTDB taxonomy): domain Bacteria; phylum Actinomycetota; class Actinomycetes; order Mycobacteriales; family Micromonosporaceae; genus CAWDLX01. The sequence continues at coordinate 39,565 of JBKPDY010000015.1, forward strand.
GGCGCCGGCCGGGTGACCGGCTCCTCGGGGCGGTCGTCGGGCGTGGTGTCTGGGTCCACGTGCCGCACGTTAGGGCAGTGTGTCCGCGCTCGCCAGCACAACCAGGGCATGTCGTGCCCATGTCGCTTCCACCGGCGTGCTTGGCGGCCAGACTCGGCGGCGTCGATGGCGGCGCATCCCGTCCACTTTCGCGGCGAATTCGCGTGGCCGCAGGATCGGCGTTCCGCGCCACGGTGACATCGAAGTCAGATCGACATCGTCAGATTACGACGAGTAGGGCGCCAGCCTCGGCGACCAGATCGAGAACCCGGTTGTGGCGAGGGCCACGACCGACACGGTCCAGTGGCGCATCGAAAGCGTTTGTCCACAGGCCTTCGTGTTGTCCACAGCTCGAAATTCGGGACTGGTGACCTTGCCGCCACCGCCAGGACCCTCATCGGCATGAGGC
>JBKPDY010000016.1:0-107897 GCA_046728155.1 Actinomycetota bacterium
TCCCCACTGCTGCCTCCCGTAGGAGTCTGGGCCGTGTCTCAGTCCCAGTGTGGCCGGTCGCCCTCTCAGGCCGGCTACCCGTCGTCGCCTTGGTAGGCCATCACCCCACCAACAAGCTGATAGGCCGCGAGCCCATCCCCAGCCGAAAAACTTTCCACCCCCAGGCATGCGCCCGGTAGTGACCATTCGGTATTAGCCCTCGTTTCCGAGGGTTATCCCAAAGCAAGGGGTAGGTTGCTCACGTGTTACTCACCCGTTCGCCGCTCGAGTACCCCGAAGGGCCTTTCCGCTCGACTTGCATGTGTTAAGCACGCCGCCAGCGTTCGTCCTGAGCCAGGATCAAACTCTCCAACAAAATCTGGAAAATAATCACCCGACAATCGAAATTGCCGAAGACGCCCTCGCCCACGAAGGACAAGGGCCAAACTTTGGCACTGGCTTATCAAACACCCTGTTGAGTTCTCAAGAAACAAACGCCCACCGCGACTCGCCCTCTCACGAGAGTCCGTTCCCGGGACAACTCCCCTACTTTACCCGACCCGCCATAACCCGTCAACGTCGCTGTCGCGATGTCATCAGTCTTGACTGCTCGGGCCTCTCCGACCACACGCGCCACGAACGGCTCGGAATGATCAGGAAGACTGCCGCCAACCCGGCCGATCCATCCACAAGTCGTGGGCGACCCGCCCGGCGCGTTGCCGGCTTGTTGACGATACCGGATAAGGGCACGCAACACAAGCCCTCCGCGCCCAAGTTCTGGCGCCAGGGCAATGTCGCTATGAGAGTACGCAGGTCAGAGCCCGTGCCGCAACCCGACCGCGTAGGCCGCGGCCAACCGAGCTGGCCGTCGAGCCGGACGGAAGGCCCGCCGCCGCGGTCGACGTGTCACGCTGCGTGGCAGAGTGGCAGGCGTGGCGAACCCGTCCTCCGATGCGCTCCTCGGCATGCTCCATCCGGCCTGGCAGGCCGCGATCGCGGGTGTCCTGCTCATCGTGACCATCCTCGGGGTCCGCCGGATGGCCGCTCGCGGACCAGCCCGGATGACCAACGCAGTCTTCGTCATCGGGCTGCTTATCGTCGCCATCACTGTGATCGGCACCCTGGCCGTAAGCTGCGCCGGCCCACACCAATCCAGCTCCGAAATGCGTTCGCCCGCGCGCTGACGCTGCCTCGACACTGGTCCAGTGTTCTGCCGAGCCGAAGCCGACATTGGCGCGTTCGCGGGTGCCGTCCTGCCCTGGCTGGCCCGCGAGCCGTTTCTGAACAACGTGGTGTGCACGCTGGTCGCAAGTCGCGTCGACCCGGGCTACCCGGTTGAGCTCGACGCACTCTGGCTCTCGGTAACAGAGGCCGGCAAGCACTCGACGGCGGCAGCCGACCATCTCCGCGGTGTGGCCGTCATGACTCCGCCGCGGGGGATGCTGCTCAGCGACATGTCCGTGCAGGCAGCGCAAGCCGTCGCCGATTGGCTGATCGACAATGAGGTGCGGCCACCGACCGTCAACGGCACGACGGTACCGGTCGATGCTTTCCTCGCCCGGTATCTGCCCGCCACGAAGGTCGCGGCCGGCGTCACCCGCCGCTCGCGAATGTTCCGCCTCGACCGGGTTGACCCGCCGGCCGGGGTTGCCGGACGCGCCCGAGCGGCCACCAGCGCCGATCGCGACCTGCTGGTCGAATGGTCCGGTCGATTCGCGGAGGAGGTCCACGGCCATCCCGTAGGCGACCCGGCGACACCGATCGACCAACGGCTTCGCCGGCCGGCCTCGGATCTCATCTGGCTCTGGGAGACCGACGAGACGGCTGTCTCGATGGCCTGGCTCAACGAGCAGGTCGCCTGCGTGAGCCGGGTCAGTGGGGTCTACACGCCCCCCGAACACCGCGGCCACGGGTACGCCAGCGCCGGCGTGGCCCACACAAGCCGACACGCCCTGGACACCGGGAGCCGAGCCTGCATGCTCTTCACCGACTTGGCGAACCCGACCAGCAACAAGATCTACCAACAGATCGGCTACCGGCCGATCGGCGGCACCGTCGAGTGGACCCTCGACAGCTGAACGGAACCATTCGCTAAGGAGCCAACCGGCGGTTGGCCAGGCTTGGCACGTCGCGACGGATCGTGGCGAGCCGGTCCAGGTCGATATCGGCACTGGTGACCCCGACCACGTCGGGAACCTGGGCGAGCACGGTCCCCCATGGATCGACGATCATGCTCCGTCCGTAACAGCGCTGCCCCGGGTCATGGTCACCCACCTGGCCGGCGGCCACCACGTAGCACTGGTTCTCGATCGCCCGCGCGCGCAGCAGGACCTCCCAGTGGTCGCGTCCGGTGTGCGCGGTGAACGCAGCCGGGACCAGCAGCACCTGCGCACCGGCGGTGGCGAGGCGGCGGTAGAGCTCAGGGAAGCGGAGGTCGTAACAGATCGACAGGCCGACGCTGACTCCTTCGACGTCGAGCGTCACGAGTTCAGTGCCCGCCGCCACAGTGCGGGACTCCTGGTAGGAGACCCGGTCGGGGATGTCGATGTCGAAGAGGTGAATCTTGCGGTACCTCGCGGCGAGATCGCCGGTGCGGTCGAAGACGAGCGACGTGTTGTACGTGTGGTCGTCGTCGGGCCCGGTCTCGTGGAACGACCCGGCCACGACCCACATCCCCAGCTCACGCGCCGCGCCGGCGAACGTTGCCGCGAAGTCGCCATCGGCCGGTTCCGGCTTGGGCTCGCCGGCAGTCGGACCCAGGTAGTCGACGTACTCCGGCAGCACCGCGAGGTCGGCGCCGGCGGACGCCGCACGATCGAGGAGTCCGCGGGCCACGGTTAGGTTGGCCTCGCGGTCCGCGCGGGAGTTGACCTGGCAGACAGCGACTCTCATAGCGCGAGGCTAGCCGACGGCCCACTCCGCTCATCCAGGAGGAAACGAGGCTAAACGGCGGTAAGGACGAGTGCGGTGGCGGCGAGGCCGAGTCCCACCAGCTGACCCACCCCTACGCGTTCCCGATCGACCGTCACGGCGAGCACGACGGTACTGACCGGGTACAGCGCTGCGATCGGCGCCACCACGCTCAGCAACCCGCCGTGCGTCGCCAGCAGGTAGAGCGCGTTGGCGCCGATGTCCCCGGTGCCAGCGACCGCCACCCAGCCGAGGATCCGCCGCGGCAGCCGGAGCGACGTCGGTCGGAGCGAAGATCTCCGCCCGAGCGAAGACATGCCCCAGGCCGCCATCAATCCGAGCGACACCGATGCGGTACGCGCCGCGACGAGCGGCCACATGCCCGCGTCGCCGTTGGTCTGGGCCAGCATCGAGAAGAAGAGGCCGAAGAGGGTGCCGGCGACGAGGGCCAGCCCGATCACCCGTGCCCCCGAGCGGGGCTTCACGGCCAAGCCGGTCGGCTCGACCGAACCCATACTCACCAGTGCTATCGCCAATACGGCGCACCCTGAGCCGGCCAGTGCGAGCACGGTCGGCCGCTCGCCCGTCGCGAGGCCGACCGCGATCGGAATGAGGGCTCCGGTCACGGCGGTCACCGGTGCCACGACCGACATCGACCCGGTGGCCAGGCCGCGGTACAGGGCGACGATACCGAGCAGTCCCGCCACGCCCGCGCCGGCGCCCCACACCAGGTCGGGAGGGTCGGCCCGGCCGGGAAGCAGCACGACACAGATGACGAGGACCGGTAAGCCGAGCAGTTGCGACACCACGGTCACGGCGAGCGCTCCGCCGCGTACGGTCGCGCGACCGCCGCAATAGTCGGCCGAGCCCCACACGAGCGCGCAGGCGAACGCGAGAACGACCGATGTCACCGGGGGCCGTGGGCTCAGGCGGTCTTCTCGCCGCGCTCGTGCCGGTTGGCCCGCCGTGCGCCGCGCGGCACGATCGTCGGGTTGACGTTCTCCAGCACGACCTCACGGGTGATCAGTACGCGGGCCACGTCGGGGTTGCTCGGCACCTCGTACATCACGGAGAGCAGCACTTCCTCCATGATCGCCCGCAGCGCACGGGCACCCGTTCCGCGGAGGATGGCTTGGTCGGCGATCGCCTCGAGCGCCTTGCCGTCGAACTCGAGCTCGACGTTGTCCAGTTCGAACAGGCGCTGATACTGCCGGACGAACGCGTTGCGCGGTTCGGTCAGGATCTTGACGAGGGCATCCCGGTCGAGGCTGCGAACGCTGGTGAACACCGGCAGGCGCCCGATGAACTCCGGGATGAGGCCGTACTTGATCATGTCCTCCGGCATGACCTGGGCGAACACATCGTCGGCAGTCGCGTCCGAGATCGAGCGCAGGTTGGCTCCGAAACCGAGCCCCTTCTTGCCGATCCGCTGCTCGATGATCCGCTCGAGGCCGGCGAACGCGCCACCGCAGATGAACAGGACGTTCGTGGTGTCGATCTGGATGAACTCCTGGTGCGGGTGCTTGCGGCCGCCCTGGGGTGGCACATTCGCGACCGCACCCTCGATGATCTTGAGGAGGGCTTGCTGGACGCCTTCGCCGGAGACGTCTCTGGTGATCGACGGGTTCTCGGATTTTCGGGCGATCTTATCAATCTCGTCGATGTAGACGATGCCGGTCTCGGCCCGCTTGACGTCGTAGTCCGCGGCCTGGATCAGCTTGAGCAGGATGTTCTCGACGTCTTCGCCGACGTAACCTGCCTCGGTGAGGGCGGTCGCGTCGGCGATGGCGAACGGCACGTTGAGCATACGGGCGAGCGTCTGGGCCAGGTGCGTCTTGCCGGAGCCGGTAGGGCCGATGAGCAGGATGTTGGATTTCGCGAGCTCGACCGGCTCGGTATCGGGCCGAGGGGTGCCCGATTCGGCCTGGACTCGCTTGTAGTGGTTGTAGACCGCGACGGCGAGGGCCTTCTTGGCCTGGTCCTGCCCGACGACGTAGTCGTCGAGGAACTCGCGAATCTCCATCGGTTTGGGCAGGTCGTCCCAGCGCACCTCGGCCGACTCGGCCAGTTCCTCTTCGATGATCTCGTTGCAGAGGTCGATGCACTCGTCGCAGATGTAGACACCCGGTCCGGCAATGAGTTTCTTGACCTGCTTCTGCGACTTGCCGCAGAACGAACACTTGAGCAGATCGCCGCCGTCGCCGATTCGTGCCACGTACGTTCTCCTGATCTGCTCCGACCGGGACCTGGGAGCCCGGGGACTGGCACTCCTGTGGCGTCGCACGGCGGGCGATGGGCCGCCCAGCCGTCTGCCGTCATGCTCGACGTTACCTGGTCGGGCCCTGAATCACCGAGCCCCACGCCCGTCGTGTTCCCGGTGTGTCACGATCCAGGGCTCAGCTGTAACACGACCCCGGGGCTCGCGTGTGTCACGACCCGGGCTCGGGCCCTGATCAGCTCGCCCGGGCGGCCAGGACCGGAGACTTCTTGCGGCTGCCGAGGACCTGGTCGATGAGGCCGTAGTCCTTCGCCTCCTCGGCCGTCAAGATCTTGTCTCGGTCGATGTCCTTGCGGACCTGCTCAGGGGTACGGCCGGTGTGGTTGGAGATCATCTCCTCCAGCAACGAACGCATGCGCAGGATCTCCCTGGCCTGGATCTCGATGTCCGAGCCCTGCCCGTAGCCGCCCTCGGTCGCTGGCTGATGAATGATGATCCGCGAGTTGGGCAGCGCCATCCGCTTGCCGGGCGTACCGGCCGCGAGGAGCACCGCGGCCGCGCTGGCCGCCTGCCCCATGCAGACCGTCTGGATATCCGGCCGGACGTACTGCATGGTGTCGTAGATCGCCGTGAGCGCGGTGAACGAACCACCCGGCGAGTTGATGTAGATGGTGATGTCCCGGTCCGGATCGCTCGATTCGAGCACCATGAGTTGAGCCATCACGTCGTTGGCCGACGTGTCGTCGATCTGGACGCCGAGGAAGATGATCCGCTCCTCGAACATCTTGCTGTACGGGTTGGACTCCTTCACCCCGTACGAGGTCCGCTCCACGAATGACGGCAGCACGTAACGGTTGTGCACCTCGCGCAGTCCCGGCGGCAGCGTCAGGTCGGTCATGTCTGCTCGCCTCCGCGCTCGCTCCGCACCTGCCACCCCACGAAGACGTTCCGCTTCGCTCCACGTCTCCGCGGGGACCCCGGCGCGGGCCTGACGGCCCTGCGATGCTCACTCGCTGTCGGCTCGGTCATTGATCTCGCTCCTCTATTGTTCGTCAGCTGTCGGCCCGGGTACCCGCGCCCTGAGCCACCTGGACGGCGCCCTGGATCACCTTGTCGATGAAGCCGTAGTCCCGGGCCTCCTCGGCGGTGAACCAGCGGTCCCGGTCGGAGTCGGCCTCGATCTGCTCGGGCGGCTGTCCGGTGTGGAACGCCACCCTGTCCTGGAACATCCGCTTGGTGTAGAGCATCTGCTCGGCCTGGATCGCGATGTCCGCCGCCGTGCCACCGATGCCGCCGGAGGGTTGGTGCATCATGATCCGCGCGTGCGGCAGCGCAAATCGCTTCCCCCTCGCGCCAGCGCAGAGCAGCAGCTGACCCATGGACGCCGCCATCCCCATCGCGACGGTGACGACATCATTGGAGATGAACTGCATCGTGTCGTAGATCGCCATGCCGCTGTAGACCGAGCCGCCTGGGGAGTTGATCCAGAGGTTGATGTCCCGCTCAGAGTCCTCCGCCGCGAGTAGCAGCAGCTGGGCGCAGATCCGGTTGGCGACCTGGTCGGTCACCTCGCTACCCAACACGATGATCCGCTCCTTCAGGAGCCGGTTGTATACCGAGTCGTCGAGGGCGGCGGCGAGTGCGTCATTGCTGCGCGCCAGCGGCGACGCGGGGAGGTGCAGGTCGGTCATGGTGGCCCCTTTGCCCAAGCGGTCGGCTCGTGGAAAGCGTGATTCACTACGGCCGACCCTATCCGCTGGTCGCGCCGGTCGGCCCGTGACCGGGGCCAGTTTCGCTGTGAGCGCAGGCCACCGGCTCAGTCACTCGTGATCGTCTCCGTCGGCGTCGTGGTCGTGGCCGTCGCTTCCGCTCAGCTCCCCGAGGTCGACCGGCTCGCCGTTCGTGTCGGTGATGCGCACCCGCTCCAGCACTGCAGCCAAGGCCTTGCCGCGGCGTACGTCACTGAACACGGCCGCCCCCGCCCCGGCCCGGACGAGCTGGTCGTAGTACTGCTGGGGGCCCATCCCGGCCCGCTGGGCCCGGTGCACGATCTCGTGGCCGAACTCATCGTCGGTGACGCTGATCTCTTCCGCGTCGGCGAACGCGTCGAGCACGAGCTGGACCTTCACGGCCTCCTCGGCGGCGGTGTGGATCTCGGCCTCGAGCTCCTCTTCGGACCTGCCCTCCGACTCGAGGTACTCCTCGAGCGTGGCGCCCATCCGCTCGAGCTGGTCGGCCATCGCCTCCTTGCGGCTTTCGACGTCGGCGTTGACCACGCCCTCAGGGGCTGGCACGTGCGACGCCTCGACCAGTGCGGCAAGCGCCCTGTCGCGCGCCGCGTACAGCTGCTCCAGCTTCCGTACCCGGCGCAGCCGCTCCGCCACATCCGCGCGCAGCTCGTCGAGCGTGTCGAACTCGCTCGCCAGCCCGGCGAAGTCGTCGTCCAGCTCGGGCATCTCGCGTTCCTTCACCGTCCGCACGGTGACGGCGACATCGGCTTCGCGCCCGGCGAAGTCGCCGGCGACCAGCTCGGCGGTGAAGTTCGTCGACTCGCCAGCCGACATCCCCTCGATCGTTTCGTCCAGCCCCGGCAGGAGCTGGTCGCTGCCGACCTCGTGCGACAGGTTGGTGGCGGTCCCACCCGGAACCTCCTCGCCATCCACCGTGGCGGCCAGGTCGAGCTGCACGAAGTCCCCGCGCGCGGCCGGTCGGTCAACAGTCTTGAGCGTGGCGAAGCGCTGTCTCAGGGCATCAACCTGGGCGCCGATGTCTTCGTCGGCGACCTCGACCGGGTCGACCGTCACGCTGATGCCGGCGAGGTCGGGCAGAACGATCTCGGGCCGGACATCGACCTCGGCGGTGAACCGGAGAGGCTGGCCATCACCGAACTCGGTGATCTCCACCTCGGGCCGGCCGAGCGTCTTCACGTCGTGCTCGCGTACGGCGGCCAGGATCTGCTCCGGGATCGCCTCCTGGACGGCCTCGGTGAGGATGGTCCCACGACCGATGCGCTGATCGATGACCGTGTTGGGGACCTTGCCCTTGCGGAAACCGGGGATCGTGACCTGGGCACCGATCTCCCGGTACGCCTTGCGAAGGCTCGGCTCCAGCTCGGCGAACGGCACCTCGATGGCGAGCTTCACCCGGGTCGGGCCCAGGGTCTCGACGGTGCTCTTCACAGACCTACTCCTCCATCCGGCGTGCCCGGGATAGTCGATGAGTCTAGGCGGGCGTCCGCGCCGGATCCGGGCCCGGGCGCGCGACAACCCACTGGAGTCACATCGGTCGGGGTGGCGGGATTTGAACCCACGGCCCCTCGCTCCCAAAGCGAGTGCGCTACCAAGCTGCGCCACACCCCGTGGCGAGGCCCAAGTGTAAGGTGCGCCCGCCGCTCTGGTGTACCTCGGCCCCGACGCGGTGGCACGGTCGCTGGCCCCGACGCCGACCCGGTACGCTGGCCACGGTTCCACGTAACCGCGCGGCCGTAGCTCAATGGCAGAGCTTCAGTCTTCCAAACTGACGGTGGGGGTTCGATTCCCCTCGGCCGCTCCACCCATGTCTTTGCTGGTAGCGAGGCCTTGGGCGGCTCGACGGCAACCCGCCTCGCCCCGTTGTTGATCTAAGATCCCACGGGTGGAGTGAGACCCTGCGCCGGCCCGGGACGTCGGCGGCCCGAGCATGAGCCCAACTCCACACTGCTCAGTGAACGTATGCCGGACCCGCACCCACTCGGCCTTCGCGTCGACGTTCAGGAGCTGAAGCGCGGAGGCACCCGAAGGTCGTAACCAGGACGAGACCCTGAACCGCTCTAGCTGGCACTCGCTCGACAAGATCGAAGACCTGCGCAACAACCGCCCCGAGAACGCCGTCCGCTCTCGCGTGTCGGCATGCGTAAGCACGCGCTCGGCGTTAGCCGTAGACTGTGGCTTGGCGAGCCGTCGAGCCGATCCCGTTGGGCCCGTGGAAAATTCGGTTGCCCCACCATGTCATCTTGTTGGGATTGAAGTTGCTCACGATGTCGAGGTAGCCGAGGTCGCCCTGGTTGCCGCTCCACGACCAGCCCAGGTACCCCAGTCGTTGCGTCTGTGCTATCGACATCATCGTGTCCTCGTCCGGGTCACCATCGGAGTGCAGATGGCTGAACTCACCGATCACGATGGGCAATGCCGCGTTCACATACCAAGCAAGGTAGTCACGCACCTTCGCCGCAGTGGTGAACGCACCATACATGTGGATGGAGAAGATAAGGTTCCGCTCAGGGTCCCCATCGAAGATCGCGGCCGCATTGTCGCGCATGGTGAAAGACCGGTCCTGGCCCCAGTCGGGCGCGCCCACCATAAGCGTGTGGCGAAAGCCGGCCTTGCGGAGCCGGCCGATCGATGCCGCAGTCTCGGTCGGCCACCGGCCGGCGTTGTCCATCACATAGGGCTCATTGGCTACATCTAGAATGACGTACTTCTCCTGGCCAGTGAGCACTCTCTGAATGCTGATCCAGTAGTCAACCGCCTGCGCCTGGGTAATGGCCTTGGACCTGTCGCCGAAGCCGGTCGTGTCGGTGACCTCGAGCACGCAGACGAGCCGGTAACGTCTGCATAGCGAGATCACTTTCGCGACGTCGGCCGCGTCGTTTCGCTTAAGAATCGCACCGGTGGACAGTTCGATGCGTACCGTGTTGGCACCGAGGCGCTTCATCGCCGCGAGCGCGCCCGCGGTCCGGTCCGGGTAGATCGCGTGCATGTGGCTCACGCCGCGCATGACGAAGTTGTTGCCGTTCGCATCCAGCAGGCGCCTGTCGCGGACGACGAACGACGTCAAGGGCGGCGGAGCCGGAGCGCGCTTCCGCATTCCGACGTGGACATCGACCATGGCGGACGTGTCGGCTGCGAGGGCTAGGACACATGCGAGGGCGGCAACAATCACGCCGGCTGCCACCGCTCCTGCCCGCATCCCCTGCCTGTGGATCAGCGGCCGCACCTTGCAACGCTAAACCTACCGCCGACGCGGTGCCCCGAGTTTGTCAAGGCGGCCCGCTGCGCCGGCCGCGAGCAGCCAGCGGCGGGAGAGTAAGGCATAGGCTATCGGTCCCGGACCGCCATGGTTCTCGACGGTGTCGACGCGCCCGAGCTGGTGGCCAGGATCGACGGGACTCGCGGTCCACGTCGTCATCGTCATCTACGACCGGGCGCCCGATGGACAACGGGTCGAGGCACCGCCCGCCTCCACGATGGCGTTTGACAGCCGTCCGCATGCCACGCCGCGCCGAGTCGCAAGACGTCCCCGCGACCTCATCCTCGTCACTGCTGTGCCCGTCGGCGACGCCACGGCGGTGGTCGGGCTGCCGGCGCCCGCTGTGCATCCAAGCGATTCGATACGATCTGATGGCGTCAATGCGTTCATCGTCAGGCGAGGCGTCGGCGAGTCCACCAGAAACAGAACCCGGCCAGCAGCACAGCTGCGGCGACGAAGATGCCGGTCTCGGCGAACTGCAGGGGCCAGAAGTGGCTGGCGGGCTGATAGATGAGGTCCTGTCGTAGGCCGAGGCGGCCGATCCAGTCCAAACAGACGTCGGCTCCCTGATTCTGACCGCAGTACCGGGGGTCGGCGGGTCCAGCGAAGATCTGCCCAGCGGTGGTAATGCTGGTATTGGTCAGCACCCAGGCGCCGTGCGGGGTGACGCCGCCGACGACCTCCATCGAGCCCTGCGGGTTGACCATGAGATCCTGAATGCGGCTGAGGTCCAGTGGCGACGTGCTGTGTACGGCAGGGGCGAGGTGGGCGCGTATCCACAGCGGCATCGAGACGACGGCGGCGACGTAGATAGCAAGCGTGGCAGCCATCGCGGGGACGGTGCGACGGATCAGCATGCCCATCATGACACCGAGGGCGAAGGCGAGCAGCGCGTAGCCGATCGGGACAATGCCCCGGCCGCCGTAGACCAACGGAGTGGTGCGGTCAGCGTTGGCGTAGTCGATGTGGTCCGCCCACGCGCTGACTCCCCAACTGAGTAATCCGACGCTCGCCGCTGATGCACCGCCGACGATAGCGAGTTTGGTAGCCAGCCATCGGGTTCTGGTGATCGACTGGTTCCAGACCAAACGATGGGTGCCGGCTTCCAGTTCCCTCGCGATCAGGGGTGCACCCCAGAAGATCCCGATCAATGGGGGCACGACATACATCAGCGCGAGGGAGAAGTAGTAGACCTTGTCGGCGATGCCCTGCTGGACCTCGTCGATGAAATTGTTGACCGCCGGACCGCAGTTGGTGTGACAGGAGGCCGCGCCGCTGGAGATCCACAGGTCAGCGAGGTTGCGCCCGGCGATCGCGAGGACGACGGCGACAACGGCGAGGGACCCGATGGTGATCCAGGTCTGGGTACGGAACTGGCGCCAGGTAAACCAGGTCATCGCTGTGTCTCCAATACGGGTTTGGCGTTGACTCCGCTGTTGGCCTGGGCCATGTAGGCCAGGACCAGGTCTTCGAGAGTGAGCTGTTCGACCGTCCAAGCTGGATCGTCGATCGGGGAGGTGCCGTGCACGATGAGCGTTGACTGCCGGTCGGTGTGGCTCTCCTCGATCACCTCGATGTCCGTTGGCAAGTCGGCCAGGTCGCGACGCGCGCCGATCACGCGGTGATGCGTGGCAAGGAGGTCTTCGACCTCGCCCGCGATACGGACCCGGGAGGCGACCAGGACGATCAGGTAGTCGCAAACGCGTTCGAGGTCGGAGACCAAATGTGAGGACAGGATGACGCTAGCGCTGTGGTCGGCGACGAAGGTCATCAGGCTTTGAAGGAACTCCCGCCGGGCGAGCGGGTCGAGGCTTGACACCGGTTCGTCGAGGATCAGCAGGTCGGGTCGTTTCGCGATGGCGAGGGTCAAGGCGAGTTGCGCACGCTCCCCGCCGGAGAGTTTCCCGGCCTTCTGCGACGGGTCTAGACCGAGCTTGTAGATCCGGTCGTCGGCCAGCTGCTGGTCCCAGCCAGGGTTGGTGTGGGCTCCGAAGCGCATATGGTCGGCGACAGACAGGCCCGCGTAGGTGGGCGTGTCTTGGGCGACGAAGCCGACCCGGGCCAACTGCGCCATCCCGGCCGCGGGTTGGCCGCCGAGGACCTCGATCGTCCCCGATGTCGGCGGCAGCATACCGACCGCGATATGCAGCAGTGTCGTTTTGCCGGCGCCGTTGGGGCCGACCAGACCAACCACGCGTTCGGGCGGAATCGTCAATGTGCAGTCGGACAGCGCTGGGCGTCGTCCGTACCGCTTGGTCAGGCCGGTGGCCCGCAGCACTGGGCCGTTCATGCGGTCTCCTCTATCAGGGTACGGAATGTGGTCACGAACAAGGCCTCGATGCTCTCGGCGTTCAGCCCGGCCGCCCGTGCCTTGCCGAACCAGGCCTGCAGCTCCTGGCGGAGCGGACCGTGCGCGGCGAGCGACTCGTCGGTCAGGGTGCGGGTGACAAAAGTGCCAACACCCGGCCGGGGAGTGACGAGGCCCTCGTATTCGAGTTCCCGGTAGGCCTTCAGCACCGTATTCGGATTGATCGCCACCTTCGCGACGACGTCCTTGACTGTCGGTAGCTGGTCGCCCTCAGCCAGCAGGCCCAGCCGCATGGCCTGGCGGACCTGCTGTATCAGCTGCATGTACGGGGCGACGCCGGAGCGGCCGTCCAGGTGGAACTCGATCACCGCTCAACACCCATTCATCTAGGTTGTTAGCACTATAGGCACACGTGCAACCACAGGTCAAGCCGTGCACATGAAATGCAGTGACAGGTTTTCCGGCCCGGCTGTCCTGCACGTCTCCGACGGCCTCGCCGAGGATCAGCGGATGGAGGCTCGACGCGGCAAATACGCGGCCGGCACACCGCGGTCAAGGCCGCCGGCGCCGTCCGGTTGCCGCAGCTAAAGCCGACGCTCGGCGAGACTGCGCTTATGTACGGAAACGATCTTCATGCCATGTATACAACCGGTGCAAGACGGACCAATTCGGCCCCACGCCCGTGCCGGGTCGGCCGGATACCGTCCGCGTCGGCGCGTACGCTATGCCGATCTTGGTTCTTGTGCTCAACAGCGGCTCGTCGACGCTGAAGTACCGCGTCGTCGATACCGTCGCGCCTGCGGACGGAAACCGCGGGATCGTCGAGCGTATCGGCCAGCCCGGCTCGGTTCCCGATCACGCTGCCGCGTTGGCCGAGGTCTTTGCGCAGATTCCGGCCGCGACGCAGCTCAGCGCGGTCGGGCATCGGGTCGTCCACGGCGGCAGTCGGTTCACCGGCCCGACGGTGATCGACGACGATGTCGTGCGGACGCTCAAAGATCTCGTGCCGCTGGCACCACTGCACAATCCGGGTGCCATCGCCGGGATCGAGGCGTCCCGGGCGCGCCGGCCCGACCTGCCCCAGGTCGCCGTCTTCGACACATCGTTCCACCTCACACTGTCGCCGGTGGCGGCGACGTACGCCATCGACCGCTCGCTCGCCACCGAGCTCGGGATCCGCCGGTACGGCTTCCACGGCACCTCGCACCGGTATGTCTCCGAGCGGACGGCCGATCTGCTGGGCCGACCACTTGCCGACCTGAATCTGATCGTGCTGCACCTGGGCAACGGCGCAAGCGCGACCGCGGTCGCCGGCGGGCGGAGCGTCGCGACGTCGATGGGCTTCACGCCGTTGGAGGGCCTCGTGATGGGCACCCGGGGCGGGGACATCGACCCGGGTGTCCTGCTCCACATGCAGCGTACCCTGCAGTTCAGTACCGCCCAGCTCGACGACCTGCTGAACCACCACAGTGGACTATCAGGTCTCTGTGGCGACATCGATATGCGCGCGGTACTGGACCGGCGGGATGCCGGCGACCCCGACGCCGCGCTCGCCGTCGACGTGTACTGCCACCGAATCCGTACCTATGTCGGCGCCTATCACGCCGTCCTCGGCCGGCTCGACGCGATCACCTTCACGGCCGGAGTCGGTGAGAACGCCGCAGCCGTCAGGGCGGAGAGTGTGAGCGGTCTGCAGATGTGGGGCATCGCCATCGACCCGGACCGCAACAAGGGCGATGGTGCGCGGATCATCTCCCCGGACGATTCGCGGGTGACAGTCTGCGTGATACCCACTGACGAGGAACTCGCCATCGCCGGCGAGGTAGCGGGACTTTTCTCGTCGGTCGTCTCCGAGGACGGCCCCTAGGCGGCGCCCGTGCCGTTCTTGCGTCGCCACCACGGAGCGGCCTCTTCCTCCTGCGACGGCATCTCCTTGGTGGGTTGCAGCAACGGGCGGAGGGCCGGCATCGGACGGGTCGGCTCCAGGACGCCGCCGGAGTCGACCGGGGGCGCATCCACGTCGTCGTCGAAGAAGTCGTGGAACAGGTGGCGCGGCGCGGGCAGGTCGAACGCGCCCCGCTCGACCTCGGCGATTCCGGGCAGGTCGGCGCCGCCGACCACCTCGTCCAGGGTCGCCTCCACCGCCGCGAGGCGTTCCTGGAACTCGCGCGAGGCGACCTGAAGCGCCGCGGCGGCCTCGTCGGCCTCCCTCGCCTTGGCGATCAGACGCTGGACCCGTTGACGGGTGCCAAGATTCGTTGAGTTCGCGATCTGAGTGAGAGTGTGCCCGGCGGCGGACAGGTCGGCGAGCGCCCGGCCGCGTTCGCGCTTGATCGACGCGACGACCGCGTCGTAGAGCACCTGCTCGCGGGTGAGCGCGGTGTAGCGGAACAGCGGGTCAGGCTCCGCGAGGTGGTAGCCGCACAGGTTGTGCAGGACCGCCTCGACCTCTTCTGGCTCGGCGGTAACGCCGAGCGTGCTCCTGTCGATCATCGTTGCTCCTCGTCCCGCGGCCGAACCGGTTGACCCGTCCGTGTCCGGCCATCCGCATGGCGCAGTCTGCGCTTGATCCGGCGCTGGGACGGCGAGCGACACGGCTGAGTTTTTCGCCTGGGCTGAAATCTACCGTCACGGCCACCGGTCGCCGCCTTACCGCCGCTGCCAAAGATCGCGAAGCCAGGCGACGCCCTCACCGAGCCACGCATTGTGGAGCAGGTACGACACGCCGACGACCGTCAGGAACAGTCCTGTGATGAAGTGGGCCCAGCGGGCATGGGGCCGCCGGCGACCCCACATCCCCTCGATCACGACGCGGCTCGCCAGCCTGAGCACCGCGAAGACGATCGCGCCGACGGCGACGACGACGAGCAGGTCGATCAGCGGCGGTACGGCACGGCCGGCGCCTCCCGCCGCCGCCCAGACGCCCCAGCCGCAGAAGAGCACCACCAGACCAGTGGCGGTGAACCCCCAGCCGTCGAACAGCATGCGGCGTGAGGCGACGCCCGATCGCTGCCATGAGACGTGGGGCATCGGTGGCCGCGGTCTGTCGAGCCGATCCCGTTCGGCGCGACCGCTCATCGCCCGTCGACCCAACTCGCGAAAGTCGACCGCGCGCCATCGGCGGCGTGGCATCGGCTCGAACTCCGTCTGCTCGGCGGCCGGCGGCACCGCCGCGCGGCCGTACATCGGCAGCGGCGAGGTCGGTTCTGTCGGCGAGCCCCAAGGGTCGACCGGGGGATGCATGGGCGGCTCCGGATGCGGGTTCCACCGCCGAGGGTAGCTATCGATGTCGCCCTCCGGCACCCAGGCGTCGGCGACTGTGCTCACCTGATTCGCCTCCGCGGGCGTCGGCGACTGTGGTCACCTGATTCGCCTCCGCAGGCGTCGGCGACGGGGCTCACCTGATTCGCCTCCGCGGGCGGCGAATTCGTTCGCTCATCGGGCCCTGACCGGGTAGGACGGAGGCGTGAGCGATGACATCACGATCGAGGTACCGACCGAGGCCGACTGGCCCGATTTCAGCCGACTGCTCGCCACGGCGTTCCACGAGGTGATGGAGGACGAGGTCCGCGACCGCGAGAAGCTCGTGTACCAGCCGGAGCGGTGCCTCGTTGCGCGCCGTGACGGCCAGATCGTCGGCACTGCCGGCATCGTGACCCGGCAGCTGGCCGTCCCCGGCGCCGTGGTTCCGACCGGACACGTGACGTTCGTCGCGGTCGCGGCAACCGCCCGACGGCAGGGAGTGCTCACCCGCTTCATGCGGCAGCAGTTCGCCGACATGCGTGCGGCCGGCGAGCCGATCGCGATTCTGTGGGCCAGCGAGGGACGGATCTATCAACGCTTCGGGTACGGCCAAGCGGTCCGCAAGCTGGCCTTGTCGATCGACACCCGTGAGGTTCGGATCACCGCCGACGCGTCCGGCGGTCGCCTCCGGGACGGCAGTACGGCCGACTTTCGCGATGCGATCGCCAAGGTCTACGACCAGCTCTACCCCGCGCGGCCGGGCTGGTCGGAGCGGCGGCCGCGAGACTGGGACTACCGCCTTGGCGATCCGCCGTCGAGTCGCCATGGCAGCACGGAACTGCGCGTCCTCCTGCACGAGACCGAGGCCGGGCCGGACGGATACGCACTATGGTCCGGACACGAGGACTGGAGCACAAGCGGTCCCAACGGCACGGTCAACATCCGTGAGATCGCGGCGACCGCCCCGGCTGCGTACGCCGCGCTCTGGAACCACCTGCTCTCGATGGACCTCACCCGGTCGACCAACTGGTACATCGCCGGCGTGCACGATCCACTGCCCTACATGGTCAACGAGCCACGCCGGCTCGGCGCTACAGCGGGCGACGCGATCTGGCTCCGGGTGCTGGACGTCCCGGCGGCGCTGGCCGCGCGGCGGTACACCGCGCCGGTCGACATCGTCCTCGACGTGCTGGACGGCGTCATCAGCGAGAACAACGGCCGGTTCCGGCTCTCTGGCTCGCCGGATACCGCCTCCTGCCGGCCAACCACGGAACCCGCCGACCTGAGCTGCACGGTCGGCGCGCTCGGAGCGGCGTACCTGGGCGGCGCGCCGTTGTCGACGCTTGCCGATGCCGGCCTGGTCCGGGAGCTGCACCCAGGGGCACTCGCCGTGGCGAGCAGCGCGTTCGGCTGGCACCGCTCACCGTCCGCTCTCGAGGCCATATGAGTTCAGCTGATATAGCCTCGGCGGCATGGAGCGCTCCGGAGCCGACCAGAGCCGCCGCCGGCGAAGAGTACGCCGTGTGCCCGACGCCGATACCGAGCCGGGGGCGGTGATCTCGGACGTCGCCGACGTGGGGCCGGCTGACTTCGGCGTCGTCGACACCGAGGCCGTCTCGGAGCGGAATCTTCGCGGCCTCATCGGCGGCGGCTCCTCCCAGGTGAAGCCGACAGTGGCGATGCGGGCGCGGGACGCGGCCCGCCCAAGGGATCGGGACCTGGCGGCCGCGGAGGCGGAGCTCGTCGTCATCCGTCGCAATTGGACGCCCCGCGACTGAGTCGAGGCGCCCTGGCGTCGTCCGGGCACAACGGCGGCGTCACACCAGCGGGCCGAGTAGATCCCCGTCGGTGGCCACACGCGCCAGAACCTCGTCCGGCAGCATCGGGCGTACTGTGCCAGCCTCGACCTCGGCCCAGGTGACCGGCGCCGAGACGTGTGGCTGAGGGGTCGCGCGCAGTGAGTACGCGGAGACGGTCGTCTTCGCCGCGACGTTCTGGCTCCAGTCGAAGAACACCTTGCCGGGCCGCAGTTTCTTGGTCATCTTCGCGGTCACCAGTTCCGGCAGCGCGGATTCAAGATCGTCGGCCACCCGGTGGGCGTAGGCGGTGACCTCTTCAGAGGTCTGCGTGCCCGGCAGCCGGCACAGCAACTGCATGCCCTTCTTGCCCGACGTCTTGGCGAACACCCGTAGTCCGTCCAGCTCGAGACGGTGGCGGGCGGCGACGGCCACCAGACAGCACTCGGGCAGGCCGGCGGGCGGGCCGGGGTCCAGATCCGCCACGAGCAGATCGGGGTTCACCGGCGTACTCCCATCGAGCCTCCACTGTGGAGTGTGGAGTTCGATCGCGGCCATATTGGCCAGCCACGCGAGGGTCGCCACCTCGTCGACCACGATGAAATCCAGGGTTTCTCGGCCCGACGCGGATCCCGGCACGGGCAGACGCTCCCGACGTACCCACGACGGAGTCCCGCCCGGGGCGTTCTTCTCGAAGAAGCTCGCCGCCTCGACGCCGTTCGGGTAGCGGATGCGGGTGAGCGGCCGGTCCCGCAGATGCGGGAGGAGCACGTCTGCCATCCGTACGTAGTAGTCGATGACCTCACCCTTGGTGAACCCGGTCGCCGGGTACATCACCTTGTCCAAGTTGGACAGTTCGAGCTCGCGCCCCGCGATGTGAACGAGCACCCGATCATTCATCGGCCGTCTCCGCGGGATCCTTGTCCGGGCGTAGCCGGACGAATCGGGGGAATCGGAGCCGTCCGTCGGGCGTCAGGGTGCCGTACCGCACCTCCACCACCAGTACAGGCTCCACATAGGACGAACCCTTGAGGTCCTCGCGGGGCACCTCGTCGACGAACGGGGACCGATCCGTCTGAAGTGGACCCAGCCGGGCGAGGAGTTCCCGCTCGACCGCTGCGGAGATCCCGCCGCCGACCCGCCCCCGGTAGCGCAACCCGTCCGGCCCCGGCGTACCGACAAGCAGCGCACCCAGCTCCCGCCGACCGGTCCGCCAGGCGCCGACGACGTAGTCCCCGGTCTGGTCGTTCTTCAGTTTGATCCAGTCTGGTGAGCGCATGCCGGGCCGGTAGACGGAGGAGAGGCGCTTCGCGACGACGCCTTCGAGGGTCAGCTCCCGGGCCGCCGCGAGCGTGGCCGGCCCGTCGCCGAATCGGGGCGGGACGATGAACCGGCCAGTCTCAGCCAGCCGCCCCGCGAGCGACTCGAGCAGCCCGCGACGTTCCACGTAGGGCACGCCCCGGATGTCCGTACCGTTCGCGGTCAGAATGTCGAAGATCATGTAGCTCACCGGCAGCGTGGCCGAGAGCTGCTTTGCCCGGCCGGCCTCACGGACGTGCATCCGCTCGGCGAGCGCCATGAACGAAGGCCGCCCGGACTCGTCGAGTACGACGATCTCCCCGTCGAGAACGGTATCGACAATGCCCTCGGCCGCGAGCGCCTCGCGCAGGCCGACGAGTTCCGGATATGCTTTGGTGATCTCCGCTCCCGAACGCGCGTACCAATGAACAGCCGTCGGGCTCATCACCGCAAGGGCCCGGACGCCGTCCCATTTGAACTCGAACGACCAGCCCGGCCCCGTCGGGAGCTCGCCGGCGGTGGCCAGCATGGGTTTCGGCGCCGCTGGCACCTACCAACCCTACGGGCGTGATCGACGGATCCGGCCGAGAGGTGCCATGCTGGAGGTTCGGCAGGTCAACGGGGTGAGGAGCGGCCATGAGCGAGCCGACAGCGAGTGAGCATCGCAGGGCCGCCAGGCCTTCCCGGGGGTCCCCGCGGAGACGTGCAGCGCAGCGGCGCGTCTTCGTGGGGTGGGGGCCGGGGTCCCCGCGGAGACGTGGAGCCCAGCGGAGCCGCTTCGGCGAGCTTGCGAGCCGAACAACGAAGCACGACGGCGAGCTTGCGAGCCGAACAACGAAGCACGACGGCGAGCTTGCGAGCCGAACAACGAAGCACGACGGCGAGCTTGCGAGCCGGACAACGCGGCTCTTCGTGGGGTGGCAGCAGCGGAGCGAGCGAGGAGGCGAGCAGGCATGAGGGCCATCTGGAAGGGCGCGGTGTCGTTCGGGCTCGTCTCCATCGGGGTGAAGCTCTACTCAGCCACCGAAGAGAAGGACATCCGGTTCCACCAGGTGCACCGCAGCGACGGCGGCCGCATCAAGTACAAGCGGGTCTGCTCCATCGACGGCGCCGAGGTCGCCTACGACGACATCGCGAAGGGGTACGACCTCGGCGGCGGCGAGATGGTCGTCCTCAGCGATGAGGACTTCGCCGAGCTGCCGCTCTCAACAAGCCGGGCCATCGACGTTCTCGAATTCGTTCCATCCGAGCAGGTGGACCCGATCCTCTACAACAAGGCGTACTACCTCGAGCCCGATCCCGTCGGAACCAAGCCCTACATGCTCCTGCGGGACGCGCTCACCGAGTCCGACCGGGTGGCCATCGTCAAGGTGGCGCTACGGCAACGCGAACAGCTCGCGACCCTTCGGGTACGCGAGGGCGTCCTGGTACTCAACACCATGCTGTGGCCCGACGAGGTTCGCGTGTCGAACTTCGACTTCCTCGACGAGGATGTCACCGTACGGCCGCAGGAGCTGGCCATGGCGTCCTCCTTGATCGAGTCGATGGCGGGTGACTTCAAGCCGGAGGAGTTCACCGACGACTACCGGGCGGCGCTCCAGCAGGTCATCGACGCGAAGGTCAGCGGTAAGGAGATCGTCGCACCACCCGAGGCCGAGGAGGCGCCCTCCGGTGCGATCGATCTGATGGCGGCCCTGCGCGCTTCGGTGGAGCGGGCCAAGGCGGCCCGCGAGGCCGGAGCCGCCCCGGCCGAGCACGAACCGGTCGAGCCGACGCCCATCCACGCCGCCCGGTCGGCCAAGAAGGCACCGGCAAAACGCGCGGCCCCGGCGAAGGCGACCGGTCGAACTCAGGCCACGAAGGCGCCCGCGAAGAAGGCCGCCGCGGCCAAGTCCACCGGTGGGGAGACCACGGCCAAGAAGGCTCCGGCCCGAAAGGCCCCGGCGAAGAAGGCTCCGGCAAAGGCACGCAAGTCGGCGTGAGCCGCTTGCCACCAACCTCGACCCGTAACGCTCAGGTCAGGTGGCTGACGTTGAGCGTTCCATCCGCGTACTGGGCGCGTACCCGCTTCTTGTCGAACTTGCCGACGGAGGTCTTCGGCACGGCCTCGATGAACGCCCACCGCTCCGGCAGTTGCCAGTGGGCGACGCTGGAGGTCAGGAACGCCCTCAGCTCTTCGATGGTGGTGGAGGCGCCCTCGCGGATCACCACTGTCGCCAGTGGACGTTCACCCCACCGCTCATCGGGTACGCCGACCACGCAGGCCTCCACCACCGCGGGATGTGCCATCAGCGCGTTCTCCAGCTCGACGGAGCTGATCCACTCACCGCCCGACTTGATGACGTCCTTCGCCCTGTCCGTAAGGGTGAGGTAACCGTCGGGGGAGAGCACACCGACGTCGCCGGTGCGCAGCCAGCCATCACGGAACTTTTCCGGATCAGGCTCCGACTCGCGGACGTAGGTCTGGGTGATCCACGGCCCGCGGACCTCCAGCTCACCCACGGACTTCCCGTCCGCCGGCATGACGTCGCCGGCGGGACCGACGATGCGGGCCTCCACCGACGCGGGTACCCGGCCCTGGGTGTACCGGTACGCCCACGCCTCCGGACCCGACGTTCCGGCCGGCGGCCGGGAGACCGAGCCCAGCGGCGACATCTCGGTCATGCCCCACGCGTGGATGACCTCGATTCCGTGCCGCTCGGCGAAGGCGTGCATGAGCGAGGGCGGACAGGCCGAACCACCAACGATCACCTCTTTCAAGGACGAGGTGTCGGTCGGGTTCGCGTCGAGATAGGCCAGCAGGTCGGTCCAGATCGTCGGCACCGCCCCGGCGAGCGTGGGACGCTCGGACGCGATCATCGTCGCCAGTGGCGCCGCCTGCAGAAATCGGTCCGGCATGATCAGCGACGCCCCGGAGAGGAACGACGCGTACGGCAGACCCCAGGCCATCGCGTGGAACATCGGCACCACCGCGAGAACCCGACTGGTACCGCTGAGGCCGAACGCCTCGTGGGAACAGACCTGCATCGAGTGCAGATAGACCGAGCGGTGACTGTAGGCCACGCCCTTCGGGTTGCCGGTCGTCCCAGAGGTGTAGCAGAGCGCCGCGGCATCGTTTTCGTCGATCTGCGGCCAGTCGAACGTGTCCGGCTTGGTGCGCAGCAGCGCGTCCCAGTTATGGATCTGCACCCGGTCGCTGCCGGCCGCGGCCAACGGCGCCGGATCTCCACCCCCGACCGCGACGATGTGGCGCACATTCGTCAGGTGGGGCAACACACCGGCCAACAGCGGGATCAGCGTCGAATCGACGAGCACGACCGCGTCCTCGGCGTGATTGACGATGTAGACCAACTGTTCAGGAAAGAGCCGCAGGTTGAGCGTGTGCAGCACGGCACCCATGCTCGGCACGGCGAGGTAGGCGACCAGGTGCTCGGCGTTGTTCCACATCAGCGTGCCGACCCGCTCGTCGCCGGTGATCCCCAGGTCCTCACGCAAGGCATGGGCCAGGCGGGCCGCGGCGGCGCCGACGTCGGCGTACGAGGTACGGCGCGGGCCGTCGGCGGTCCACGTGACAACCTCCGCGCCGCCGTGCACGGTGGAACCGTGCCGCAGTAAACGGGAAACCTGTAGGGGCGTCTCCATCATCGTGCTCCGCATGAACGAACGGTACGTCCCGGTAGCACCCCCGCAACAGGTCGCGCAGCCGGAAATCCGCTCGACAGCAGGTGCCACGATCCCGGGTACGATCCCGGCTCGTGGCCGCGTCAGCTTGCGCGTACGGGGGCGCGCCCGGTTGCGATACCGAAGATGGCCACCGTCGCGTCGGGATCGTCCGGCCGGCACGACGGCACCCAGCGCACGTCCGCGGGCCTGACGGACTGACGGTGGTCGGCATGCGTCGCGACTACCGATTCCAGCACCCTCGGCAGCGCTCGGCCAACGACGAGGCCGCGGGCGAAACGGGCGGCCATGACGCCGCTGATGAGGGCGATCACCTCGAGAACGAACAGGCCGCCGTTGGCAGCGCCGCCGGAGTCGGCCCCAAGCGACCAGACCACCGTGAAGACCCCGATCATCGAGCCGAACGCAACGCACACGACGGACATGACCGCCCGGGCG
Source organism: Actinomycetota bacterium (assembly GCA_046728155.1). Taxonomy (GTDB): domain Bacteria; phylum Actinomycetota; class Actinomycetes; order Mycobacteriales; family Micromonosporaceae; genus CAWDLX01. Next base: position 22,880 of record JBKPDY010000016.1, read on the forward strand.
ATCGACCCCACCGGGGCGGTCACGAGATCGACGAGCAGCGCGCACAGCGCGAGCACCCCCGACAGGAGTCCGGGAACCATGTCGGCGTGCGCGATGGTCGCAAAGAACCTCAGCCCGCTCATCGTGGCGCCGAGGTCGGCGAGCGTCGCCGAGATAAGAATCCCCAACGGCAGCAGCATCAATACGGGATTGACGGGTTGACCAAGGACTCTCGCGCGGCTGTTCACGCCGAATCACCTCCTCACGACCGGACTCCGGTCCACGCATCGATACCCGGCTAAGGAGTGGGCAAACGCCGAGCCCATCGGCAGAGTCCGATCAACGGTGAAGGGAGCTGCCGGTGGAGCCGCCTCCGGGAATCGAACCCGGGACCTACGCATTACGAGTGCGTCGCTCTGGCCGACTGAGCTAAGGCGGCGGCGAGCATTTAGTGTACGGTAGCCAACCGCGGCCACGTCGCCCGGATACCTGAACCCCACTGCGCCTCGGACGCTGTCAGTAAGGACGCTGATACAACTTTGCGGTAGGAGAACCGTCCAGTCAATAACCGGCGTCGTCTAGCGGCTCTCGAAGGCCTGGCGGGAGCCGCAGACGGAGGCGCGAGAGCAGGAGCAGCGCGAGCCGTCGGCGTCGAGACGGACGGTGACCGCGTCGCGGGGCACGCTGTGGGAGACCACCCGGCCGGGTCCGTCCGGTGTCGTCACCCGTGCCCCCACCGCCGGGGCGGTCGCCTGAAACTGTTGGTACAGCGGGTGTTCATACTTCAGGCAGCACATGAGACGCCCGCACGCGCCCGAGATCCGCATCGGGTTGAGCGGCAGTTCCTGATCCTTGGCCATTCGGATGGTCACCGGCTCAAAGTCGGTCAGGAACGTCGCGCAGCACAGGTCCCGCCCACAGGAGCCGATGCCACCCTGGACCCGGGCAGAGTCCCGAGCCGACAGTTGACGCAGCTCGACCCGGCAACGCAGCGTTGCGCCGAGATCGCGGACGAGGCTTCGGAAGTCCACCCGGTGGGGGGCGGTGAAATAGACCGTGGTCCGGGCACCGGCACCGATGGTAGAGCCGAGGACATGGTCGACCGCCACCACCTTCATCGGCAGATCATGCTCTCGGATCAGTCGCTTGGCGGCGACCTTCGCGTCCGCCTTTGCCCGCCGGATCTGTTCGTCCCGCCGGATGTTATCGGCGCCGGCCATCCCCGACAGGCGTGGAAAGCCGGTCGTGTCGATATCGGTCCATTCGGCGGCCCAGACACACTCGGCCACCTCGTCACCATCGTCGGTCGGGACCAGCACGCGCTCCCCTACGGACGGGCGCAGCTCACCGGGATCGAAGTAGTACAACCGGCCGTACCGGTTGAAGCTCACCGCGCAGAGCATGCCCGCCACGCCCGTTACCCTACCCCCAACGCTCAGCAGGCAGCCTCCGATGGCCTGGCTCTAGTGATGTACGTCGATGGTCGGCGGGTCCGGATCCACCGCGGACGTCGGTTGGAAACCGACCTCGTCCACACGCTCGCGCCAGGAATCGGGGAGGTGCTCGCCGGTCGCGACGATCTCCGCGACCACCGCCAGTACGCGGGCCGCGATGTCGGCGGCCGCGGTCACTGTGGTCAGCACACCGCTCGACGGGCTGCGGAGGGTCACTACCTGACGGCTGGCCAGCACTTCCGCGAGCACCTCGGCCAGACCCGACCGGCTCCGCTCATAGAACTCGGCCACCGCGTCGGCATAGCCAGCCGTCTCGGCCAGACGGTGCGCCATCGAGTCCGTCCCGACCTTGAGGTGGCGGGCGAGAGACATCGCGTGCGCGGTGTAGGCGCTCGCTGCCATTCCCCGCCAGGACATGGGCCGACCGACCGGAGCGTCGAGATACGCCCCGGCCTGGCCCCGTAAGATCTGTGCGGCGTTGCGCAGAGGGGCCGGATCCCACGCCGCGACGGCGGCGACAGCGTCGGCGGGCAGCGCGGCGACCGATCGCAACATCCCCCAGACCGGGTGCGCAGGCGGAGCACCCAAGGTTCCGATGGCATGGTCAACCTGTGCCAGCATGGGACGGGCGGCGGGCTCCACGCGGGCCAGTGTGTCGACCATCAGCGATCCTCCGCCCGCGTCGAACCCGCGGCGGCGTCGGTCTCGGAGTACTGGGCCGCCGCCCGGAGGACCCGATCGGCCGTTTCGTCGAGCCGCTTCACCATCGCCGATGCTTCGGCGACCCGTGCATCGATGGCTTCGCACCAGAGCCGGTGGAGCCGCTCGCCCATGGTCCCGAGCCGTCCGGTCGTACCTGCGCCGAAGGCCGTACCGTGCCGCTCGAGCCGGGGAGCGTCCGTGCGTGCCAGGTCAATGGCCGCGCTCGCCGCGCGAAGCGAGGCTGCCAGGTCGGCCAGGCTCTGGGTCATCGCGGGTGCCTTCCGTCGAACAGGTTGAGCTCAGGGAACCCGTCGAACATGTCTTGATGCAGCTTGGTCCGCGCCCACCTGGCGGCCTCGGCCGCCGCCGTCACGGCTGACTGGACGGCCTTGGAAAGCTCCCGTGGATCGATACCCCGGGCCGCGTCATGGATGATGACCTCCCGGATCGAACCGTCTGCGCACACGATGACCTCGACCAGGCCGTCGGGGGAGCGGACCGTCACATCGACGCGGGTAAGCGCGCGTTCGAACTCGCCGAGTAGGCTCTCCGCCCGTTGATAGCGCTCGATCGCGTCCTCGATCCACGCCTCGTCGATCTCCCGCCCCACCGGGAACCCCTCACGCTTGCGTCCGCCCTGTCGCCACCCGCACGCTACCGTGCCGCGGGCGCGCGCCGGCACCCCGCATTCGTACCTGTGGATAACACCGAGCGAGCTACCGCGAGGAGCGAGTGCCAGCGAGCACCGCAGCTTGGTCGCGGTTCTTGGCGGACCGAGCGACCGCGAGGAGCGAGCGCCGGCGAGCACCGCAGCTTGGTCGCGGTTCTTGGCGGACCGAGCGACCGCGAGGAGCGAGCGCTAGCCTTGCCAGAGCGTGACCATCATCGCTTCGACGGCGATCTGTGGCTTCACGTTGGCCTCGATCGCGTCCCGACAGGCCAGCACCGCCTCGAGCCGAGCCAACGCGCTCTCGGCACTCCAGCGGCGGGCCGCCGCCGAGGTGTCCTCCACCGCGTCGGCATGGACGGGCGCGACGTCAGAACCCAACCGCGCCGCCAGTACGTCACGGTAGAAGCCGGCGAGATCGACGAGGGCCCGGTCGAGTGCGTCGCGACGTACCCGGGTGGCCCGGGATCGCTGTCGACGTTCGAGCTCCTTCAATGCCGCCGCCGACCCGCGGAACGCCGCGGCGCTACCGCGACCCGTCCCGCCCGCGCCGAGCGCGGTCTCCAGGTCGGCCCTTTCCTTCGCGTCGAGCTCCACCACCGTATTGTTCGCCTCCGCCTCGGTCGCGGCGATCAGCCCGGCCGCGGCATCAAAGCAGGCGCCGATACCCGAGAGTCTTCGGGGCACTGCGAGTACGGCCTGCCGACGCTGCCGTGCCTGCGGGTCACGGGCGAGTCGCCGGGCCCGGCCGATATGACCCTGGGCAGCGGCCGCGGCCCAGGCCGCGCGGGCCGGGTCGACGCCGTCCTCGCGTTCGAGCATCGCTGCGATCGCCTCCGCGCTCGGGGTCCGCAGGCCCACTATTCGACAGCGTGACCGGATCGTCAGCGAGACGTCGTCCGGATGGGTCGACGGAGTGCAGAGCAGGAAGACAGTTCGGGGCGAGGGCTCCTCCACCGCCTTGAGCAAGGCGTTGCTCGCCGCCTCGGTCAGCCGGTCCGCATCCTCTATCAGTACCACCTGCCAACGTCCACCGGTCGGCGTGCTCGCGGCCCGCAGCACCAGTGTCCGCATCTCGCTCACCGCGATCGACAGACCCTCGGGTACGACCAGACGGACGTCGGCGTGGGTGCCGGCCAGCGTGGTGTGACACTCCTGGCACTGCCCGCATCCGCCGTACGGGCATTGCAGGGCGGCCGCGAACGCTCGCGCCGCGACCGACCGTCCGGAGCCCGGAGGGCCGGTGAAGAGCCACGCGTGGGTCATGGTGCCCGGCGCGACCTGCTCGCCGGCGACGATCGCGGCCGCCGCCCGGGCGGCCTCGTCCAGGGTGGCGACGGCGCTCTCCTGGCCGACGAGGCCGGCGAAGACGGGCGCGGCCCTCACCGACGATCGTCCAGTTTGGACAGAGACGAACCTTGGGTCGCGCGGTGCCCATTGCCGTTGCCACCATCGCCGGGCCGGGCCATCTCGGCCGGTACGGACGGGTACGAGTCGAGCATCTGTTGGGGTGCCACATCCGGCACGGACAGTGGGGACGGAACATTGCCGTCGAGCCCGGACTGGGCACGCAGCAGGCCGCGGACGCGACCGAGCACCTTGTCGGCGATCACCTGCGCTGGACGGGCCGCGTCAACCACGAGGTAGCGACGAGGATCAGCGGTCGCGAGATCGAGGAACGCGAAGCGGACCCGCTCGTGAAACGCCGCCGGCTCGTTCTCCACCCGGTCGGACCGGCCACGGCCGCCGACTCTGGCCAGACCCTCGGCCGGTTCGATGTCGAGCAGGACGACCAGGTCGGGCTTGAGACCGCCGGTCGCCCAGGTCGAGAGCCAGGAGACCTCTTCGGCCGGCAGGCTACGTCCGGCGCCCTGGTACGCCAGCGAAGAGTCGGTGTAGCGATCGCTGATCACCACAGAGCCTTCGGCCAGCGCCGGCCGGACGACGGTGGCCACGTGCTCGGCCCGGTCGGCGGCGTAGAGGAGCGCCTCGGCCCTCGGCGCCACGCTCGGCGGCCGGTCGGCGTGATCCAGCAGCAGGCTGCGGATGCGAGCGCCGAAGGCGGTCGCGCCAGGCTCGCGCGTAACGACTACGCGACGCCCGTCGTCGGTCAACGCGGCCGCAAGCAGGTCGACCTGCGTGGACTTTCCGGCGCCTTCGCCGCCCTCGAAAACAATGAACGCTCCTCGGCTGGTGACCCGTTCCGGGACGCCCAGTGGGCGGCCCCGCAGGGAGCTCCACAGATCCGCGATGATCGGCACTCCGCGCTTGTCGTCCATCTGCCGGAATGCGGCGACTCCGGCGACTACTCCCACCGCGCCGGCGCCCAGCAGCAGTACGCGTGTGGTTGAGAAGGTTTGGGCGTACCCGCCCAGCCGCAGCGTACGGTCGCTGCCCAGGCCGACGAGAACGCTGGAGAGGGAGATGGCGAGCATCAACACGACGCGGGTCGACATGTTCACGAAGCCGAAGACGCGGCCACGCAGTTCGTCGGCGACCTCGCCGCCCAGCAGCGTTGTGCCGGATAGGAATGCCATCCCGGCCGCGACTCCGACCAGCAGCACGAAGATGACCGCGATCGTGAGGTGCCACGCGAAGGCGAGCATCCCCACGGCGACACCGGCGAGGACGATCGACATGCCGAACCATCGCCGGCGCGACAGAGCTCCGATCAGCCTGGGTCCGGCGGATATGCCGATCGCGAGGCCGACGAAGATCATGGCGAAGAGTACGTAGAAAGTGGAGTCGCCGCCGCCCAGCGAGCGGGCATAGAGCTGGGCGCTGCCGACGACCATGCCGCCCGCGCCGAACGCGGCCAGAATTCCGAGCACCAGCCCGCGGACCAGCGGCGTCCTTCCGACGTACGCCCAGCCGGTGATGAACTCCCGCAGCACTCCCGGCTGCTCGCGCCGGCGTTCGCCGCGCCCGCTGATCTCCTTGATGCCGAAGAACACGACGAATGCCGTGGCGAGCCGGGTCAGCGCGAGGAAGTACAGCGAGAACGTGGTGGGGTCCAGATAGCTCTGGCCGGTTGAGGCGTAGAGCGACGACAAGCCCTTGGTCAGTCCCGCCAGCAGAAGGGCGGCCGCCACCGGCGTCAGTCCGTAGGTGGTCGCGAGCGTCATCTGGTTCGCCGTCTCCAGCCGGGCGCGCGGAAGAAGGTTCGGCACCGAGGCGTCCTTGGCCGGCAACCATGCCATCGTGATCGATTCGATCAGGAACGTGGCGATCGCCGTCCAGGCGATGACGAGAGCGCTATTCGTGGTGAAGAGGGCGAAGACCGGTATCGAGGCGAAGAGAGCGAACCGGGCCAGGTCGCAGACGACCATCGTGAGGCGCCGATCGAACCGGTCGGCGAACACGCCAGCGATCGGACCGAGCACGAGTGCCGGGAGCAGCCGGACCGCGATGACGCCGCCGAATGCCACGCCCTTCGCTGTGGTGTTCGACACCTGCGCGGCGGCGAAGATCGACGTAGCCAGCAGGCCCAGCCAGTCGCCGAGCGAAGCGACTCCCAGCACGATCCACAGCCGCCGGAACGGCCGGATCTTGAGGAGGGACCGCAGCGCCGAAAGGCCGACGAGGTCCGGCGTCGCAGCGGCCGCGCGCTCGGTGTCGGAGACCGACCGTGCCTCCGGTACGCCCCGCGCGGAGACCGTCCCGCTCTGCGGGCTCTCACGCGATCGTCTGGCGATGACGGCACCTCCGCGTCGAACCCGGCTGCCGGGAATGGAAAACCCGCGACGAGCGTCCCGGCCCCGACGTTAGCGCCGGTACGGCAGATACCCGCCCGTGCAGGTGCACGCACACGGCCTCACCGGCAAAGGCCGGCCGCCTTCGCCCAACTGTAACCCGACTCTCGATCATGCGTCCCCCGGTCCGATCCCGGGTTGTGTCTACCCCGGCGTCGCCCGGGGAATCGACCTCGGAACAATTGTCGCCTCAATTGTCGCCGCAGCTTCCTGAGCAGTCACTGTGCCCGGGCCAACGTGTGCCGGGCACCACAACCGATTCGGCCCAGTAACGCGAAGAGCTTTCGTGTTATCAAGACTTCAGGTTACGGTACATGTGTGCAGGCAGAGCATTATCGGGATCTAGTGGTACAGACAGGTCCAAACACGGCCGCCGATCGGCTCGTGGACCGGCGTGCGAGATTCGACCAGGCGACGGCACGACTCGATCCCCCGTTCGCGGTCCTGGACGCCGATGCCTACGAGGCGAACACGGCAGCCCTGGTATTGCGGGCCGCGGGCAAGCCGATCCGGGTGGCGAGCAAGTCGGTACGCTGCCGCCCTCTGCTGGGCGAGATCGTGGCCCGCCCCGGATGGCGTGGCGTCATGTCGTTCAGTCTGGCCGAAGCGCTGTGGCTGCACCGGACTGACACGAGTGACGACATCCTCATGGGGTACCCGACCGTCGACCGATTCGCGCTCACCACTCTGGCCGCCTCCGCACCGGCCGCCGCGGCGATAACGCTCATGATCGACGATGTCGACCAGCTCGACTTCCTGGACTCCGTGGTGCCACCCGATCGCCGGCCGCCGCTGCGCGTCTGCATCGACCTCGATGCCTCGTGGCGCCCGATCGGCCGGGCGCACGTCGGAGCCCGCCGCTCGCCCCTGCGCTCGGCCAAGGACATCGACGCCCTCGCCCGGGCGATCGTGAGCCGACCCGGTTTCGGGTTGGTCGGACTCATGTCGTACGAGGCGCAGATAGCCGGCCTCGGCGACGCACCGGTCGGCCGGCCCGTGTACGGACGGGTCGTACGCACCATGCAGCGCTGGTCGTTCGCCGACATCCTTCGCCGGCGCGCGGCCGCGGTGAAGGCGGCCCGACAACACGCCGATCTGGAGTTCGTCAACGGCGGCGGTACCGGCAGCATCGCGTCGACCGCGGCCGACCCATCCGTCACCGAGGTCACGGCCGGGTCCGGGCTCTACGGTCCGACCCTCTTCGACACGTACACTGCGTGGACCCCGGCGCCGGCCGCATACTTCGCCGCGTCCGTGGTACGCCGCCCGGCCCCGGGGATGGTGACCGTACATGGCGCCGGATGGGTCGCCTCCGGCCCGGCCGACCCGACCCGGCAGCCCCGGCCGGTCCTACCGGAGGGTCTTCGCCTGCTCCCCACGGAGGGGGCGGGCGAGGTGCAGACACCGCTTGCCGGAACTGCCGCCGACGCGCTCCGCGTGGGCGACCGGGTCTGGTTCCGCCATGCCAAGGCCGGCGAGCTGTGTGAGCACGTCGACGAGCTCCACGTCGTCCGCGGCGACCGGATCGAGCGGTCCGTACCGACGTACCGGGGCGAGCACGCGCCGGCGTTCCTCTGACGTGATCTGCCGGATCAGGTTCACCTTCGGGCAATGCCTCGACGGCGTTCGCACGCTGGCTCGGTCACGACCTGGCGGCCGGCGTCTGCGCGGTGTTCGTTAACGCCGCAGCCAGCGGCGCAGGCCCCTGGCGCTGGACCGCCGGACCCGACAGGTTGCGCGTGAGGTACTCCCGGACGATCGTCTTCGCCTCGGCGAGAACCGCCGGGTCTCCGTCCGGATCGCGCCGGAAGGCCAGCTTGACGAGAGCATCGCCGAGCTCGACGGCGATGGACATACAGAGACGGAGCATGCGCCCGTCGGGCAGCCCGAAGGTGTCCACGAGCAGCCCTCCCAACTGCTCGGCGATGACCGTGTCGTTGTCCCGCTTCTCGTCGAGCAGGTAGCGGTCTACGACATCGCCAAAGTGGAGGGTCCGGAAGCCGGGGGTGGTCCGGTGCATGTCGATGTACTCGTCCATGGCGATGTCGATCGCGTCGGCCCAGGTCGTGGTCACACCGTCCGAGATCCGACCGGTCACCTGGGTCATGTACGCCTCGACATTGCGCATCGCCAGCGCCTGGACGATCGCTCGTTTGTCCGGAAAGAACTGGTACACGGACCCGATCGCGACCGAGGCCCGTTCGGCAAGCAGCGTGGTGGTGAGGCCGTCGTAGCCGACCTCGTCGACGAGTTCCGCACAGGCGTCGAGCATGCGCTTGACCCGGGCGAGGCTGCGACCCTGGACCGGCACCCGTCGAAGGGGACCCGCGGGTGCGGGGCTCGTCGGAATCACCACGCGAACAACCTCCGCGAACGCCTGACCGGAAACTCGGAACGTTCATTGTGCCCTACTCTCGGCAGTCAGCGGTTGACGCCACGAATATGTGAGGAGTACTCACTTGCCATGGTCACACCCGCGTGGACGAACTGGGCCGGAAACCAGAGCGCGACCGCAGCGGCGGTGCTGCACCCTGCGAGCACCGACGAGGTCGCAGAGGCTGTCCGGTCGGCAGCGGCTGGCGGCCGTACGGTCAAGCCGGTCGGTGCCGGGCACTCGTTCACGGCCGCGGCAGTGACGAAGGGTGTCCGGCTCGAGCTGGATCGGCTGACCGGCCTGGTCGCGGTCGACCCGGCGGCGAAGCTGGTCACGGTGCGCGGCGGAACCCGACTCTCGTCGCTCAATGCCGAGCTGGCCGGCCACGGCCTGGCGATGCCGAATCTCGGTGACATCGATGTACAGACCGTTACGGGCGCGCTCGCGACCGGGACCCACGGCACCGGAAAGGACTACGGCTGCCTGTCGACGTTCGTGGACGCTCTTGAGATCGTGACCGGCCACGGCGAGGTGCTGCGCTGTTCCGCGGCGGAGAATCCCGATCTGTTCCAGGCGGCTCGCGTCGGCGTCGGAGCGATCGGCGTCGTGACCGAGGTCACGCTCCGCTGCGTCGACGCCTTCATCCTGCACGCGGACGAGCGGCCTGAGCCGTTGGCTGCCGTGCTCACGGGGATCGACGAGCGGGTCGCCACCAATGATCATTTCGAGTTCTACTGGATGCCCTACACCGACCGCACGCTGACCAAGTCGAACAACCGGGTGCTGGCCGACGACCGACCGCGTTCACGCTTGTCTGCGTGGTTAAACGACGATCTTCTCGAGAACACCGTCATCGGCGGCGTCTGCCGGCTCTGCCGCGCAGCGCCACGGCTCACCCCGACCCTGCTCCGGACGACGGCCGCCTTCTTCTCGGCCCGCAACTACACCGAGCGCTCCGACCTCGTCTTCACCTCGCCCCGACGGGTCCGGTTCGTCGAGATGGAGTATGGACTGCCCCGGGCCGCTGTGGCCGAGGCGTTGACCCGACTGCGCCGTCTTATCGACACGCTTCCGGTGAAGGTGACACTCCCGGTCGAGGTACGTTTCGTGGCGGCCGACGACATCTGGCTCTCCCATGGTTACGGCCGGGAGAACGTGTACATCGCCATCCATCAGTTCCACGGCATGCCTTACGAGGCTTACCTGAAGGGCTTCGAGGCGATCTGCACCGACCTGGGCGGCCGGCCCCACTGGGGAAAGATGCACTACCGCACGGCCGATTCGCTGCGGTCGGCCTATCCACATTTCGACGACTTCCTCGCCGCCCGCGATGCGCACGATCCGGAAAGGGTGTTCGCGAACGACTACACGGCGCAGGTTTTCGGCCCGTGACGGTTGCCGAGTCGTTTTGCCGACGGCCGGCCAGCGTCCCACGTATCGGCTTTCGCGGGACGGAAGATCGTCGTTTCGGTACCAGGAAAGACCGGCTGGAGTCGGTTGCGGTGTCGCGAATTGCCATGTCCCTGTGGGTTGTTGCGAGTTCGACGCCCGGAGCTTGGTGAAAGGGGTCGTTCTCCCTCACATCCTGGGATACGCGGTCGAAGATCGCTGTTCTACAGCAGAAACGATGCGTGGCGACGCTTCTGATGGCCTTACGGCGATCGTGCGATCGATTCCCAGTGTGTGGATATGATGCCGGCTGGCGCGGCCGCCGAGGCATTCCCCGAGAGTGACTTGGCCCGAGGGGAACCCCAGAACTTGCAACAGGCTCGCTGGCGTCGTTTCTGACGCCGGCGCGGCGATCATGGGCCCAAGGCCGGGATGTGGGCGAACCGTTCACGCTTGCGGCGCCCCGCCAGGCAACCCGTCAGCGAGCCGTCTTCTTCGCCGCGGTCTTCTTCGCCGCGGTCTTCTTCGCCGCCGTCTTCTTCGCGGTGGGCTTCTTGGCCGTGGACTTCGTCGCCGCCTGGGCCGGCGCCTTCTTCGCGGTGCGCTTGCGGGGAGTCGCCGGGTTGGCGCGCCGCTCGGCCAGCATCTCGCTCGCCTGCTCCAGTGACAGTCCCTCGATGGTCATGCCTCGCCGTAGCGACGCGTTCGTCTCGCCGTCGGTCACGTATGGGCCGAACCGGCCATCCTTGATGACGAGCACCTTTTCGGTGATCGGGTCGACGCCGACCTCGCGCAGCGGAGCCGCCGGTGCCCGGCGCTGGCGCGTTTTCGGGGCGGCCAACAAAGCCAGTGCCTCGTCGAGGGTCACCGTGAACATCTGGTCATCGCTGTCCAGCGACCGGTAGTCGTCTCCGCGACGGACGTACGGGCCGTACCGACCGGCTCCGGCGTAGACCTCCGCACCCTCAGGGTCGGTACCCACCGGGCGAGGCAGGGTGAGCAGGCGTAGCGCGTCGTCGACGGTAACGGTCTCCGGCGACTGCGACCGGAGCAACGATGCGTTCTTGTCCCCTGTGGACACGTATGGGCCGTACCGGCCCGACTTGAGGACGATCGGCTCGCCCGTCTCGGGGTGCTCGCCGAGCTTGCGCTCGCCGCCGCCGCCTAGGAAGATCTCGTCGACCTTCTCCGGGGTCAGCTCGTCGGGGGCGATCCCGTCCGGCAGGGAGACGCGGTCGCCGCCATTGCCGTTGCCATCGTCCGATGTGGACAGCTGCTCCTGCCCAGGCACGGCGCGTTGCAGGTACGGTCCATACCGGCCGACGCGGACAACCACATCTCGGCCAGAGTCGTCCCGGAACAGCAGGATCGAGTTGATGCCGCGGGCGTCGATCTCGCCAAGATTCTCGGTGACCATCTTCTTCAGGCCGCCCGCGCCGGCGATCGTCTCCAGCTTCGCGGCATCGGTGCCGAAGTAGAACGCGCGCAGGAAGTCCAAAGCGGCCGCCTCACCGCCGGCGATGTCGTCGAGTTCGTTCTCCATCGCGGCGGTGAAGTCGAAGTCGACCAACCGCGGGAAGTGGCGCTCGAGGAGGCCCACGACGGCGAAGGCGAGGAACGACGGGATGAGGGCCTGGCCCCGCTTGAAGACGTACCCGCGTTCCTGGATGGTCTGCATGATCGAGGAGTACGTGGACGGGCGGCCGATCCCCAGGTCCTCCAGCGCTTTCACCAGCGATGCCTCCGTGAAGCGCGCGGGTGGCTGCGTCGTGTGGCCCAGCGCCTCCAGCGAGTCGGCGGCCAGCGGCTGGCCCTTGACCAGGTTCGGCAGCCGGTGCTCGACGTCCTCGGCCTCAGCCTCCTGGTCGTCGGAGGACTCGACGTACGCCTTGAGGAAGCCTGGATCCGTGATCGTCTTGCCGGTCGCGCCGAAGTCGCACTCCTCCTGGGCTGCCGACACCGCCCGGATGCGCACCGACACCGACGATCCGACCGCGTCGGTCATCTGCGACGCGACGGTACGCCGCCAGATCAGCTCGTATAACTTGAACTCCTCTGTGGACAGTTCAGAGTGGACCTCGCCCGGGGTGCGGAACGTGTCGCCGGCCGGGCGGATCGCTTCGTGCGCCTCCTGGGCGTTCTTCACCTTGCCGGTGTACTGGCGCGGCTGCGGTGGCACGAAGCTGCTGCCGTAGAGCTGGGCTATCTGCGCTCGTGCGGCGGCGATAGCCGTGGCGGACAGGTTGACCGAGTCGGTCCGCATATACGTGATGTAGCCGCTCTCGTATAACCTCTGCGCGGTCCGCATCGTCTGCGCGGAGGAGTACCGCAGCTTTCGGGCGGCCTCCTGCTGCAGCGTTGATGTGATGAACGGCGCGTACGGGCGCCGACGGTAGGGCTTCTCCTCCACGCGGACGACCTCGAACGGGCGGCCCTCCAACCTGGCGGCGAGCCCCCGGGCACCATCGCCGTCGAGATGGACCAGGCGCGCACCCCGGACCAGGCGACCGGTCGCCGGGTCGAAATCCTTGCCACCAGCGATCCGGTCGCCGTCCAGCGCGATCAGCGTGGCGGGGAAGGTACGTGGCTGGGTATCCCCGGCCACGTCCACATCGACGGCGAGGATCGCCCGGATGTCCCAGTACTCCGCCGAATGGAACCGCATCCGCTCGCGCTCACGCTGGACCACGATGCGGGTCGCGACCGACTGCACCCGGCCGGCCGAGAGCGCGCGCCCGTCCGGCCCCTTCGGCATCACCTTCTTCCAGAGCACCGGGGATACCTCGTACCCGTAGAGCCGGTCGAGGATCCGCCTGGCCTCCTGCGCGTCCACAAGGGAATGGTCGATGTCGCGCGGATTGGCGACCGCATCCTGGATCGCATGACGGGTGATCTCATGGAAGACCATCCGCTTCACCGGTACTCGCGGACGCAGGGTCTCCACGAGATGCCACGCGATCGCCTCGCCCTCGCGGTCCTCATCCGTAGCGAGGAGCAGCTCGTCCGAGTCCTTGAGCAAGGATCGGAGTTTGGAGACCTGCTTGGTCCGATCAGGACTGACCACGTAGAGCGCGGCGAAGTCGTTGTCGATGTCGACTCCCAGGCTGGCCCACGACTCACCCTTGTACCGCGCGGGCACGTCGGCGGCGTTGCGCGGCAGATCGCGGACATGGCCGTAGCTTGCCTCGACCACGTAGCCGGGGCCGAGGTAGCCGGAGATCGTCCTCGCCTTGGCCGGCGATTCGACGATCACCAGGCGCTGCTGCGTCTTGGCGTTCGCCACCCGTACTCCCTACATCATTCGTACCGTCGCGCCGGTGGCATCGAGGCTGACGGTTGTCAAACGGTACACGTCCCCTGAACCTGGCAGTGGACGTCGGCCATCATGCCTGCTTGCGACCTCTCGGAAGCCCGCGGCCGATCCTGCGCCGCCCAGAGCGGAAGTCCCGCGAGGCACCCCGTCTGGCGAGGCTAGCTCGGCCAAATGGCCGCGGGTGCCTGCTTGGGCGGATCACCGATCAACTCGATGAGCCGACCGAGTCGGCGTTTCCCGACAATACGGTACAAAGCACTGCCGGTACCGCGGACCGTCACCAGCTGAGCTCCGAGCCCGAGCAGGGCCAGTCCTGCCCCGAGTGTCTCCCGGTCGACCTCCTCGGCCGGGCCAGCCGGAAGCACGTACGTGTTGTCGCCGGCGCAGCGTCCGCCTGCCTGCGCCCAGAGTCGAAGGCTGCGCCCGTCCAGTCGGAACGCACGCGGCACCCGCTGGACCGCGCCGATGATCCAGTCCCGGGCGAGCGGGGCGAGCAGGGGCGAGTGGGCCGTACGGACCGCGATGTGGTCGGCCGGCGTCGCCACGCTGGTCGCGGCCAGGCCACGGCGCGCGCATTCGGTGACCAGAGTCGCGGCCCGCCAGGGGTGGTCGACGATCACCGAGACCTGCGCCGTGGCGTCCCGCCGGCCGATCAGTCCGCCGCTGGCGAGCAGCCCAGCCAGATCGGCGGGTTCGGGCGCGCTGGCCTCGGCCCCGAAGAGTGACAACTGTCGGGTTGCTGACACTATTCGTCACTCGGTACAACCAGCCGGCCGAACTGGCGCGGGCGGTGCGAACGGCACATGCCCAGCAGCCTATGACCTGCGACACAATAGGTAGCTTCGCCGGCTCGGCAATTCAACGTCGGGCCACGGCTCACGGTCGGTTCGGGCCATCACGCTGAATCCGGCGGCGGTCAAACCGTCGGCCACTTCTCCCGGATCCAGGTAGTAGAAGTCGAGGTCGACCCGTTCGCCCCACCACTCGTCCACATGCATGATCCCGCCGGCCGGGTGGCCGGCGAGGCTGACGTGGAACGCGACCAGCAACCAGCCTCCGGGCCGGATGACCCGGGCCATCTCGGCGTAGGCCAGGGACCGGTCCTCTGGCCGGAGATGCAGGATCGAGTAGAGGACGATCCCGCCCGCAAGCTCGCCGTCCGTGATCGGGATGGCGAGCAGCGAGCCGACCCGGAACTGCACGTCCGGATAGCACGCGCGACCGATCTCTACCATCGCCGCCGATATGTCTACGCCGACCACGCTGGAGCCGAGCGACGTGAGGTAGGCCGCGACGTGACCCGGCCCACATCCAAGATCCGCGATAGCCCCGGGTCCGGTCGCCTCGACGACGTCGGCCACTAGTTCGCTCAGGCTCCGCAGGAGCGCTCGATCAAGTGGCTTGCCGGCGAGCTCACCGCCGATCTGCGTCGCATATTTGCCCGCTACGCGGTCGTAGCTGTCCCGGACCCGTTCGTACACGAGATCAAACTGTACGGGCAGCTCCCGAATCGATCATCGTCCCTCCGTCAGGGTCGTGGACATTGGGTACGGTGGGCGAGCTGAGCCTGCATGCCGGTGTTGCTGCCCGTATCGTCGTGTCAAGCGCCCAGCGACGTGCCCCCGACCAGACGTGGCCCCGATCAGAGGTGGACCGATGTCAGCCAAGCGGACGCTCCGACGTACCGCCGCGACGCTCGCCGTCGCCGCCGCCGCCGTGCTGGCCACGTTGGCGTCGGCGCGTGCCGCGTACGCCGAGGACACGGTCCGGGTGACTGTCTCGGGTCTCAATTCAACGCAGACCGCTGGTCATCCGGACGGATTTAGCGTCAGGTTCGAAAACCGATCAAGGCAGCCGATTTTCAACCTTCACTCCGCGATCGTCGTTCACCTGGACGGAGTGCAGCCCGGCCAGGTGCATATATACCGCAATGGCGGGGAGCTCCCATCGTCGAGCAACGGCGGCGACCTGGTCTTCACCGATCCGGAGGCCTGGCTTGGTCTTGCCCGGGCGCAGCGCAGCTACCAGATCCTGTTCCAGCCCGAGGCTCCGACCGGACACGGCGAGCTGGCGGCGATCGCCCTGGACGGCAACGGCAACCAGCTCGGCTCGGACGGCACGTCTTTCGGACTGCGGGCCGGCGACGGTAGGGCCACGCCGACGCCAAGTCACTCGGCTTCCCCGGCCGCCACGGTGAACGTGCCGTTGCCGACCGGCCCCGGAGTTTCCATCGCCCCGCTCGGCGACGGCGGTCGGACTGCGCCGCTGGCCGGGGAAACCGGCGGCGTACCGGTGTACCTGTACGTCATGGGCGGCGTCCTCGTGGCGATCGGCGCCGTCATCCTGTGGCTGCTCTTCCGCGCCCCCCGGCCCCCCGCGGACGACGGCGCGTACGTCGATACCGGCCCGGCCGGTACGCCGAGCCTTGGCTACCCTCCCCGCCTGCGAACGACCGCCCCTACGGCGGTGCTCCCGGCAATCCGCGACTCGAGGGCCGCGACCATGCAGGAGCCGCGCCACGGTGTGAATCCGGCCCACCAGCTCAACCCGGCCCAGGGCCCGCCACAGACGCATGGGCTGGACCGCGGTGGGACGACGGCCCAAGGCCCACGCGCTCCGTCCACGGACGTCCGATCGGTCCCGCCGGGGGTTGATCCCTGGGCGTGAGGCCCTGCGCATGTAAGCAGGGGCACCCTATTGGCGCTTTTCGATAGGGTGCCCCTATCAACTCCGGTCAACTCCGACGGCTCGGCCTCACCGTTATCACCGCTTGGCGGCGGCTCGGGTGCGATCGGCTTCGCCGGTCTCCGTCGGGGCCGTCACTTCCTCGGGGGCCGCGGTCTCGATCTGCTTGCGTTTGCTGACCGTCACCACGGTTGCGACGACAAGTGCCGCGACCACGGCGAGCGTGATCCTCAGGCCGGTGTTCATGCTGCTGCCGTTGCTGTACATGACCACCGCGGGGGCGATCAACAAAGAGACCAGGTTCATCACCTTGAGCAGCGGGTTGATAGCCGGTCCGGCGGTGTCCTTGAATGGATCCCCCACCGTGTCGCCGATGATCGTCGCGGCATGGGCATCGGAGCCCTTGCCCCCGTGGGCGCCGTCCTCCACCATCTTCTTCGCGTTGTCCCAGGCGCCACCGGAGTTGGCGAGGAAGAGCGCCATGAGCGTTCCTGTTCCGATGGCCCCGGCGAGGAAGGCAGCGAGCGCACCGGCGCCCAGGCCGAAGCCGACCGCGATCGGAGACATGATCGCCAGGAGGCCTGGCGTCAATAGCTCCCGCTGGGCATCGCGGGTGCAGATGTCAACGACCTTGCCGTACTCGGGCCGCTGTGTCCCGTCCATGATCCCTGGCAGCTGCTTGAACTGCCGGCGGACCTCGAAGACGACCGCCATCGCGGAGCGCGACACCGCGTTGATCGCCAAGCCGGAGAAGAGAAAAACGACCGCGGCGCCGATCAGCAGGCCGACGAGGTTGCGCGCGTTGGCGACGTTGAGCAGCATGTCCACCGGGCCGGTGACGCCGGCCTTGAGCAGGGCAATGCCGACGGTATCGGTGTACGAGCCGAACAACGCGGTTGCGGCGAGCACTGCGGTCGCGATCGCTATGCCCTTGGTGATCGCCTTGGTGGTGTTGCCGACAGCGTCCAGGTCCGTCAGGACCCGAGCCCCCTCGCTGTCGATGTCGCCGGACATCTCCGCGATACCTTGGGCATTGTCGGAGATCGGGCCGAACGTGTCCATCGCGACGATCACGCCGACCGTGGTCAACAGACCCGTTCCGGCGAGCGCAACCGCGAACAGGCCGATGCTCGATCCGCCGATCAGGTACGCGCCGTAGACCCCGGCGCCGATGACCAGAGCCGAATACACCGCGGACTCGAAGCCAACGCTGACGCCGGCGAGAATGACGGTGGCCGCCCCGGTCTCGGAGCTTGTGCCGATGTCCCGCACGGGACGGCGGCCGGTCTCGGTGAAGTAGCCGGTCAGTGCCTGGATCACCGCGGCGAGGACGATGCCGATGACCACCGCGCCGATGGCGATCCAGCGCGGATCGCCCGACTTGCCGGGGAAGCTCGACGGCAGGAACACGAACGACGCGACCGCCACAAGCACGGCCGAGACGAGGGCGGACGCGAAGAATGCCCGGTTGATCGCGGTCATCCCTGAGCGGTCGGATGCCCGCAGGCGCGTAACGAAGACTCCGACGATCGCCACGATCACGCCAACGCCGCCGATGATCAGCGGGAACACCAGACCGTCGATGCCCCACGCGGCGCGGCCCAGGATGAGCGCGGCGACCAGCGTCACCGCGTACGACTCGAACAGGTCAGCCGCCATGCCGGCGCAGTCACCTACGTTGTCGCCGACGTTGTCGGCGATCGTGGCGGCGTTGCGAGGGTCGTCCTCGGGGATGCCCTTCTCGATCTTGCCCACCAGGTCAGCGCCGACGTCCGCGGCCTTGGTGAAGATGCCGCCGCCGACCCGCATGAACATCGCCAGCAGTGCGGCGCCGAAGCCGAAGCCCTCGAGGACGATCGGCGCGTTGCCCTTGTAGATCAGGACAACGATGCTCGCGCCGAGTAGGCCGAGGCCGACGGTGAGGAAGCCAACGACGCCGCCGGTGCGGAAGGCGATCCGCATTGCTGTCGTCCGACCACTCAGACCCTGGCGGGCGGCGGCCGCCACGCGCACGTTCGCCCGGGTTGCCAACGACATTCCAGCGCCGCCGATGAAGGCGCTGAAGGTGGCGCCGACGACGAAGAAGAGCGAACGCCCGATCTTGACGGCGACCTCGCTGCCCGTGACCTCGCTCACCGGGAGTAGGAAGAGCAGTACGACGGCGATGACCACGAACATGCCGAGCGTTTTGAACTGGCGCAGAAGGTAGGCCTGAGCGCCTTCCTGTACCGCGCCGGCGATGTCCTGCATTTTCTTGGTACCCGTGCCGGCACTCAGTACCGCCCGTACGAGGGCCGCCGCGAATCCGAGCGCAACGAGCGCAATCACGGCGGCGATGAGTACGTAGGTCAGGTTCTTGCCGGCAAGGGACAGCTCACCGGCGGCGAGGGTAGTCCCGGACATTCGTTGTCCTCCTGTTACGAAAGCTATTCAATCCGGACTAGCCGGGTCTTATCTACGCCAGCGAACCGGCGTATAGGCGACCGACCGCCAGCGGCGGCATTCGGCGTGAGTAACTCCTCGAGGGAGTCGACACAACGGCACTCCGCTCGCGAGCGCCGCGTCGTCAAACGTGACTGGCGTACTGTATCGGCACCTCGTGGCCGGGCTCACATCGCGGTGCCCGGTTGGGCCAGCGACGTTGGCAACGCTGAGCTCTTGGCGCTCGCTCCGATCGCGCGGGCCTTGTCAGTCGCGCTGAGCGACAAACTCACCGACGCTGAGTTGGCCAGGACATGCGGACCTCGGTGCCGGTGCCGTCGGGAGCCGCCCCCACCACCAGGTCCTGCACCAGCCCGTTGAGCAGGGCGAGGCCAACGCCGGCGGTCACCGCGTCCTCGTCGACCGCTGGCGCATGGCCGGTCTCGACCATCACCTGACCGATGATCGCCCCTGTGGTCTCGCCCGGGTCCGCCTGGGCCCGGTCCGCGGGACCTCGATCCGTCACTCGGACCACGAACCGGCCACCGTCGCTCATCGCGACATCGATGAGATCGGCCAGTCCATGCCGTCGGTGCATAGCCACCGCCCGCGTGCACGCCTCACCGATAGCGAGCCGGACCTCGTCAAGCAGCTCGTCGGCGACACCAGCCCGACGGGCCACCGCCGCCGCAACCAGGCGGATCGTCCGTACGTATGCCGGGTCGGGCGAGAACGCCAGATGCACCGTCGACATGGGCGGCGGGGTGGGCCGGGTCACGGGCGCCTTCGTCAAGCTCATCCGTCCCGTGGGGTGGCCGCGGTGGCCTCCGCGACAGATCCGAAGATCTGGAATACGGATTCGAGCCCGGCGATCCGGAAGATCTTCAGAAGCCCTTCCTGCGGGCAGACCAGCACCAGACTGCCGTTCGCCCGTTGCAGGCGCCGAACTGCGCCGACGAGCACACCCAGACCGGTTGAGTCGAGAAAGTCGACCCGGGTCAGGTCGACGACGATGTTCGTCTGACCAGAGCCCACGACCTCGTTGAGCCGATCCCGCAGGCGGGGTGCGGTGTAGACGTCGACCTCGCCGCCGACCTCGACGACCGCGTACGGCGCGACGAGACGGGTGGCAACCGACAGCTCCATGCACGCTCCCTTCCCTGGCAAGCATCTTGCCATCGCTGGCACACCCGGCGCGATCCGTGACCGGCGCCGACGCGGGTGGCACGGGCCCGGCGCCAAATCGTGTGGCTGCCACTGGGAGGGGACCTGACTCGGCGTAGATCACCCACTTTCGCCCGGCGCCGTCGGACCTCGACAGCCTCAGCCGTCGACGAGCCTCACACGGGGCCGGCTCTAGCCGAGCCGGTCGCCACACCGGCGGTCGCGGCCGGTCCGACCGGGCGTACCTGGACCGTGACCAGCACGTCCCACCCCTCGAGCCGGCAGTCGATCATCTCGGCTCCGTTCGCGGCCGCAATCGTCGCGGCCGCGGCGCAGGCGATCTGCTCACCAGCGATCGCCTGCGCGCTACCCGCGAGCGCGGCGGCATCCGCCGCGGCCTGAGCCCGATGGCGCGCGACGATCGCAGCACCTGCCGCAGCCACCGCCGCTGCGACAATGACGGTGGCGAGTCCGGCCGCCAGTGCCAGCACGGTCGCCGACCCCTGGTCCCGTCGACCCCTGGTGATCACGGCGAGCTGGGTTCCATCGCCGCTACGGCGGAGCCCGTAACAGTGAACGCGGGCATGTGCGCCCCGAGCGGGGTCAGTCGAACGCTTACCGTCGCTCGCACCATGTCCGCGTCGGCATCGATGTCCAGGGACGCTCCGGTCGGCGCTACCTTTACTGCCGCGAGCGCACCGTCCTCGCCACGGGACGCGGCGAGAACGGCCTCTCGGGCGGCGTCGACGCATTCGACCTGCGTCCGCAACGCCGTCACCGCGCCGAGTGCCATGAACAGAAGTAAGGCGAGCGCCGGCATGCTCGCGGCGAGTTCGGCGGAAGCGCTCCCCTCGTCGCGTCGGCCCGACCCGTTGCCGGCCGGTGCCCGGACCGACCGACCAGGCGTCACCGCGGATCCGCCTGATGGGAGCGGGGTGACGGACCCGTGGGCCCGCCACCCCCGGCGTGATCGGGTCACTTCAACGCCCGCTGGATGATGCCCGACAACGCGGTCTGGACAGTTGGTGACGTCAGGACCTTGAACAGCAGACCGGCGAATGCGACCGCTGCCAACGTTCCGACGGCGTATTCCGCGGTGTTCATCCCGTCGTCGCCATGGAGGCGGGCGAGCAGTTTGCGCATGATGGACTCCCTCCGTCAGGGGTTGAGGACGCCGCCGAGCACGGCGACGATCACCGGCACCAGACCGGCGAGCACGAAAGCGGGCAGAAAGCAGAGTCCAAGCGGCAAGACGATGAGCACGCCGGCCCGACGGCCCTCGGCGTCGGCGGCGATGAGTCGGTCGTCCCGGAGGTCATCCGCGACCTTGAGGAACGAACCGGCGAGTGCGGCACCGCTGTGCTGGCTGCGCACGGCGGCTCGGGCAAGGCGTCGCGCCGCGTCGGCTTCACCGAGATAGGACCACGCCTCGTCGGCCGGTGTGCCCAATCGCAGCGCCCGCGCGACCGACTGCAGCCGCTCGCCGACCGGTCCACCGAGCGCGCGACCGGCGCAACCCGCGGCCGAATCGGGCGGCGCTCCGGATCTCAGCGCAGCGGCGACCAGGTCCGCGGCGAATGGAAGGTCCGCATCGAGTCGGCGTACCTCGGCCAGCTGGTCCGGGGTCGGCCGCCGCCGCAACCATCCATGGACGGCCATGCCGACGGCCAGGGCGACAACGACTCCCAGCCGGCCACCAACGATGACTGCGGCCAACAGTCCACACAGGACGGACTTGACGGTGACCCGGAACCTCACGCCGGCACCTCGAGGTGGCTGAGCCGGTGCGACCACCTCAGGCCGGCGATTTGGAGCACAACCGCGCAACACAGGCAGCCCGCGCCCAGCGGGGTGTGCAACAGCACCTGGGCAGGGTCGACGCCGACGAGGTAACCGAGCCCGATTCCGGCGGCGGGAAGCACGCTCAGCAACGCCGCACTGGCACGTGCACCGGCAGCCTGCGCCTCGGCCGTGCGCCGGGCCCGGTCCATCGCCCGCAGGTGCAGATCCAGCCGATCCAGTACGTCCGCCAGGGGCGCTCCGCTCGATTCGGCCAGGGCGACCGCGCTGCCGAGGCGAGCGACGATGGGCGCCGCGCCGGACCCAGGCGGGACGCCGACCTCTGCTCGGGCGGCGGCCAAGGCCACCGATGCCGCCACGCCGGCACGAAGTTCGGCCGCAAGCGTCGAGACGGCGTCTACCGCGGCCACCCGTTCCCGCACGTGCCGTCGGGAATCTTCTTGCCGGCGAAGAAGGACGAGACCCGCGACGGCGTAGCCGGCGACCACCACCGCCGCGACAGGCCCGGCGGTGATCTCACCCAGTCCTCCGCAAACGGCGGCGGCGACCGGCGCGCACCAGGGCCGCCGCGACGCTGCGGTGAACCGTTCACCGATCCGCGGCGCCCGTACCCGCAAACGCGTTCGGGCCGAATGCCGGACAACGTGCCGCCACCGTGCCCTCGCTCGAAGCGTCCGGACGACAACGATGGCAACTCCTGAGGGAACGGCCACGGCGAGGGATCCGAGCAGGGCGCGGGCGATCATGTCTGTCCCGCCAATACTGGCGGCACGGCGCACCCACGAGCCTCGAGCAGGAGAGCGAGCGCGAGTGCGGCCGGACCCGGACCGGTCGAGCGACGCCACGCCGGTACAGCCTGAATGAGCCTGGCCGTTCCGGCCGGTAGCAACAGGCAGACTTCGGCGAGTCGCCGCACACCGTTCGAACGCTGTAGGTGCAGCACGACCTTCAGGCCGGCGGCGACCTGGGCGTGCAGCGCCGCCCGCGGGATACCTCCGAACAGGCCCAGGGCTTCCAGCCGGGCGGGCACGTCGGTGGCCGCGTTAGCGTGCAGCGTCCCGGCCCCGCCCTCGTGTCCGGTGTTCAGCGCGCCGAGCAGGTCGACGACCTCGGCGCCGCGGCACTCCCCTACCACGAGCCGGTCCGGCCGCATCCGTAGCGCCTGCCGGACGAGGTCGCGTAGCGTCACCTCGCCGCTGCCCTCCACATTGGATGGACGCGACTGCAGAGCGACCACGTGCGGATGCGCCGGGTTCAGCTCGGTCGCGTCCTCCACGATCACGATGCGTTCTCGCGCCGGCACCAAGCCGAGCATGGTCGCGAGCAGCGTTGTCTTCCCCGACCCGGTGCCTCCGCTCACGAGGTAGGCAAGGCCGGCCCGTACGACCGCCGTGACGATAGCCGCGGCGTCGTCATCGAGGGTCCCGCAGCGGACCAGTTCGTCCACAGTGAACGCTCGGGGCCGGAACGTCCGCAGCGACAGGTACGGCCCACGGACCGCGACCGGCGCGAGGACGGCGTGCAACCGAGTCCCGTCCGGCAGGCGAGCGTCCACATAGGGTGAAGCCGCGTCCAGCCGCCGCTCGCACGCGGCGGCGAGGCGTTGGGCCAGCCGACGCACGGCCTCGGCATCCGGGAAGCTCGCCGACGCCCGGGCCATCCCATCGCCACGGTCGACCCAGACCTCACCCGGACCGTTGACCACCACATCGGTAACCGAGGGGTCGGCGAGCAGCGCCGCCAGCGGACCGGCGCCGGCGATTTCGTCGTAAAGGCGTTCACCGAGGCGGAGCAGGGCCTGCCCGCCGAGTGGTGGCGCCGTCGGAAGCTCGCGGATGGCGTCGATCACCGCCGTCGGGGTGGCCGACGAGGCGGAGTCGGTCAGCCGCCGACGCACGAGCCCGAGGAGATCTCCATGCGCACTGGTCATCTCGCACCCGCACGATGGCCCCGGGGACGGATGTCAATGAGCAGGTTGCGACAGAGCTCGGCTAGCGGGCCCCGACCGCTCGCAGCAGGCGCATCGCCGCCGGCGAGTGCCCGGCCGAGTCCCGGGTCGGACAGCATCACCCCAACCAAGGGGACGTCGAGGGCGGCGGCGATTCCGGTGGCCTCGACACCGCCGGGGATCGGTCCGCGTACGACGAGCGCGAGCCCTGGACAATGCGCGCTGACGACCTCAGCGATGACCTTGGCCGCGGCGAAGGATCGTACGTCGGCCGGTACGACCAGGTAGGCCCGGTCAGCGGCGGTCAGAGCCAGCAACGACGCGTCGTCGAAATGCCGAGGTAGATCGATGATGACGAGGTCCCGGCCGCGGCGCCCTGCGTCCAGCGCGGCCGCCATCGCGGCGGCCGGCACACCGTCCACAGCGGACCGATCGAACGACAGTACGGCGAGGCTGCCTTCGCCCGGCAGTGCTCCCACCAGCGCCGGCGGGCTCAGCCGGCCACGGGCATCGACCAGCGCGGGCCAGCGCACCCCTGCCATCCGCTCCCAGCCGAGCACCAGATCGATACCGCCGCCGTAGGGGTCGGCATCAACGAGCAGCGTGTCGAGTCCGCGACGACGCGCGGTCACGGCCAGCGCGGTGGCAAGGACGCTGGCGCCCGCCCCGCCGCGCCCGCCGATGACACCGACGACGCGGCCGCGGTCGGGGTTACCGTCGACGAGCTCGGCGAAGCGGTCCACCAGCCATGCCTCGGCCGCCGGGAGGACTGCCACGTGTTCCGCCCGCAGCCCTTCAACCATCGACCACGTCAATGCCCCACCGATGGTTCGCGCCACGATGACAACCGCGGATCGGGCGCCGAGACCGGCCCGTAAGCAATCGCACGCGGCGTCAGCGCCCAGGAGGACGAACGGTGCGGCGCTCCAATCCGGCCGGGCGGCGAGGGCATCCGTCACGACTCGAACGGCGGAACCGCCGGCGGCCGCCAATCGGACGAGATCGTCCAGCAGCTGCGGATCGGACGTGACGACGAGTGGATGCGGTCGCTCCCGGACGGCCGAAGACGAACGTTGCGCCATCTTTGCTCCACATCGGACAGACGGACCCGGACGTACGCCTTCACGGTGGTTCACCGGCGAAGCGGTTTTCCAGTCCGAACTGATGATCTGTGGACACCGGCAGGGGCTGTGGACAACTGAGGACGGGCCGAGTTGATCTGCTACGCGGACGTAGCCGATCCAGGGCTTGCGCACCCGTTCCGGCTGGGAGACGATGGCGTCCGAACATTGCGGCGACGATTCGATTGGCTACACAGCAAATCGATCGCCCGCGACATCTCCCGTCACCGAATGGGTATCCCGGGGGGTAGCGGCGCGCCGGAGCGGTTTCATGTGAGGGGTGTCTTGGGAGCCGTTCCGGCGCTGTCGCCCGTCCGCGGATTCCGCGCCCGATGTCCGAAAGAGGACGACCCCCGTCCGGGGGGTGACGGGGGTCGTCAGGGGAGCGGCTCCGGGGGGGTGAGCCGATCCCACTCGGCGGGTCCGCGGGGGGTGCGGCCACCGAGGGCTTATCGCGGTGCTTCGGTCGATGCGCCTCCGCTCTGCTCACCTGCCACGACGGCTTGTGTCGCTGAGCGTGTGCCGTATCACACCGTTACGCAATGACACGGCACATAACCGCCCCAAGCATGCCCGACCTGCGGTCGCGCGTCGAGAGGTGAGCGTTTCGACACGCCGGGCGGGCGTCCAGATGTCACCAGGATCGTCACTGTCCGTACAGACGCACTCCCATCGAGTGGATCACCAAACGTGACGCGGTGTCGGATCTCGGCCCACGTGCACCGGAAACGTCGGGCACGCCGGATAGACTTTGCGGCCGTGGCCCGCAGTGCGGCTTTCTTCGACCTGGACAAGACAGTTATCGCCAAGTCGAGCGCCCTGGCCTTCGGCCGGCCGTTCTATCGGGATGGCTTGATCACCAGGCGTGACATGGTGAAGTCGGCCTACGCCCAGCTGATGTTCCGCCTCGGCGGCGCCGATGAGCAGCAGATGGCCCGCGTCCGGGATCACGTGGCCGCACTGTGCAAGGGTTGGCGGGTCGACCAAGTGAGCCAGATCGTTAACGAGACTCTGCAGGATCTGATCAATCCATATGTGTACGCCGAGGCGGCCGCACTCATCGATGAGCATCGGACGGCCGGACGGGACGTGGTGGTCGTCTCCACTTCCGGTGAAGAGATGGTCCGGCCCATCGCCGAACAGCTGGGGATCGCCGACGTGATCGCTACCCGGATGGTCGTCGAGGATGGGCGGTACACGGGCGAGGTGGCGTACTACGCTGCCGGGCCGACGAAAGCGGAGGCGGTCCGTCGGCTCGCGGAGGAGCGCGACTACGACCTCGGCAGATCGTTCGCCTACTCAGACTCGATCTCCGATGCTCCGTTGCTCGAGGCCGTCGGGCACCCGACCGCGGTCAACCCTGACCGCGGGCTCCGGCGCATCGCGGCCGACCGGGGCTGGCCAGTGCTCGAGTTCCGTCATCCGATCCCCCTCTCCCGCCGGTTACGCGACCGGCGGGCCGTGCCCGCCGCCGCAGCCATCGGACTCTGCGTCGGGATCTTGATCGGCTGCGCCCTGTACGGCCGCCGCCGCCGCATCCGTGCCGCCCTCGCCAGCTGAGGCGGCGTCAGGGCATCAGACGGGCCGCCACGGGGCCTGTTGCAGTATTGCGGGCAGTGGTGTCCCGGGCGCGCCGTGGTGAGATCGGCCGCCACAGCTTCGCGAAACGGATGCAATGTCTCACATCCCGGGACAACCGCCGAAGATCGGTGTGCCCGCATCAGAAACAACGCCTGGCGGCCGTTCTGATGCCCTGACGGCGATCTTGCGGCCGATTCCCAGTATGTGAACGCGATAGCGGCCCGGGCACCGCAGCCGGACTTTCCGAAGGTGCCTTGCGCGTGCGGAAACGAGAATGTGCAACAGGCTCCACACCTCGTTTCCGATGGTGGAACACCGATCTTGCGCCGCTCTACCCCGGGATGTCAGACGCAATGGACTCACCACGCTTCGGGAGTCGACCTCACAAGGTCCTCGGGACACCAGAGCTCGCGATGCAACAACAGGCTCCTCAGTGAGCAACGGCGTCACACATTCGGTCGCGAAGGTAGCGCGCCGCGCCGAACCGGCGTAGAAACTATAGACGCGGACCTCGGTGTGTCGAGGAAGTCATATCGATACCGGGTTCCGTACACGGCCGCCGGGCACCCACGCGCGAACAGCCGCGAGCAGGCAGGGTGCGGTGGACTCGAGAGGGCCCGCCAGCACCGAACTGAGGTGCACGCCTGGTAACCCGGCCGGACGTGTGTGTCGACGGCGTCCCCGAGCGGGACGCCGTCCGCATGCGCAGCGGGCGGTACACGGTCGCGATGCGCAACGGGCTGGACGCCGTGGCGATGGGTCCGTCTACACAGGACCAGCCGGCGACTCATCGCCGGGTGAGTTCGACCAGCTCCGATGCGGCCAGCTCAACTGCCGCCGAGCAATGTCGAAGCCACGACCGGAGGCCGTCGGGAGTTCCGGTCGAGTACGCGTTGGCCGCGCCGGCATACTCGGGCTGGCGGGCAACGTGGCCAAGCTCGGTGGCGATCAGGCCGCGGGCGTCGAAGCCGCCAGCGATGAGCGTGAGCCGTGCCGCCGCCCGGGCAACGAGACCGCTCGGCCCGGCGAATGGGCGTAGGGCCAACAGCTCGCCGTGCACGATAAACGCACGCAGGAGGACCGGTGCCCTGGCCGGCGCCGCGACCATCTCGCACACGCCGTCCAACCGGGCCATCACACCGGGCGTTGCCGTCGGGCGGCCCAGCGTGTCGTCGGCGGCGCCGGCGGCGCGGGCGGCCAGGACATGCAGTCGCGCCAACACCTGACGGGGCGCGAACTGCCACGTCGGCGCCAGCGCGATCAGCGCCGAGGCGACCCGCAAGGCGCCCTGCACCACCGGATCGGTGACCGTACCCGCCCGGACCTCGGCGAGCTCAAACGCGTGGCCCTCCAGCGCGGCACTCGCTACCGCAGAGCGAAGGCTCAGCTCAGCCGCCACGCTCGCCGCGACCGGGCTGCCGGCTCGCCGTAGTTCGCGCTGCGCCAATGCGGTGTCGGCCGCAGACTGGGCCGCAGCGAGCGCCGGTGCGACATCCGGCAGGGCCAGCAGCGGCTCGAGGAGACCCACGTACCGACGGTAGCCGCCCCGTGAGCGCGGGACGCGAGCGCCAACGAGCCCGTAGCCTGCGTACGGTTCTTGGCGGATCCGGACCGGCGCCACGCCCGGCACTCGCCGAAGCGTTACGCCGCGGTTAACCTGCACGCGAGACCACCCGACGAGGAGGAGTTGCCGGACATGAGCGAGCCGACAGCGAGTGTGCATCGCAGGGCCGCGTGGCCCATCCCGGGGTCCCCGCGGAGACGTGAAGCGCAGCGGAGCGTCTTCGTGGGGTGGCAGCAGCGCAACGAGCGCGGGGGCGAGCAGGAATGACAGAGACACTGGCCAACCTGCTGCAGGAGAACCGTCAGTTCCCCCCTCCCCCAGCGTTGGCGCAGTCGGCCAACGTGAGGGCCGATGTCTACGACGCGGCGGCCATCGACCGGATCGCATTCTGGGAGACGCAGGCGCAGCGGCTGCACTGGAACCGTCCGTGGAGCCAGGCCCTCGACTGGGACAACCCGCCATTCGCGAAGTGGTTCATCGGCGGCGAGCTGAATGTCGCCTACAACTGCGTCGACCGGCACGTCGAGGCCGGCCTCGGTGACCGGGTCGCCATCCATTGGGAGGGGGAGCCCGGCGATACCCGCACGATCACGTACGCCGAGCTGCATCGCTCGGTGTGCCAGGCGGCCAACGCCCTGCTCTCCCTCGGAGTGCAGCCGACTGACCGGGTCACCATCTACATGCCCATGATCCCTGAGACGGCGATCGCGATGCTCGCCTGCGCCCGCATCGGTGCCACCCACTCGGTCGTCTTCGGCGGCTTCTCGGTCGACGCGCTCAAGGGCCGCATCCAGGACCAGGATGCCTCTCTCGTCATCACGGCCGATGGCGGATACCGCCGCGGCGCACCGCTGGCCCTCAAACCCACTGTGGACGAAGCGGTCGCGCAATGCCCGACCGTGGGCAAGGTACTTGTTGTCCGGCGGACCGGGCAGGAGGTCGCCTGGGACGACTCACGCGACCTTTGGTGGCACGACGTCGTGGACACGGCCAGCCCGGAACACGCTCCGATGCCATTCGACTCCGAGCATCCGCTGTTCATCCTCTACACCTCGGGAACGACGGCCAAGCCGAAGGGCATCCTCCACACGACCGGCGGGTACCTCACCCAGGTCTCCTACACGCACTGGGCCATCTTCGACCTCAAGCCCGAGACTGATGTCTTCTGGTGCACCGCGGACATCGGCTGGGTCACCGGGCACAGTTACATCGTCTATGGACCGCTCTCGAACGGCGCGACCCAGTTGATGTACGAGGGCACTCCGGACACCCCCCACCGAGGGCGGTTCTGGGAGCTGGTGGAGAAGTACCGGGTGAGCATCCTCTACACCGCGCCGACCGCCATCCGCACCTTCGCCAAATGGGGGGACGACATCCCGGCGAAGTTCGACCTCTCCTCGCTGCGGCTGCTCGGTACGGTCGGCGAGCCGATCAACCCCGAGGCGTGGATCTGGTATCGCAAGAACATCGGCCAGGACCGCTGCCCGATCGTGGACACCTGGTGGCAGACGGAGACCGGTGCCATCATGATCTCGCCGCTGCCGGGCGTGGCGGCGACCAAACCCGGCTCGGCCATGCGCCCGTTCCCCGGGGTCAGCGCCGACGTGGTCGACGACACCGGTGCCCCGGTGCCTCCTGGCGGCGGCGGCTACCTCGTCATCCGCGATCCGTGGCCCGGCATGCTGCGCACGATCTGGGGCGACGACGAGCGCTACGTCGACACGTACTGGTCGAGGTTCCCCGGCCTCTACTTCCCGGGCGACGGGGCCAAGCGGGACAACGACGGCGATCTGTGGCTACTCGGGCGGGTCGACGACGTCATGCTGATCTCCGGTCACAACATCTCCACCACCGAGGTCGAGTCGGCGCTTGTCTCACACCCCAAGGTCGCCGAGTCGGCAGTGGTCGGCGCGACCGATCCCACGACCGGCCAGGCGATCGTCGCGTTCGTCATCCTCCGCGGTGGCATCGACGGGGACGAAGCCCTCGTCACGGAGCTGCGCGCTCACGTGGCGAAGACATTGGGCGCGATCGCCAAACCACGTCAGATCCTGCTCGTTGCGGAGCTGCCCAAGACCCGTTCCGGCAAGATCATGCGGCGTCTGCTGCGCGACGTGGCAGAGAACCGTTCCCTCGGCGATGTGACGACCTTGCAGGACTCCACCGTGATGGATCTCATCTCGACCGGACTCGCCGCCGCCCCGTCCTCGGAGGACTAACCTGCGGGTCAATCCTTGGCCCAGCGCATCAGCTCACCGGCGACGAGGTCGGGCGCTTCCCGGTGCGGGAAGTGGCCCACCCCGTCGAGCAGTCGCCACTCGTACGCGCTCTCGACGTAACGACCCGATCCCTGGGCGGTAGAAGGGAGGACGACCGGGTCCAACGCCCCGTGCAGCTGCAGCGTCGGCACCTGGACCGGCGTCCGCAGCTCCTTGCGGAAGCGGTGGCCGCTCGGGCGTAGCAGACTCCGTACGCCCCAGCGGAACGCCTCCAGCGAGCAGAACGCCGCCTGCGGGATCCGCATGGCGCGGCGGCACTCCTGCTCGTACCGGGCGAAGTCGGTCGAGGCGGCCCAGGCGGGTCCGGCCCACCGGCGCAGATACTCACCGACCAGAGCCGCGTTGTCGCGGGTGAGCACGTGCTCGTACCGGGGAAGCTGGAACCGCAGTACCGGGCCGGCGGCCGGAAGCTGGGTCCGTACGTCGGCGAATGCGGCGGCCCGCAGCCGCAGCGGATGTGCCGCAGACACAACGACAAGTCGGCGAACGACCGTGCGGTGCATCGCGGCCACCGCCCAGGCGAGCACGCCACCGAACCCGGTACCGACGAGCATTGCCTGCCGCTCGCCCAGAGCCCGGATCAAGCCGGCCACGTCGGCAGCCATCGTGTACCCGTCGTAGCCCCGCGGCGGCTTGTCGCTGGCGCCGTACCCGCGCAAGTCGACCGCGACCGCACGGTAACCACCGCCCGCGAGGATCCCCAACTGGTGGCGCCATGCACCCCAGAACTCCGGGAAGCCGTGCAGCATCAGAACAAGGGGCCCGGAGCCGGCCTCGCAGATATGGAACCGGCTGCCGTTGGCGGAGACGAACCGATGCGTCCAGTCTCCGTCCAGAAGTACCGAGGAGTCGTCGACCCGGCCGGGATTCATTGACTCAGCGTACGGGCGACGCAAGTGTCTCTGCGTCTCAGGCGCGGTACTCGCGCAGGTTGGTGACCTCCCGCAGCGGCGCCCAGCCCTGGTAGACGCCAAAGTCGAACTCTTCCAGACCCAACGTGCGGGCCACCGGCGCCTTGCCGCCGGTGTACTCGACCCGCAACCACCCGTCGGCCTCGCCGAGAACGATGAACGGCTCCTCCTGCCAGGTGCAGGTAGTCCGGATGTACACGAAGTCCTCGATCTCAGTGGCCGGAACGACCCGTACGAACCGGCCCTGCCTGACCGGAGTGAACCCCTCCTCCGGCACCGACGAGTAGAGGCGCATGTCGACCCCGTCCGGGCTCAGCTCGAACTCCCGGCCGCGCCACCGGCCGTAGTAGCCGTCACGCACGACGGCCGCCCGATCCGATGACCCAGCGGGTCGTGTCCGCGTCGAAGGTGGCCACGAGGGTCGCCGAGCCGTCCGTGCCCAGGCGCCACATCTGAGCCCCGTGCGGCAAGCGGACACTGTCCACCTTGAACTCGGCCACCACGGCGGTCTCGCCCGGGGCGAAACCGTTGCCCCGGAACGGCGCCCGTTCGATCACCCAGCCCTGCATGGCCCGCATACCCGCCTCATGCTGCCCGCCGTACGGCAACCGGTAGAGGTCCGAGCGGTGCGCGACCCAGCGCACGACGTGCACCTCAACGTCATCGTCGGCGAACGGAGAGCCCGGATAGATCAACCCCAGGACCTTGTAGAGCTCCCTGGGCGAGTTGAGGTGGGCAACCTCGCTGGCCCGGTTGACGAATCCGGCGACCCGGTCGTACCCGCGCTCGAGGTAGAACGGCACCTGTGCGTGCGGCACGGTTCGCTGCATGACGGTGGCCCGGTCGGCGCCGTTCGCCGGCGCCCCGGCTACCCCGACCACGGGTGTCGACTCGTTCTTCTTCGCGGCCACGACCACGTCACCGGACGGGTCGTCGCGCAGGCCGACCTCGGCCGCCCAGCTGGCCAGCGCGATGATCTGCGACCCCGGCAGGGTGGCGCCGACCGGGCTACCCGGGTTGATGGCGAACGATATCTCCTCGTCCGGCCAGGCACCGATGAGCTGCACGAAGCGTAGACTCACCGAGTTCGTCGTACGGCTGAGCGTGTGGTCCTCCAAACGCTCCGGCGAGGTGAAGACCGCGATGAAGCGCTGGCCCTCAGCTGTTTCGACCTGCCAGGGGAATCCGGGATCGCGCGGTCGAGCACCGGTCGGCGTGCCCGGCGGCACGGGCAGGATCACGCGGGCCAACAACAGCGTCGACAGGAAAGCGTCGGTATTGTTCTCTTCGGCCGCGGCCAGAAGATTCGACTCGGTCTCATTCGACGGCGTGAAGCCCGCCGCCCAGTCCGCGGGCGGTGGCACGATCACCGCGTCCTGCGGATCGCGTACCAGCGGTCGGAGTGCGTCCTCGGCCGTCGTCACCACGCGTACGGTCGGCTCTGGGTCGACGAAGACCGGTTCGCTGGCGAAGGTCGTATTGCTGTAATCCGGGCTCGGCGGATAGCCGGGGTTGGGGGCGTACCCGGTGATCGTGGCCGCGCCGCTGGCCGCTGCTCGCGCCGCGGGTGGGTCCGGCTCGTCGCCGGCGGGAGCACGCGGCGACGGATAGACCCGTGCGGTCGCGGAAATCGGCGGGTAGTCCACGATCTCGGCATCGACGGTCTCCACGGCGTGCCCAAGGGCCGCCGGCGCGACCCGGGTGGGAATCGGAGCCGTCACCGGCGGGGCCGGGCCGACCGCCCGGACGCGGCCGTTGAGCGCCGCGGCGAGGTCTCCTTGAGCGATGCGCGCCCGCGCCCCCATGGTGCGGCCTGGCAGGCGCACCTCGCCCCGGGTGAGCTGGGACACGAACCACGACGGCAGGTAGGCCTCGATCGGAAGGCCGGGGTTGACCGCGAGCCACCACTCGTAGTTGGGCCAGTCGGCGCCGAGGCGGTGGAAGGGCACGACACGATACGAGCCGCCCGGCTCGTTGAGCGAAGCGTGAAGCGCCTCCGGAGAGGTGAACGCCAGGACGTGAGTACGGTTCCCGGTCGTCCAGGTGCCCCAGCCCATCGTCGCACGGCCAGCCAGCGCCTCGGCAGACACCGGAAGCAGCAGCTCACAGCGGGACAGCAGCCGGAAGTACAGCTCCTGGTCGGACGCGTTGAGCGCGTCGCGCAGGGCCGCCTCGACCTCGGTGGCCGGTCGCCAGTCGGTCATCGGCCACCCCCTGCCTATCGTCCGCCTGCCGGTAGGGTCCTGCTTCCTGTGAAACCCTACGATGCCACGCGGCCGCACCCGCAGGGCGTCTGCCAGGACAACTTACAAGGCGCATGCCGGCGGCAACCATAGACGCCCCATTCCGGTCTAGCATCTGGTGGCCATGGTCACATCGATGACGCGCGCTGCCCGGGGACACCGAGCGGTCAGTCCGTATTGGCTGAACGTCGCTGCGGTCCTTCGATGGCTGGTCACAAGCATCATCACGATGGCGGCTGGCGTCGCGGCGATGACGATGGTGGCTTCGGACGCAAGCGCGGCCGAACCGCTCGCCACAGTGCGGCCGTGTGCCAGCGCCCCCGCTCCGCAGCCGCCGTTCACCGGTACCCCGTGGCCGCAGCAGCGCTTCGACCTCCCGCGGCTGCACCGTCTGACCGATGGATCGGGCGTGACCGTCGCCGTGGTCGACTCGGGCGTCGACGCCCGGGCACGGCAGCTGGCCGGGGCCGTGGTCCCCGGCGCCGACACACTCGATCCGGCAGGCGACGGGCGCCAGGACTGCGTAGGCCACGGCACCGCGGTGGCGAGCATCATCGCCGGGTCCGAGGAGGCGGGCGCTGGCCTGCAAGGACTCGCCCCCGGCGTCCGGATTCTGCCCGTACGGGTGAGCGAGCGTATCGACAACGGGGCGGGTATCGCTGGCGCAGGGACAGTCGCTGACCTCGCCGCCGGCATCCGTATGGCGATCGCCGCGCACCCGCGTCCCGCGGTGGTCAACTTATCGATCTCAACCACCGTCGATGACCCGGCGCTTCGCTCCGCGGTCGCCGCCGCGCTCGCCGCTGACATCGTCGTCGTCGCCGCGGTCGGCAACAATCATGACGGCGGCGATCCGATCCCGTATCCGGCCGCCTACGACGGCGTGGTCGGCGTTGGCGCCATCGGCAGGGACGGACTGCGGGCACCGTCTTCCCAGGTCGGCCGCTATGTCGACCTCACCGCCCCCGGCTCGGCCGCTGTCGGGGCGTCTTCCGGCCACCGGCAGCAGATCGTCGAGGGGACCAGCTTCGCCGCCGCGTTCGTCGCCGCCGCCGCGGCGCTCGTCCGAGCCCGGTTTCCGACGCTGCCCCGGGCCGACGTGGTAGCCCGGCTGCTGGCGACTGCGGATCCAGCGCCGGGCGCTGTTCCGTCCCCTCAGTACGGATACGGCATCGTCAACCCGGTGCGGGCCCTGACCGAAGTTGTGACCAGACTTCGCGCCACCGCCGGACCGTTGCCGAACCCGGCCCTTGGACCGGGCCCCTCGCCCCGCCCGTCTCCCGGGCCGGACGGGGTCGTGATCGGCGCCGCGGTGACGCTGATCGCTGGAGCCGTCCTACTGGGAGCGGTTGCGGCTGCCATGCCCGCCGGACGGCGCAGGCGCTGGCGACCCGGCGTACCCGCGCCGGGCGCTCTGTCGGCGCCCGACCCGCACGCAGGAATGGCCGGCGACCGGACGGTGACGGCTGAGGATTGGCAGCGGTCGGCGGAGGCGTTCGCGGATCTGGCCGACGCCACGATGATGCAGGCCGCGTGGCGGTGACGAGCGGGCAGTCAGTGGTACGTCAATCGCGCGAGGGCTGGCGTAAAGTAGGAGTGATCCAGCCTTCCCGAGATGTCCGAAGCAAGAAATCTCTAGACTCAGCGGAACAGGCTGGCGTTGCGCCGCTCCGCATCCTCGTAGTCCGTGGCCGACTCGTCGAGAGCTTGCCTGATCCGGCTGAGAATCGAGACCAGATCGTTCGAAGCGGCTCGCCAGGTGTTCTGCCGCTCCTCGTAGGCCTCGCGGGCCGGACCGGACCACGACGCCACGAGTGGTCGCGCCTCCGCCTCGAGCCCTGACAGCTGAGACCGTAGTGAGCTGACCACCATTTGAATATGATCGCCGGTCTCGCGCAGCCGGCCAACGTTCACGAGCAGCTGGCCATCGCCGTACATTGCCATTCTGATCCTCCCGTCCTTCTACAGTGGAAGCACGATGTCGTTGACCCGGCCGGCAGCGCTGTCGTCCGTCGCCGAGTAGACCTGCCCGGCGCTGCGGATGGCGGCGGCCGTCTCTCCGAGGGCCCGCAACACCCGTCCCTGGTCCTCCCCCCACGCCCGGCTGACCTGCTCGAACGACGTACCGCCGCGGCCCTGCCAGTCCTGCTTTACCGACTCGACTTCACGCAGAAGTGAGTTGAGGGTGGACTGCAGCGACTGATGTGCACTCTCGAACGCGTTGGCGACCTGGGCCATGACAGCAGCCTCGGCACGTGTGGTCGGCATCTCATGCACCTCACCAATCCGCCAGGCGGACTTCGCCGCATGGGAATCTGTCGAAACGTTGTGACAAGACCGTACTTGGTCAGCGTGCCCGGCACCAGATAGCACTCTTCGCTTGTGGATAACCCTCGTCAGGCCGGGACGACAACGGCCGCGGGATCGAGTGGATTACCCCTGGGTAACAGCGCGACCAGCGCCGAGGGCAGCTCCTGCGGCCGTACGCCTGAGTACCCGAGGGTCGCCAACACCGCGGCCGAAGGTACCGCGGAGAACACTCCAAGGTCCGAGACCACCCCCAACAGTCCACTCCCATCGGCCGGGGCCGCCACCGAGTCCACAATGGATCCATGGCCCGGTTGCACGGCGATCCAGTCCACCCCGGCGCGTGCCGCATGCGTCTCGCCGGCCGCCCCGGGGCGAGCCGTGTAGACGCTGAGTCGCGGTTGCGTCGCGGCGTCCACAAAGGACGCGCATACGCCCCCACGATCGTGTGGTTGGAGCAGATCGGGGGTCGTCGCGGGTGGCGCGGAGTCGCCGGTCGGCTCGAGCGAAGGCGCTTGCGGGGCTGCCGCCAGCTGAGCCGCGGTGAGCGCGACCGGCCCACCTCCGGCATCGTTGGCCGGATCGGCGAGCAACAGGTCGGCCTGAACCTGCGTAATGGCCGCTATTCCCTCGGGCCGTACCAGTCCGAACTGCCGGGCGCCGCTCTGGCTCGTTCCCACCACGACCTCGCCGACCCGATGGCCAGGTACAGCCGAGTGCCGGCCAGGCCCGACGACCCGCATCGGCGCGAGGTCGTCTCCCGCCGGCACCGCATTGAGCAACGCCGCGGCGATGGCGACCGGCGACCGTCCTCGCCAGGCCAGGGCAGTCAGCACGATGCCGGGGTCACGGATGGCGTACCGGTGTCCATGCCAGAGCAGGTGGTACGCCCCGGTCGGATCGACCGCGAGCACCGCGGCCCTCGGTCCGAGCGGTTCACCACCCTGTTCCTTCGCGACCGGTCCACCGACCACGAGCAGCGACTCGGCTGATCCCGCTCCGGACCGTGAACACAGGGTCCACGCCCCGGTGAGCAGATCCCGGGCTGCGGGCAGTGGATCGGGCGCCCCGACGATCCCCAGTGGTACACCGCGCGGTACATCGGCGAGCGATGCATGCGAAACGATCGCAGTCGCCGGCACCGATGAGCCCAGGATCAGCAGCGCTGAGGCGTAGTTCAGAGTGGGATGAAGGAGACCGCCGCGGTACACGAACCGAGCACCCGTCTCCCGTTCGATGATGACCGAGCGGCCCTCCCGCCACGACGTGTCGTCGCCGGGCCGGAGCACACCGTACGCGGCGACCGCGGCGAGTGCCACGACGGCGACCATCACACCGGCGAAGGCAGCACCGGCGCCGCGGCCGATCGGCGACCCGACGGGGTCAGGATCACGAAGCGCCAATGCGGCAGTTACCCGCTGCATCGTGAACTGATGCGCCCGCAGGTGTTCGGTGCGTGCGGCCATCGACCCTCCCAGATACGTCGGGAGGAAGCCTAGGGTAAACGGGTACTGCGCGGTCACGGCGTCTGTGACACGATCACGGCCATGTTGGGCTACGTGTTGCGACTCGTCTGTTCGGCGGTCGCCGTCTGGCTGTCGACGCTCCTCCCGGGAATCAACGTCACCGCGTCTTCGACCTGGGCGACCATTGGCACGGTCGTCCTGGTCGCTCTGATCTTCGGAATCGTCAATACGGTCATCAAGCCGATCGTCAAGCTCGTCGGCTGCGGGCTCTACGTGCTGACCCTCGGGCTCATCGCCTTGGTGGTCAACGGCCTGCTCTACTGGCTGGTCAGCTGGATCTCCGGTGAACTTGGCATCCCATTCCACGTCGACCACTTCTGGCCCGACGCGGTGCTCGGCGCGCTGATCGTGAGCATCGTCTCGTGGGGGCTCGGTCTGGTCATCAAGGACCGGGGCGAGTCCTGAGCAGGCTGTGTTCGAGACTCGTGCATGATCTCCGGACCACCTGTCCCAGCGGATCGGCACGACCGGTGGAGTGCGCCTTAGCGGCCAGGCCCGGCGTGTCCTTCCAAAGGAGGCCGGCGACCCAGCACGGCCGATCGGGGTCGTACGCGTGCACGTCGCTGCCGATTCCGATCCGCGGGATGCGCACACCGACCGGTCCACACGCGGTGCCGCCGCGGACAACCGGCCGAAGATCGGTGGTCCGGCATCCGAAATGACGCACGTGGAGTAGAACCGAGAATTTGCAACAGGCGTACGTGGCGGCCCTTCTGATCCCAACCACGATCTTGAAGCTATTCCCAGTATGTGGACACGACGGCGGCAGACACTCCCGTCGTCGGATGGTGCCGGCCGCGCCAGGTGATATCTCACACACATAAGGACCACGCTGCTCGCGGAGCCTTACCGTTGAGTTCATGGGTCGGGCGCGGACGGGCTACCTGTTCGGTGTCGCGGCCTATCTGAGCTGGGGTCTGTTTCCGCTCTATTGGAAGCTGCTCGCGCCCGCCGGACCGATCGAGATCCTCGCCCATCGCATCGTGTGGTCATTCGTCCTGGTCGCTGTCGTGGTGTCGATTGGCCGCCGCTGGGGCGCGATCCGGGCGCTGCTCCGGCAGCCGCGCCGGCTGGGCCTTATCGGCGTTGCATCGGTCCTGATCGCGGTGAACTGGGGCACGTACATCTACGGCGTCGGCTCCGGCAGGGTCGTGGAGACCTCGCTCGGCTACTTCATCAACCCGCTCGTGACGGTCCTGCTGGGGGTCTTCGTCCTCAGTGAGCGGCTGCGCACTGTGCAGTGGATCGCGATTGGGGTCGGCGCCATCGCCGTTGGTGTCCTGACGGTTGACTACGGACACGTGCCCTACCTGGCCCTGACCCTCGCGGTGACGTTCGGTCTCTACGGGCTCGTGAAGAAGCGGCTCGGTGTCGCGGCCGCGGACGGCTTGACGGTGGAGTCTGGCGCTCTGGCTCTGCCGGCCCTGGTGTATCTGACGATTCTCGGCACACGTGGCGACGCCACCTTCGGCGTGGGCGGGATTCACACCGTTCTGCTGATTGTCGGGGGAGCCGTCACCGCGGTGCCGCTGCTGTTGTTCGCCGGTGCGGCCAACCGGATTCCGTTGTCAACTATCGGACTGTTGCAGTACCTCGCACCGATCCTGCAACTGGCCTGCGGGGTCTTGGTGTTCGGCGAGCCGATGCCGACGGCGCGACTTGTTGGATTCGCCCTCGTATGGCTGGCCCTGGCCATCTTCGTGTGGGACGGCGTCCGACGGGTCCGGGTCGATGCGCGCCGGAACGCGGTCGTCGCCGAGCCGGCGCCCGCTCATCTCTGATTCGGAATCTTGAATCGTCAGACACCGCGTTGACGTGCGAGTCCACCTAGGGTTGAGTGGCTGCTGGTAATCCTCGCATCACCCGTGAGAGGAGAGTCAGACCCGTGGCGCCGCGGCACCCTCATGGCGAACCGTCGGACCTGATCCGTAGCGTCTCCCGTGCTCTACGCGTACTGGAGGCGGTCGGTCAGACCCCGCGGGGCCTGACGGTGAAGCAGATCGCCCGCCGGTGCGAGCTGACCACCGCGACGACGTACCACCTCATCCGCACGCTCGCGTACGAGGGCTACGTGGCCCGGCGCGAGGACGGGACGTACGTGGTGGGCCTCGAGGTGGCCGACCGCTTCCGCGAGTTGGTGGCGGCATTCCAGGGTCCGCCGACAGTCGGGGAAGCACTTCGAACCGCGTCCAACGAGTCGGGGTTGAGCCACTACCTGGGCACATTCGTCGGTGGGCAGGTGGTGCTGGCCGGCGCCGCCGAAGGGCCGCAGTCACCGTACCTGGACGATCTGGTTCCGGGTTTCGACGACGGGGCCCACGCGACCGCGCTCGGTAAGGCTCTGCTCGCCACCCTCACCCACGACCAGCGGCTGCGCTATCTCAAGGACTGGGGGATGCGCCCGTACACCTCGTCCACGCTGACCCAGCCCGAGGCACTCGAGGCCGACCTCGCCATCGGCGAGCGGCGGGGCATGCAGATCGAGGTCTCGCAGTACCGCCCCGGAGTTGCGTGCGCCGCCGTGATCGTCCGAGCCGACCGCGATCCCGAGCGCCGGTACGTGCTAGCGACTGCCATGCCAGCCGAACGGCTTGTTGAGTCGGCCCACGAGATCCGGGCCCATCTCGTCGGCGCCGCCCGTAACGTGGCCGCCGCGATGGAGACCGAGATGACGTGAGCGCGAGGAGGCGAGCGCCAGCGAGACCCCCGCAGCTTGCGAACGGTCCTGGGCCAGATGACGTGAGCGCGAGGAGGCGAGCGCCAGCGAGACCCCCGCAGCTTGCGAACGGTCCTGGGCCAGATGACGTGAGGTGCGCAACCCGGTGAACCGGAGATGGCGTCGCGACGTGACATGGACCGTCAAGGAATCCTGTAAGGACCAGCCCGAGAGGCACAGTTGCCGGACGACGATGACGTGCTCATCAGGGCGTTGCAGGCCGAACACGGGGATGCCCTCTTCGCCCACGCACTGAGGCTCTGCGACGGCGACCGGCAGCGCGCGGAGGATCTCGTACAGGAGATCCTGTTGCGGGCGTGGCGGCATCCCGAGGCGCTCGACCCGGCGCGGGGGTCGGCCCGGGCGTGGCTGTTCACCACGGCTCGGCATCTGGCCATCGACGCCTGGCGCCGCCGGGAGGCGCGGGTGGGAGAGGTCTTCACCGACTCGCCGCCCGAACCGCGAAGTGACCTCGACGAGACGGACCGGGCCGTGGAGGCCTGGACGATCGAGGAGGCGCTCGGCCAACTCTCTCCCGCGCACCGGGATGTGCTGGTGGAGTGCTTCTACCGCGGACGCTCGGTCGCTGAGGCGGCCACCGTGCTCGGGATACCGCCGGGGACGGTCAAGTCGCGCACGCACTACGCGATGCGGGCGCTCAAATTGGTGCTGGAAGAGATGGGGGTGACCCGATGACGTGTGAGCATGCGCTCGAGGACGGCGCGTACGTCCTCGGCGCCCTTTCACCCGCCGAGCGGGCCGAATTCGAGCGGCACCTCTCCGGATGTGCCTCCTGCCGTGAGTCGGTGGCCAATCTCGCCGTACTCCCCGGACTGCTCGGCCGGCTCGACCCGGCCAGAGCGGTGGCGCTGAGGGAAGATCAGGCCCCCGTGGCCATACCAGCGACCGTGCTGCAACGAGTGCTGACCGCGGCCGGGCGGCAGCGTCGCCGGGCCCGCCGCCGGCGCACCGTGCTCGCCACGACGCTGGCCGCGGTCGT
The DNA here is from genome assembly GCA_046728155.1 of Actinomycetota bacterium. Lineage (GTDB taxonomy): Bacteria > Actinomycetota > Actinomycetes > Mycobacteriales > Micromonosporaceae > CAWDLX01. The sequence goes on from JBKPDY010000016.1 coordinate 63,776, forward strand.
GATGGTTCTCCTGGTGGGGGTCGGCGTGGCCGTGCACCTGCGCGACGTGCAGCCCTCGCCGCCGATCGCGATGAGTGCGATGCGCCCGGCCTCGGCGGAATGGATACCGGTGGGCGCCGACGTGGGCGTCGTCCCCGACGCCGGCGGCTCGAGGCTCGTCATGACGTGCTGGTACGCAAGTGGGTACGAGGGCCGCTGGGTTCTTCGCCTCGTGGTCATCCCGCGCGCGGGTGGGGATGCCGAGACCATCGGAACCTGGACCGCCGACCCCGGGGCGAAGGTGACCGTGTCCGGCCGTACCCATCTGACCCCGGATGAGATCGGACGGGTCGAGCTGCGGCGCTGGGACAACACCACCCTGCTGTGGTGGACCCCGACCTGAGCTGCGATGACCCAGGGGCGAGGCGTCTCGGCGCAACTCGGCCGACCGTCACGTCTTACAATGATCCAACAGAAGTCGCGGAAACCGCAGAAAACTGCGGCATCTGACGACATCTGTTGGATCTTCGCCGTCCTGCTCCCGGCGGTCGCGTTACACGGTCCGGTCGGCGAGGAAGCCGGCGAGCGAGTCGAGCGCCTCCCTGCCCGGGGTGTGCGGCAGCCCGGTGAGTTGGGCCCTCGCCCGTTCGGCGTACGTCCGGACGGTCTCCCTGGCCCGCTTCAACGCCGGCGACTCCCGCAACAGGTCGAGCGCTTCGCTGACATCGTCGTCATCGGCGATCGCGCCCTGGCTGAGAATCGCGCGTAGCCGCGGACTGGTCAGGTCGTCAGCGATCGCATAGAGCACAGGCAACGTGCGTATGCCCTCGCGCAGATCGGTACCCGGGGTCTTACCCGACTCGGCCGAATCGGATGCGATGTCGAGGAGGTCGTCGGAGAGCTGGAACGCCATCCCGATCGTGTCGCCGTAGCTGGCCAGAGCCTCCACTGTGGACTGCGGTGCACCGCAGAACATGGCGCCGAACCGGGCGGAGGTACCGATCAGCGAGCCGGTTTTGTCGGCGATGACCCGCAGATAGTGCTCGACCGGATCCGATCCGCGGGGACCGACGGTCTCGGCAATCTGTCCGTGCACGAGGCGGGCGAAGGTCCGAGCCTGGATCCGTACCGCCTCGGCACCCAGGTCAGCGGCGAGCCCCGCGGCCCGCGCGAACAGATAGTCCCCGGTAAGGATGGCGATGGAGTTGCCCCAGCGCGCGTTCGCCGACGGGGCACCGCGCCGCACCGGCGCCTCGTCCATGACATCGTCGTGGTAGAGCGTCGCCAGATGCGTGAGCTCGACCACGACAGCCGCGGGCACCACCTTCGGCCGACCGGGGTCACCGAACTGTGCGCTGAGTGCCACGAGGAGAGGCCGGAAACGTTTCCCGCCCGCGTTCACAAGGTGCCGCGCCACCTCGGCGAGCACGGGATCGGACGCCGTCACCGCCTCCTGTAGGCCGTCCTCAACCTGCTCGAGGATGTCTCGTACCGCCTCGTCCAGGGCCGGATCGGCCAGGGTCAGGCCGACCACCGCACCGGCCACGGGCTGAACTGCCTCGCCCGCCTCGCTGGGGTCCACGCCCTCAACCATGCCACAGCCACCCAGCGGAGGATCCGCGAGCCGCGCGACCGGGCGCGGTCAGCGGATACGGCAGACACACCAGGTCAACGGATGAATGTCGCTGCGCGTTGCGCGAGGTCGAGCACTGGACCGGGGGCGACGCCAAGCAACAGGGTGGCCAGCACTCCGACCATGACCGCGGCCGACGTGAACGCACCCGGAATGACCACCGACGGGCTCAATTCGCCCGGTTCCGAGAGCCACATCATGACGACCACCCGAAGGTACGGGAATGCGAGCACGACGGTCGTGACGACACCGGCGATGACGGCGGCGATCTGCCACCCGCCTCCGTTGCCCAGAGCCGCGGCGAACACACCGAACTTGCTGGTAAAGCCGCTCGTCAGCGGGATGCCCGCAAATGCGAGGAGGAGGAACGTGAACACGCCGCCGAGCAGCGGAGCACGCCGGCCCAGCCCGGCCCAGCGCGAGAGGTGGGTCGCCTCGCCATCCTCGTCGCGCACCAGCGTCACGACGGCGAACGCCGCGATGACCGTGAACCCGTACGCGACCAGGTAGAACATCGAGGTCTGCAGTCCCTGCTGGTTGAAGGCGATCACGCCGACCAACAGATAGCCGGCGTTGGCGATTGACGAATAGGCGAGCAGCCGCTTGATGTCGGTCTGGGTGACCGCCAACACGGCTCCGCCGAACATGGTGAGGATGGCCAAAACGCCGAGAATCGGTTGGATGTCCCACTCGGCCCGGTCGAACGCAACGTAGAAAATCCGTAGCAGCCCTCCGAACGCGGCCACCTTGGTGCAGCCGGACATGAGCGCGGTCACGGGTGTCGGGGCACCCTGGTACACGTCAGGGGTCCACACGTGGAAGGGAACCGCGGCGATCTTGAACAACAGGCCGACCGACACGAGAGCGATCCCGCTGAAGAGCAGGATCTGGCTGGTCGATGCGCCGAGAACCGCCGCGTGGATGCCGCTGAACGTCACCGTGCCGGCGAACCCATAGAGCAGGGCCATGCCGAACAGGAAGAACGCCGACGCGTACGCGCCGAGCAGGAAGTATTTGAGCCCGGCCTCCTGGCTCACCAGCCGGCGGCGTCGGGCCATGGCACAGAGAATGTAGAGCGGCAGCGAGAAGACCTCGAGCCCGACGAACATCGTCAGCAGGTCGTTGGCGGCGACGAATACCATCATCCCGGCCAGGGCGAAGAGCGTCAGCGGGAACACCTCGGTGGCGCCGGGGGTACGGGTCTGCCGCCGGTCGGCCTCCCCACCCACCGGGACCGCGGCCTGCGCCACGAACGCGCCGCCCCGCTCGACCGAACGCTCCGCCACCAAGAGGATCGCGACGATACCGAGCAGCGCGAGGGTTCCCTGCAGGAAGAGGGTCGGTCCGTCTACGGCCAGCGCCGTGGCTGCGGTGAGGTTGCGCCGGCCGCTTTGCGCCACCCGCACCACCGAGATGAACGCGGCGACAAGGGCGGCGAGTGAGATCAGGAGCTGCGTGGCGTGGCGGGAGCGCCGGGGTACGAACGCCTCGACCAGGACACCGATGGAAGCGGCGCCGAACAGGATCAGCAGGGGCGCCAGCGCGGCATAATCCAGATCTGGCGGGGTGAGGTTGATGGCGAGCGCCGGCGTAGCTACGGCAGGACTCATTTACCGGCCTCCTGGTTCACGCTCGGCGTCGGGTCGGACTTGTTGATGTCGTGCATCGTGGCCACCACCGCCGGATTGATGACGTCGAGCAGCGGCTTGGGGTAGAAGCCGAAGACGACCAGCAGGGCGATGAGCGGCGCGACCACGATCGACTCGCGCAGGGACAGGTCCTTGCGCATCGCGCGCACAGTGGACAGTTCCGGGTTGGTTCTGCCGTGCAGACTGCGCTGCACCAGCCAGAGCACGTACCCGGCGGCGAGGATGATGCCGAACGTGGCGATGACGGCGACGGTTCGGTTGACCGTGAACGTGCCCAACAACACGAGGAACTCGCTCGCGAAGGGGGCGGTGCCGGGCAGCGAGAGCGATGCTAGACCGGCGAAGAGCATCACGCCGGCGATGAGCGGCAGCATCCGGCCGGCACCACCGAAGTCGCCCACAATGGCCGAGCCGCGGCGTGCCACGAGCATCCCGACCACGAGGAACAGCAGGCCGGTCGCGAGACCGTGGTTGAACATATAGAGCACCGCGCCGGAACCGGCCTGGGTCGTGAAGGCGAAGACGCCGATACCGATGAAACCGAAGTGGGCCACGGAGGTATAGGAGACCAGCCGCTTCATGTCGTTCTGGCCAACCGCGAGCAGCGCTGCATAGATGATGCCGACCAGCGCCAGGGTCAGGCCGAGCGGAGCGAAGAACTTCGACGCGTTCGGGAACAGCGGCAGACAGTAGCGCAGGATCCCGAACGTGCCGACTTTGTCGAGCACGCCGACGAGCAGGGCCGCCGCTCCGGCCGGCGCCGCCGTACCGGCGTCGGGGAGCCAGGTGTGGAACGGGAAGAAGGGCGCCTTGATGGCGAAGGCGACGAAGAACCCGAGGAAAAGCCAGCGCTCGGCGCTCGTGGAAAAGTCCACTTGGGACAGTTTCACCCAGTCGAGGGTGTGTCCACCGAGCACCCACAGGCCTATCACCGCGGCGAGCATGAACAGGCCGCCTACGAGTGAGTAGAGGAAGAACTTCACGGCCGCGTACTGCCGACGCGCGCCACCGTACGAACCGATGAGAAAGTACATCGGCACGAGCATGACCTCGAAGAAGACGTAGAACAGGAACACGTCCTGGGCCGCGAAGACGCCGATCATCGTGCTCTCCAGGGCCAGGATCAACGCGAAATACGCTGGCACCGACCGGTTGGCACCCGCGCTCTCGACGTCGTTCCAGGAATAGATGACCACCAGCGGGACGATGATCGCGATCAGGGCGAGCATCACCAGCGCGATGCCGTCAACGGCGAAGGTGAAGCGCACATCCCAGGTCGGGATCCACGGGTACGACTCGCGCAGCTGGAACCGGGCGCCGCCGGGCTTGAACGCCACCCACGCGGCGATCGTCAGTCCCAGCACGGCCAGCGTAAAGAGCAGCGCGATCTGCTTGGCCAACAACGGCTGGCGGCGTGGCAGGAGACCGACGATGAGCGCGCCCATCAGCGGCACGAGCACCATCACGCTCAGGTAAGGGAAACCAGCCTGTGTCATCGCTCGCCTCCCCGCTCGCTCCGCTGCTGCCACCCCACGAGGTGCCACGTTGCTCGGTTCGCAAGCTCGCCGAAGTCGCTCCGCTGCGCTCCACGTCTCCGCGGGGGCCCAGGCGCGGGCCTGTCGGCCCTGCGATGCTCACTCGCTGTCGGCTCGGCGGTCACTGGGGTCGCCTCTCGTTCGTCGCAGTCGGTTTCGCGCCTATCGTCTGCTCGCCTCCGCGCTCGCTCCGGTCCTCGGGCCTGTCGGCCCTGCGATCCTCACTCGCTGTCGGCTCGCTCATCGTCTGCTCGCCTCCGCGCTCGCTCCGGTCCTCGGGCCTGTCGGCCCTGCGATCCTCACTCGCTGTCGGCTCGCTCATCCGAGCCGTACCAGGAGGAAGGCCAATACCACGAGGAGCGCCCCGCCGAGCATGGAGAGGGCGTACGACCGGACGAAACCCGTCTGGACCCGCCGGATCCGCCCGGAGAGACCGCCGACTCCCGCGGCGAGGCCGTTGACCAATCCGTCCAGGCCCCGGTTGTCGAAATAGACCAGGGCCCGGGTCAGGTAGAGGCCGGGCTTCTCGAACAGGGTCTCGTTGATCGCGTCGCCGTAGAGGTTGCGGCGGGCGGCGGTCACGATCGGCCCGGCCGGTTGCTCGACGAGAGCCGTCCCGTTGCGGAAGAGCGCCACCGCGACCAATCCGCCGAACACCGTCACCGCGACGGAGAGGATCGCGACCGTCGTCTCGCCCAGGTGAACCGCCGCCTCCTCATGCGGACCGAACACCGGGCGCAGCCAGTCGACGACGCTGGTGGACATCAGCCAACCTGAGACGATCGAGCCGAGGGCCAGCAGGATCAGCGGAATCGTCATCACCGGCGGGGACTCGTGCGGGTGGACCTCCTCGGTCCAACGCTTCGGGCCGTGGAACGTCAGCACGAACAGCCGGGTCATGTAGAACGCGGTGAGGCCGGCGCCGATCAGCGCCCCCGTCCCGAAGAGCCAACCTGTCCATCCTGGACGGTTGAACGCGGACGCGATGATCGGGTCCTTGGAGAAGTAGCCCGAGAGCGGCGGGAGGCCGATGATGGCCAGCCAGCCGATCAGGAACGTGATCCAGGTGATCCGCACGACCCGCCATAGCGCGCCGAAGCGCCGGATGTCGACCTGATCGTTCATCGCGTGCATGACCGACCCTGCCCCGAGGAACAGGTCGGCCTTGAAGAAGCCGTGGGCCAGCAGGTGGATGATGGCCAGCGCGTAGGCGCCGCCGCCGAGGCCGACACCGAGGAACATGTACCCGATCTGGGAGACGGTCGACCAGGCGAGGACGCGTTTGATGTCGTCCTTGGCACAGCCGATGATGCAGCCGATGAGGAGCGTCACGACTCCGACGCAGACCACCACCAGTTGGGCCGTGGTGTTGGCGTTGAAGATCGGGTTGGACCGGGCGATGAGGTACACGCCGGCCGTCACCATCGTGGCGGCGTGGATGAGGGCGGATACCGGAGTGGGACCCTCCATCGCGTCGGGGAGCCAGGCCTGCAACGGGAACTGGCCCGACTTGCCGCAGGCGCCCAGCAGCAGGAGCAGGCCCAGCATCAGCGTGACCGTGCTGGAGAGCCTGCCGACATTGGCGAAGACGATCTCGTAGTTGACCGATCCGATCTGGGCGAACATCACGAAGATCGCGATCAGCAGGCCGGCATCGCCCACGCGGTTCATGATGAACGCCTTCTTGCCGGCCGTGGCCGCGCTCGGTCGCAGGTACCAGAACGAGATGAGCAGGTACGACGCCAGGCCGACGCCCTCCCAGCCGAGGTAGAGCATGACGTAGTTGTTGCCCAGCACGAGCAGCAGCATCGCCGCGACGAAGATGTTGAAGTACCCGAAGAACCTGCGCCGGCCCGGGTCGCCCGCCATGTAGCCAACCGAGTACACATGGATGAGGAACCCGACACCGGTGATGAGCAGGACGAAGACGCCGGACAGGGGGTCGAACAGCAGACCGAAGTCCACTGTGAACCGTCCTACGTGGATGAACTGGAAGAGGTCGATGGCTACGGCACGGGGCCCGGAGAGCCCGCGCAGGCTGACGAAGTCGACCAGTCCCAGGATGAACGCGACCCCCACGCTGGCGCAGCCGAGAATGTGTCCCCAGCGGTCGGCGCGCCGCCCGAGTACCAGCAACAGGCACCCGCTGACGAGCGGGATGACAACAAGCAACCAGAACCAGCTCAATACCCCGCTGGCCGAGCTGTACCCCAACGCGTGCATCTGTCCCTCAGTACTTCAGCAGGTTCGCGTCGTCGACACTCGCCGAGCGTCGCGTTCGGAAGATCGACATGATGATGGCGAGGCCGACGACGACCTCCGCGGCGGCCACCACCATGACGAAGAACGCCATGATCTGACCGTCCAGCGTGCCATTTATCCGGCTGAATGTCACAAGCGCCAGGTTGGTGGCGTTGAGCATCAGCTCGATGCACATGAACAGAACGATCGCGTTGCGGCGGATGAGCACACCCACCGCGCCGACCGTGAACAGGGCGGCCGCGAGCTCGATGTAGTAACCCGGTTGCATAGGGGGCTACCCTTCGTCGGTGCCCTTGGGCGCGAACTCGCTCTCGGTGAGCTCGCGCACGGGCAGGATCGGTGAGAACGAGCGTTCGGACGGCCGGCCGTCGGCGAGCCGGGCCGGCGTTGCGACGGAATCAGACGTGGCGTAGACACCCGGACCGGCCTTCGGTCCGGGGTAGTTGCCGGGGGCGAACCTGGCCCGCATGAGGCTGGGCTGGCTCCTTTTCTCGTCCTTGCGGCGCTCGATGTGGGCCAGGATCATCGCCCCGAGCGCGGCCGCGATGAGCAGGGCCGAGGTCGCCTCGAATGCGAAGATGTACCGCGTGAACAAGGCCGCCGCCAGGCCCTGGACGTTGCCGTCCCGGTTCGCCTGGGCGAGCCCGGCCGCCGGCACCCCGTGCAGGGCGCGGTAGAAGGCGGTCGCGACGAGCGCCGCGAAGCCGACCCCGGCCAGCGCCGCCGCGACCCGCTGGCCGCGCAGGACCTCAATGATCGAGTCGGACGCGTCCCGGCCGATCAGCATGAGCACGAAGAGGAACAGCATCATGATCGCCCCGGTGTAGACGATCACCTGCGCGAGGCCGAGGAACGGCCCGGACTGGATGACGTAGAAGACGCTGATGCAGAGCATCACCACGACCAGCCACAGGGCCGAGTGAACCGCGTTGCGGGCCATCACCATCCCCAGCGCTGCGATGACGGCGATGGGGCCGAGGATCCAGAACACCCACGTCTCGCCGCCACTGATGACCTCACTTGCGGCCAGTAGGGTCATTGCTCGCCTCCGCGCTCGCTCCGCTGCTGCCACCCCACGAGGTGCCACGTTGTTCGGCTCGCAAGCTCGCCGAAGTCGCTCCGCTTCGCTCCACGTCTCCGCGGGGACCCTGGCACGGGCCTGACGGCCTTACGATGCTCACTCGCTGTCGGCTCGGTAAGGGTCATCTCGATCGCCCTTCCGCTGCCGTGGGACTCGCATCCGACTCGCCGGAGCGTGGTGCGCGCTCGGCCCCGGCCGATGTGCCCGGGTTCTCCAGGGCGCCCACGTAGTAGTCCTTCTCCGATTCGCCCAGCCACATCGGATGGGGTGGCCGCTGCATCCCCGGCAGGAGCGGCGCCAGCAGCTGCTCCTTGGTGAAGATGAGATCCTGGCGGGTGTCGCGGGCCAGTTCGTACTCGTTGCTCATCGTCAGCGACCGGGTGGGGCACGCCTCGATGCACAACCCGCAGAAGATGCAGCGTGCGTAGTTGATCTGGTAGATCGAGGCGTACCGCTCACCGGGGGAGTAGCGGTTGTCCTCGGTGTTCGTCGCACCCTCGACGTAGATGGCGTCGGCCGGGCACGCCCACGCGCAGAGCTCGCAGCCGATGCACTTCTCCAGCCCGTCCGGGTGCCGGTTGAGGATGTGCCGGCCGTGGTAGCGCGGCGCCGCGACCGGGTGCTCGAACGGGTACTTCGTCGTGACCACCTTGCGGAAGAGGTGGGCGAAGGTGACCCCGAACCCCTTGACCGGGTCCATCACGCCCATGTCACACGTCCTTCTCGGTTGGAGGCTCGATCGCCTCGGCCACGCCGACGTTGGCCGGTTGGCGCTCAGCGACGCCCCGCTTGGCCCGCGGACTGGGCGGCACCTCCAGGTCCAGCGGAGGCAACGGGAAGCTCCCGGTTGGGCGGGCGGCGATCTGCTGCTTGGCCGTGCGGGTCGGCTCCGGAGCGGATCCGAACAGGAGCATCAGCACCAACAGGAGGACGAGGAAGAGACCGACGAGGAGCAGCCACCGGCTGTAGCCCTGGCTGACATCGCCCTTCTGCAGCAGCCGTACGCCGGCGAGCAACATGATCCAGGCCAGGTTGATCGGCAGCAGCACCTTCCAGCCCAGCCGCATGAACTGGTCGTAGCGCAGACGGGGCAACGTCGCCCGCACCCACACGAAGGCGAAGAGCAGGATGACCACCTTGACGAGGAACCACAGGATGGGCCACCAGCCCTCGTTGGCGCCCGACCAGTAGGTGATCGGCCACGGAGCCCGCCAGCCGCCGAGGAACAGCGTCGTGATCGCCGACGACATGGAGACCATGGCGACGTACTCGGAGAGCAGGTACAGCAGGAACTTGATCGAGCTGTACTCGGTCATGTACCCGGCGACCAGCTCGGTCTCCGCCTCCGGTAGGTCGAACGGAGCCCGGTTCGTCTCGCCGAACGCGGAGACGAAGAAGATCACGAAGCTCGGCAGCAACGCGATCGCGTACCAGCCGGGCAGGCTGATATGCCAGCCACCCAGACTGACCGTACTGCTTCCCGCCTGGGCGGCGACCACGCCTGATGTGGACATCGTCCCGGCGGTCATGAATACCGCAACGACGGACAGACCCATCGCGACCTCGTACGAGATCATCTGGGCCGAGGATCGCAGGCCGCCGAGGAGCGGATAGGTCGACCCGGAGGCCCAGCCGCCCAGGACGATCCCGTAGACGCCCATCGACGAGGCGGCCAGGATCACGAGGACCGCGACCGGCACATCGGTGAGCTGCAGCGGTGTTCGGTGGCCGAAGATGCTGACCATCGGTCCAAAGGGGACGATGGACAACGCGGTGAACGCGGCGACCGCGGAGACGGCAGGGGCGAAGAAGAACACGACCTTGTCCGCGGCGCGCGGCAGCAGGTCCTCCTTCAGCATGCCCTTGATGCCGTCCGCGAGCGTCTGCAGCAGCCCGAACGGGCCGACCTGGTTGAGGCCGGGTCGGACGGCCATACGCGCGACGACCCGCCGCTCGAACCATACCCCGAGGAGGATCATGGCCATACCGAAGAGGAAGACCACGACCGTCTTGATGAGGATCAACCACCACGGATCATGGCCGAAGTCGGCCAGCGTCGGGTCCGTCGCGAGCATCACTGCGCACCTCCCACACCTCGGGCGGTAACGGTCACGACCGCTCCGGAGGTAACGCCGAGTGTCCGGTTCACCGTGGACCCGGGCGAGTTCGCCGGCAGCCATACCACGCCGTCGGGCATGTCGGTCACGACAACGGGCAAAGTAATGGCGCCGCGCTCGGTCCCCACGGTTGCCTCGTCGCCGTCGGCGATGCCCACGGCGGCCGCGGTCGCCTTCGTCATCCGGGCGATCGCCGGGCGGGCGGTCCCGGTGAGGGCCGGGTCGCCGTCGATCAGGCTCCCAAGGTCGAGCAGCTGATGCCAGGTCGACAGGACGGCCCTCCCGTCACCCGGCGCCGCCGGTGCCACCGGACTCGCCTTCGGTGGCGCCACCCGTTCGGCCCGGGTCGCCGGCAGCGCACCGAGCTCACGCCGGATGGCGACGACGTCGCCGCAATCGATCGCGACGCCCATTTCACGCGCGAGCGCGTCGAGCACTCGGGCGTCGGGGACGGCGTCCGTCTCCAGCACCGTCCCGAACGGACGCAGTCGCCCCTCCCAGTCGAGGAAGGTCCCGGCCTTCTCTACCGCCGGCGCCACCGGGAACACCACGTCAGCCCGCCGGGCCACCGAGGTGTTGCGGATCTCGAGCGACACCAGGAAGTCCACTGTGTCCAGTGCCTGCTCGGCCAGCGCCGGGTCGGAGAGGTCGCCCGGATCGACCCCGGCCACGATGAGCGCACCGATCTTGCCGCCGGCGGCCGCCGCGACAATCCCGTCGCCGTCACGTCCGACCGAGCCGGAAATCGTGCCGGTCTTGAGGTTCCAGGCGTCGCCCAGTTCCGCCCGGGCCGCCGCGTCGATGACGGGGCGGCCGCCGGGCAGGAGATTCGGCAGGCAGCCGGCATCGACGGCGCCCCGCTCGCCGGCCCGCCGCGGCACCCAGGCGAGCTTGGCCCCGGTCTCGGCGGCGAGCGTGACCGCCGCCGACAGTCCACCCTGGACAGTGGCCAGACGTTCCCCGACGAACAGGATGGCGCCGGGCCGGGACAGTTCGTCCCGAAGCTGCGTCGAGGTCGCGAGCACCGTCGCCTCATCGCCGGGCGTGGTCGAGATGAGGTTGGCCTTCAACTTGGCGAAGCCCGGTGCCGCGAACGGGGCCACCGCGTGCACCACGAGGCGGCGCGCCGTCGCTTTGCGCAGCCGCAGGAACAGGATCGGGCACTCCTCCTCCGGCTCCAGCCCGACCAGGACGACGGCCGGCGCACTGTCCACATCGGTGTAGGTCACGTCGGTCGCGCCGGCCACGGTCGAGGCGAGGAACTGCGCCTCCTCCATCGAGTGCGGTCGGGCGCGGAAGTCGATGTCGTTGCTGTGCAGGGCGGCCCGGGTGAACTTCGAGTAGGCGTACGCGTCCTCGACGGTGAGCCGGCCGCCGGTGAGCACGCCCACGCCGTACGCGCCGTCGCGCGCGCGCAGCAGCCCCTGGGCCGCCACGGACAACGCCTCCGGCCAGCTCGCCGCGCGCAGTTCTCCGGTCCTGGGGTCCCGGACCATCGGCGTGGTGAGCCGGTCGAAAGCCGTGGCGTACTGGAACGCCCACCGGCCCTTGTCGCAGTTCCACTCCTCGTTGACGTTCGGGTCGTCGCCGGCCAGCCGGCGCATCACCTTGCCACGCCGGTGATCCGTGCGCTGGGCACACCCGGCCGAGCAGTGCTCGCAGACGCTCGGCGTGGAGACCAGGTCGAACGGGCGGGCCCGGAACCGGTACTGCACGCCGGTCAGCGCACCGACCGGGCAGATTTGCACCGTGTTGCCGGAGAAGTAGGAGTTGAACGGAAACTCTGGGTCGACGCCGATCTGCTCGTCCGCCGAGCGCTCCATCAGGTCGATGAACTTGTCGCCGGCGATCTCCTCGGTGAACCTGGTGCAGCGCTGGCAGAGCACGCACCGCTCCCGGTCGAGCAGGACCTGGCTGGAAATGTTGATCGGCTTGATGTACTCGCGCTTGGGCTCGTGGAAGCGGGAGTCCGCCCGCCCGCTCGACATCGCCTGGTTCTGCAGTGGACACTCGCCGCCCTTGTCGCACATGGGGCAGTCGAGCGGATGGTTGATCAGCAGCAGCTCCATGATGCCCTCCTGCGCCTTCCTGGCGACCGGAGAGGTGAGCTGGGTCTTGACCACCATCCCGTCGGCGACGGTCTGGGTACAGGAGGTCACCGGTTTGCGTTGGCCCTCCACCTCGACCAGGCACTGGCGGCAGGCGCCGGCCGGCTCGAGCAGCGGATGGTCGCAGAAACGCGGGATTTCGATGCCGATCGACTCGGCGACCCGGATGAGCAGCGCGCCCTTGGGCGCGCTCACCTCGATGCCGTCGATGGTCACAGTGACAGCGTCGGCGCTGCTTGCGAGCCGACCATGGGGCCCATCGGTGGGTGGAGTGGTCTTGACGACCTCGTGCGTCATCAGTGCGCTCCCGCCAACTGCCTGCTGGATAGTTTGGGGGGCACGCGGCCCTCGATGTAGTCCAGGTAGTCCTGCTTGAAGTAGGCCAACGACGAGGTCACCGGGCTGGTGGCGCCGTCGCCCAGGGCGCAGAACGACCGGCCGAGGATGTTGTCACACGTGTCGAGCAGCGTGTCGAGGTCCTCATGGGTTCCCTCACCGGAGAGAATCCGCCGGTAGGTACGCACCATCCAGTAGTTGCCTTCCCGGCACGGCGTGCACTTGCCGCACGACTCGTGCTCGTAGAACTCCAGCCATCGGTACGTGGCGTAGACCGGGCAGTCGCTGTCGGAGAAGATCTGGGTCGCGGTAGTGCCCAGCATCGATCCGACCGCGGCCACGCTTTCGAAGTCCAACGGCACATCCATGTGGTCAGCGGTGAGCAGCGGGGTGGAGGATCCGCCCGGCGTCCAGAACCTCAGCTCGTGCCCGGGCAGCATGCCGCCGGCGAGCTCGATCAGCTCGCGTAGCGTGATCCCCATCGTGCACTCGTACTGGCCCGGGTTGGCGATCCGGCCCGAGAGCGAGTAGATCATCGGTCCGGACGACTTCTCCGTACCCATCGAACGCCACCAGTCGGATCCGCCCAGCACGATGTGAGGCACGCTCGCGATCGTGCCGACGTTGTTCACCACCGTCGGACAGGCGTAAAGGCCGTGGGTGGCAGGGAAAGGGGGGCGGAGTCTCGGCTGGCCGCGCAGCCCTTCCAGCGAGTCGAGCAGCGCCGTCTCCTCACCGCAGATGTAAGCTCCAGCTCCACTGTGGACGTAAATGTCGAGGTCAAAGCCCGAGCCGAGGATGTCTGTACCCAGGTAGCCGGCGTCGTAGGCCTGGGCCACGGCGTGCCGCAGCCGGCGGGCGGCGTTGACCGCTTCGCCGCGGATGTAGATGTAGGCCCGGTGGGAGCGGATCGCGTAGCACGCGATGATGGCACCCTCCACAAGGGAGTGCGGGTCGTGCGTCATCAGCGGGAGATCCTTGCAGGTCCCCGGCTCCCCCTCGTCGGCATTGACCACCAGGTAATGCGGCTTGCCGTCGTTCTGCGGGATGAAGCCCCACTTCATGCCGGTCGGGAAGCCGGCGCCACCGCGGCCACGCAGCCCGGAGTCCTTGATGAGCTGGATCAGGTCGTCGGGATGTGCCTGCAGCGCCTTACGCAGAGCCTGGTACCCGTCGAGCCGCTCATAGGTATCCCGTTGCCACGCGTCCGTAACCCCCCAGCGCTTCGTGAGCACCGGTGTCAGTTTGGCGAGCACCGCTTTCGAGGGCGTGGCTCCATTGCCCTGCTCGCCTCCGCGCTCGCTCCGCTCCTTGGGCCTGGCGGCCCTGCGATGCTCACTCGCTGTCGGCTCGCTCATTTCTTCTCCTTGGGCTTCGGCTTCACGATCGGAGTGGCCGGATCGAAGTCGGGAGCCGCCACACCCGCCTCCTCGGCCAGCCTCACGCCCCGCAGGGTCGCGTCGCCGACCTGGCCGTCGGCCACCGCATCCGATCGCGGGTCGGCGAAGCCGGCCAGTTGCAACGAGATCTCCCTCAACGTGCACAGCCGTGCCCCACGGGTGGGCTCCGGTCGATCGCCGGCCTGCAACCGCGTCACGATCCCCAACGCGCCCTCGACATCCACCTGGTCGAAGAACTCATAGTTGACGGTCATCACCGGCCCGAAGTCGCACGCGGCTAGGCACTCGGCGTGCTCAATCGTGATGCTCCCATCGGCGGTCGTCTCGTTGTGCCCGACACTCAGGTACTCGGAGAGCATCTCGAAGATCCGGCGACCGCCCAGCACATCGCACATCGTGTTCGTGCAGACGCTGATCAGCCAGTCCCCGGCCGGCCGGCGCTTGTACATCGTGTAGAACGTCGCCACCGCGCCAACCTCGGCCCGGGTCAGGCCGAGCGTACGGGCGCAGTAACCGATCCCGCCGGGCGAGACGTACCCCTCCTCAGCCTGTACCAGGTGCAGCAACGGCAGCAGCGCCGAGCGCGAACGGTCTGCCGGGTAGCGGGCGATGATCTCCCGCGCCTTGGCGTGAACGTCTCCGGAGAACTCCGTCACCGGGCCCACGTCCGACGGCGGTCGACGCGGGAATCCGATCAAGGTCTCTGACATCTAGCGATCACACCCACCCATGACCGGGTCCAGCGAAGCGCCGCCGGCGATGACGTCTGCGATCAGGCCGCCCTCGGCCATCGCCGGGATCGCCTGCAGGTTCACGAAACTCGGCTCCCGGAAATGCACGCGGTACGGACGCGTTCCGCCGTCGGAGACCACGTGCGCGCCGAGTTCTCCGCGCGGACCCTCGATGGCCTGGTACACCTGGCCCGGCGGGACGCGGAACCCCTCGGTCACCAGCTTGAAGTGGTGGATCAGCGACTCCATCGACTGGCCCATGATTCTCGCGACGTGTTCGAGCGAGTTGCCCAGTCCGTCAACGCCGATGGCGAGCTGCGCCGGCCAGGCGATCTTCTTGTCGGCCACCATCACCGGCCCGGGCTGCAGCCGGCCGAGGCACTGTTCGATGATCTTCAGTGACTCGCGCATTTCGGCAACCCGGACCTGATAGCGCGCCCACACGTCGGCGGACTCGCCGGTCGGCACATCGAACTCGTATGTCTCGTACCCGCAGTACGGCATCTGCTTGCGCAGGTCCCAGCCGAGCCCGGACGAACGTAGCACCGGCCCGGTGACCCCGAGGGACAGGCAGCCGGTGGTGTCCAGCACCGCGACGCCCTGGGTGCGCTCGATCCAGATCGGCTGGCCACTCAGCAGCGCCTCGTACTCCCTGAGCTTCTTGGGCATGAGTACCAGAAAGTCGCGGATCTTCCTGACCGCCTCCGGCGTGACGTCCTGGGCGACCCCGCCCGGACGGACGTAGCCCATGTTCATCCGCAGACCGGTCACCATCTCGAAGATCTCGAGGATGTACTCCCGCTCCCGGAAGCCGTACAGCATCATCGAGATCGCGCCGAGCTCGAGACCGGTGGTGCCGAGCCAGACGAGGTGTGACGCGATCCGGTTGAGCTCCATCATGAGCACCCGGATCACGGTCGCCCGCTCGGGGATCTGATCGGTGATGCCGAGCAGCTTCTCCACCGCCATGCTGTAGACGGTCTCGTTGAACAGCGGCGCGAGGTAGTCCATCCGCGTCACGAACGTCGAGCCCTGCACCCACGTGCGGTACTCGATGTTCTTCTCGATGCCGGTGTGCAGGTACCCGACGACCAGCCGACAGTCGGTGACCGTCTCCCCCTCCAGCTCCAGGACGAACCGGAGCACGCCGTGCGTCGACGGGTGCTGCGGACCCATGTTGACGACGATCCGGTCCTCCTGCAGCGGGTCGATCCCGCCGACCACCGTGTCCCAGTCACCGCCGGTGACGGTGAAGACCTTGCCCTCGGCGGTTTCGCGTTCGGTCGCATACGTCACTACTGAGCCGCCTTTTCGTTCGCGACTGATCCCGATTGCTCGCGACTGCGGGGCTCGCAAGCTCGCTCCTCGCGCTCGCGGCTAGGGCTCGCCGGTGCACCCTTGGTCGGCGCCGTTACGGCCCGTTGGAGCTCACTCCTCGCGCTCACTGGTAGGACCGCCTTCTGTCCGGCGGCGGGATCTCCGCACCCTTGTACTCCACCGGTACGCCACCGAGCGGATAGTCCTTCCGCTGCGGGAAGCCCTCCCAGTCGTCCGGCATGAGGATGCGGGTCAGGTTCGGATGACCGTCGAAGACCACGCCGAACATGTCGTAGGTCTCCCGCTCCTGCCAGTCGGCCGTGGGGTAGACACCAGTGACGCTGGGCACGCGCGGGTCCTCCACCGTCACCGCCACCTCCAGCCGTACCTGGCGCCGGTAGGTCATCGACGTCAGCTGGTACGCCACGTGGAGCCGTCGCTCCTCGGCGCCGAGATAGTCCACTCCGGACACTGACGAGCAGAGCTCGAACCGGAGCGCGTCGTCGTCGCGCATGGTCCGGCATACGTCGAGGATCCGATCCGGTCTGATGTGAAGGGTCAGCTCGTTGCGGTCGACGACGATCCGCTCGATCGCATCGTCCAGGCCGGGAAACGCCTCCTCCAGCGAGTCGTACACGTCGTCGAAGTAGCCGCCGTACGGGCGCGGCGTGCTGACCAGTGCGGGCCGGCGGCGGACGAGTCCGCCGAAGCCGGAGGTGTCGCCGGTGCCGCTGCCGCCGAACATGCCGCGACCGGCGGGACTCGACGGCGGCAGCTCAGCCGGCGCCCCCGACGTGGCGCCGGCCGGGGTGACGGGTATCGGAACGCCCTTCGCCGGATCGTCTACCATGTCTGCCTCAGTTCGCGACTGCGGAGCTCGCAGGCTCTCGTCGCCCGGCCACGGGCGAGCGCGCAACTCCGTTGGCGCTTCACCATTGCCCACCACCTACCATCGGCCACCACCCTGGAGATGGCGCCCGTCCTTCATCCAGTTCTCGATCCGCAGCTGCTCCTCGCGCCCCTCCCGGACGGCCTTCTCCCATTGCCGGCGGCGCTCGCTGTCCGACCGGTACGACGACGGCATCGCCCCCGGAGGAACGACGGGCACCTGGCCGCGTTCCCGCCGCTGCTCGAGCATCTTGCGACCGCCCTCTCCCAGCGGCTCGTGCAGGATCTTCTCGCGCAGCTTGAGGATCGAGTCGATCAGCATCTCGGGCCGCGGGGGGCAGCCAGGCAGGTACATGTCCACCGGTACGATGTGGTCGACGCCCTGCACGATCGCGTAGTTGTTGAACATGCCGCCGCTGGACGCGCAGACGCCCATCGACAGCACCCACTTCGGATCGGCCATCTGGTCGTAGATCTGGCGCAGGACCGGTGCCATCTTCTGGCTCACCCGTCCAGCCACGATCATCAGGTCGGCCTGGCGGGGCGACGCCCGGAACACCTCCATGCCCCATCGACCGAGGTCGTAGTGTGGAGCACCGGCCGCCATCATCTCGATCGCGCAGCAGGCCAGGCCGAAGGTGGCGCCCCAGGTCGAGGACTTCCGGGCCCAGCCGACCACCCTCTCGACCGTGGTCAGCAGCACCCCGCTGGGGAGTTTCTCCTCAAGTCCCATCTCAGTCCCAGTCCAGCCCGCCGCGGCGCCAGACATAGGCGAACGCGATGATCACGGTCACGATGAACAGGATCATCTCGACGAAGGCGAGCCAACCCAGCCCACCGAGCAGGCCGTTGTAGCTCACCGCCCACGGGTAAAGAAAAATGATCTCAATGTCGAAGATGATGAAGAGCATCGCGGTCAGATAGAACTTGACCGGAAAACGTCCGCCGCCGATGGGCTCGGGCGACGGCTCGATACCGCACTCGTACGCCTCGAGCTTCGCCCGGTTGTAGCGCTTCGGGCCGACGAGTTGCGATACCGCGATCGAGCCCAGGGTGAACAGCGCGGCCAGCGCGAACAGGGCCAGAATCGGTACATACGCGGAGAGCGACATGGTCTTGGCGCCTACCTCGTCCTTCCGGTCGATCTTCTCTTTGGCGAAGCCGGGCAAATCACTTTCCACACTATGAGCAACGGTATGGGCCGGTCGGCCCGGGGTGGCGGGCCGGCCAGCTGTCACGCCGCCGGAACCAGCCGCGTCAACGCGTTGATCACCCGATCCATGGCGTCTCCGCCGCGGTGGTCGGTCAGGTTTCCCATCAGCTTGAGTACGAACCGCATCACGGTCGGATGCGGCAGTCCATGCGTCGTCGCGACGCGCATGACCTCCGGCCGGCCGATGAGCTTGACGAACCAACCGCCAAGACGGTAGTACCCGCCGTACCTGTTCTTGAGCTCGGCCGGGTAGTACCGCAGGATCCGCTCCCGCCGACCGGGATCGCCGACCGCGAGCGCCTGGACGGCGATCTCGGCGGCAAGGGCCCCGGACTCCATCGCGTACGCGATGCCCTCACCGTTGAACGGGTTCACCATCCCGCCCGAGTCACCCACCAACATCACACCGCGGGTGTAGTGGGGTACCCGGTTGAATCCCATCGGCAGAGCCGCGCCGAGGATCGGCCCGTCCGCCGTGGACTCGTTCAACTCCCACTCGTCCGGCGTCGCGGCCATCCACTCCACCAACATGTCCCGGTAGTTGGTACGCCCGAAGCCGACCGATGAGTTCAGCACCCCCAGGCCGACGTTGACCCGACCGTCTCCCATCCCGAAAATCCAGCCGTACCCGGGCAGAAGCCGGTCACTGTCCTTTGGCCTTAGTTCCAACCATGACTCGAGGTACTCATCGCCGTGGCGTGGGCTGCGGTAGTAGCGCCGGACGGCCACGCCGATCGGCCGGTCGTCCCGTTTCGCCAACCCGAGCGCGATCGGAAACCGGGCGGAAACGCCGTCGGCGGCCACCACCAGCGGGGCCCGGTACCTCACCTTCTCGGTTCCCCGGGTCGCCTCGACTCCGACCACCCGTCCAACGTCGTCGAGTACGGGGTTGGTGACGCAGGTCGCAGTCTGCAGCCGTGCCCCGGCCTTCGTGGCCGCGGTGGCGAGCAGCTGATCGAAGTCGACCCTCGTGCGGGTCAACCCATAGTCGGGAAAGCTCGCCAGGTCGGGCCACTCCAGCTCCAGCCGCACCCCGCCGCCGACGATGCGCAGGCCCCTGTTGCGCTGCCAGCCGTCACCGTCGGTCTTCACGCCCATCGCGATGAGCTGCTTGACGCCTCGCGGGGTCAGGCCATCCCCGCACACCTTCTCGCGCGGGAACTCTGCCTTGTCCAGCAGCAGAACGTCGAGCCCGTGGCGGGCCAGGTGATATGCGGTCGCGGAGCCGCCCGGGCCGGCTCCGACGACAATGACATCGGCATCGTTGGCAGTCACGCAGCACCTCCCAACCCGGCCCGGCCGTGCTCGTGAAACTCTTCACAAGCGCTCAGGAGGAGTCTATGACCGGGAGCCCCTCCCCCGCTTCTTAGGCAACCCTTACTACCCAACCAGCCGCCGCACACTCGCCAACACGTCATCTGCCCGGTCGGTCAGATCCCGCCAGGTGAACCTGAGGACAGTCCAGCCGGCGGCGACAAGGCGGTTCTGCCGGGCGCGGTCGTGCTGGAAAGTACGGGCCGAGACATGGTACGCCCATCCATCGACCTCGATGATCACCCGCTGCTGCGCAAAGACCAGATCGCCCACGCCGATCAGCCCGCGATCGTCGGAGATCGGTACGTTGACCCGCCAGCCGGTAATTCCCGCCCGCTTCAGCAACCCGGTGAGCACTCGCTCCGCCGCCGAATGCTCTCCGCCGGCAGATGCCTGGAGCAGGTGTCGCACTCGGGGCACGCCGTGGTGCCCGCGATGGCGCTGGATCTGATCACCGAGGCTGGACCGGGTCACCCAGCCCTGCTGAAGCGAACGCTCGAGCAGTTCCAGCCCGAGCCGTTCGTTCAGGATCCGCAAGCAGTCGAAGACCGTGCGGTCCCTCGGTGTGACCCGGGCACCCTCGATCAGTGTGAAATCTCGTGGGCCGATCCGACCGAAGGTCAGCAACACACCGGTCAGACGGACGGAACAGTGCGTATCCACCAGGAGCATGGTCCGATCATCAGTGACCGGAATGCCCCAGGCTCGTGCCGCGGCCGGGCCAGCCAGAACGGATCCCGGCACCGCGAGCAGTGCGGCCAGATCGTCATGCGCCTGCGTCAACTTCGTGCCGCCGGCGACCAGGACCGACCCGACCACACGTCGCCACTCACCGCTCGCGATCCGCTTGCGAACCTGATACGCCGAGTAGCCGCATTGGCTGGCGTCCCTGCGTGTGAACAGCCCGCGCTGTCGTCTTGCGATCTGCGCGAGCCGCCGCTGGTCCATACCGCTAAGCCTGCCGCACCCCGCGACCGATCGACCGTTCCCGTTTCGTCCTGTGGATAACGATGGAGATCTGTTTCTTCCGCGAAAATGCTTAGGAAACTCCACGTCTTCGCGGAAGAAACGGATCAACAGGCGGGCTACGGCTTGGTGGCCCGGTGGAGGGCGACGATGCCTCCGGTCAGGTCGCGCCACCCGACTTCGGCCCAGCCGGCCTGCTGAATGATCGCCGCAAGCCCCTTCTGGTCGGGCCACGCCCGGATCGACTCGGCCAGGTACACGTATGCATCCGGGTTGGCCGAGATGCGGCGGGCCACGGCCGGCAGCGCCCGCATCAGGTACCCGAGGTAGACCCGCCGGAACACCGCGCCGCCAGGCGCGCTGAACTCGCAGATAACTAGCCGCCCGCCGGACCGGGTGACCCGGTGGAGCTCCCTCAGGGCGGCCGGCACGTCGACGACGTTGCGCAGGCCGAACGAGGTCGTCACCGCGTCGAAGCTGCCGTCGCGAAAGGGGAGAGCGAGCGCATCGCCTGCCACCAACCGGATCGCCGGCCGGATGCGTCGCCCCACGGAGAGCATCCCCAGCGATAGGTCGACGCCAACGACGTACGCCGCCGAGTGCGCAAGTTCCTCGGTCGAAACCCCGGTCCCGGCCGCGACATCAAGGCACCGATCGCACGGACGCAGCCGCAGCGAGGCCCGGGTGTTCCGTCGCCACGAGCGGTCCTGGCCGAACGAGAGCACCGAGTTGGTCCGGTCGTAGCGCGCAGCCACACCGTCGAACATCGCTGCGACCTCGTCCGGCTCCTTGTCGAGGGAGGCGCGACTCACCGAGCCGGCACCAGCGGGAGCGCGATCGACGAGACGTGCGAGCGCACCCGCGGATCGGTCGGGTCGTCGGCTGGCGTCCAGTGCACCCGGATATGCCGGTAGAGGGTGTCGCGCTGGGCCGGGATCCGGTCGGCCGTACGGATGAGCCACACCAGTTCCCGTAGGTTGGACCGGTGGCGTGCGCCGGCCGACGAGATGACGTTCTCCTCGAGCATGATGGAGCCCAGGTCGTCGACTCCCATGTGCAGAGAGAGCTGCCCCACATCCTTGCCCGTGGTGAGCCATGACGACTGCAGGTGCGCCACGTTGTCGAAAAAGAGCCTGGCGACGGCGATGAACCTCAGGTACTCCAGCGAGGTGGCCTGCGTCCGACCCTTGAGGTGGTTGTTCTCCGGCTGGTAGGTCCAGGGTATGAACGACCGGAAGCCGCCGGTGCGGTCCTGCACGTCGCGGATCATGCGGATGTGTTCGATCCGCTCGGCGTTGGTCTCACCGGTGCCCATCATCATGGTCGCGGTCGACTCGACGCCCAGCCGATGGGCGATCTCCATCACCTCGAGCCACTGCTCACCCGATTCCTTGAGCGGCGCGATGGCCCGACGCGGCCTGGCCGGCAGCATCTCCGCCCCGGCGCCGGCGATGGAGTCCAGGCCCGCGGCCCTGATGCGGGTGATCGCGTCCGCAATGGACACTCCCGACACCTTGGCCATGTGGTGGATCTCGCTCGGGCCGATCGAGTGGATGACCAGCTCGGGATAGGCCGCCTTTACGGCGGCGAACAGCTCTTCGTAGTACTCGACTCCGTAGTCGGGGTGGTGTCCACCCTGGAGCATCACCTGGGTCGCGCCGAGGTCGACGGCCTCGCCGCAGCGTCGAAGGATCTCCTCGATCGGGTGTGACCAGCCCTCCTCGTGCTTCGGCGCCCGGTAGAAGGCGCAGAACTTGCACGCCGTCACGCACACGTTCGTGTAGTTGATGTTGCGATCGATGATGTACGTGACGATGCCGTCCGGATACCGCCGCCGCCGTACGGTGTCCGCCGCCTCGCCCAAGGGGTGCAGCGGCGCCTCCGTGTAGACGAGGAGGGCTTCCTCCGGCGTGATCCGTCCGCCATCGGCACCGCGTTGCAGGATCTCATCGATCGTCCGCGTACTCACACGGTTGAGGGTACGTGCTGGCTCTCAGCAGAGGTACCGCAGTCCAGTCACCCCACGACTAGGCTCGCGCCATGGCAGACATGCGCAACCGCCGTCTCGGCCGGTCCGGGCTGGCGGTCTCCGTCGTCGGGCTCGGGTGCAACAACTTCGGCCGGACGATCGGACCGGATCAGGTCCGGGAAGTCGTCGACGCCGCGGTCGACAGTGGAGTCACGCTCTTCGATACCGCCGATACCTACGGGACCCCGCGCGGCTCTTCCGAGGAGTTGCTCGGGGAAGCGCTGAAGTCCAATGGTCGCCGCCACGACGTGGTCATCGCCACGAAGTTCGGGTCGCCGATGGATGGTGTCAACGGCCCCGACTGGAACGCGCGGGGCGGCCGCCGGTACATACAGATCGCGGTCGACGCGTCGCTGCGCCGGCTCGGCACCGACTGGATCGACCTGTACCAGCTGCACCAGCCCGATCCCCATACTCCGATCGAGGAGACCCTCACCGCACTCGATGATGTCGTACGGGCGGGGAAGGTGCGCTACATCGGCTCGTCCAACTTCACCGGATGGGAGGTCGCCGACGCCGCCTGGATCGCCCGGCACGACCACCTCACGCCGTTCATCAGTGCCCAGAACAGCTACTCCTGGCTGGACCGTGCGGTCGAGCATGAGCTCGTGCCGGCGTGCGTCCACTTCGGGGTTGGCCTGCTGCCCTATTTCCCGCTCGGCTCGGGGCTGCTGACCGGGAAGTACCGGCGTGGCCACCCGGCCCCCGACGGGACACGGTTGTCCTCCGGGCGCTTCGCCGCCACACTTGCCCGCGCCCGATGGGACGTGATCGAGGGGCTGGAGGCGTTCGCCCGGGAGCGCTCGCTGACGTTGCTGGACGTAGCGATCGGCGGGTTGGCCGCCAAGCCGACGGTCGGCTCGGTGATCGCCGGCGCCACCTCCGCGGAACAGGTCCGAGCCAATATGGCGGCCGGTAGCTGGGTACCTACGCCCGACGAGCTCGCCCGACTGGACGAGATCACGGCTGTCCACAATGGATGAAGTTCGCTACGAGCGGACGGGTGCGATCGCCGTCCTGACGATCGACCGTCCGGCTCGTCGCAACGCGATCGACGGACCGACCGCGGAGCGCCTCGCGGCGGGCCTGAAGTCCTTTGAGGACGATCCGGCGGCCCGGGTGCTCGTCCTCACCGGCGCCGGTGGTCACGCCTTCAGCGCGGGTGCCGACCTCACCGCGCTCGACTCCTTTGCCGGTCGGGAGTACCTGCCCGGCGGTCCGCTCGGATTTACCCGGCTCCGGGCCACCAAGCCCACGATCGCGGCCGTCGACGGGTGGTGTGTGGCCGGTGGTCTCGAGCTGGCAATCTGGTGCGACCTGCGGATCTGTACCGCCGGTTCCCGGTTCGGCTTCCTGGAGCGGCGCTGGGGGGTACCGCTGATCGACGGCGGAACCCAGCGGCTGCCCCGCATCATCGGCCTCGGCCGCGCCCTCGACCTCATCCTCTCGGGCCGGATCGTCGACGCCGACGAGGCGGAACGGATCGGACTGGTGACCAGCGTCGTACCGGCGGGCGAGCACCTGAGCCGGGCGATCGCACTGGGCGAGACGCTCGCGGCGTTCCCGCAGGAGGCCATGCTGGCCGATCGACTCAGCACCATCGACAGCATCGGCCGCACGTTCGACGACGGGACCTGGCTCGAGGCTCGACGCGGCGCGCCGACCGTCGAGTCCAGCCGGCCGGGGGCCGCCCGCTTCGCCGAAGGAGCCGGCCGGTCCGGCTCCTGACGGCGCCGTGCCAGCCTCAGGTCAGTGGTACGGCGGCGACCGTCGGCAGGGTCGGGGTCGCCGAGCCGCCCGCGGGCTCGACTGTCACCGCGACATGGTCGGCTCCGCTCAGCGAGGAGATGAGCGCGGTCCCGCTCCGGGCGCCCGCCGCCATGACCCCGGCCGAGGTCGGCGAGGTGCCCTCCAGCAGCCATAGCTGGTACGTCTTACCGGATGGCGGCGCCGGCAGGTCGGACATGATGACGACACCGTCGTTGCGGGACGGGGAGACGGCCACGGTCACCCGGCCACCGGCCGCGACAGTGGCCGCGTGCAGCCGCACGTCCCCGGCAGCGAGTACGGCATCGATGCGGTCCTGTTGGGTCCGCAGTAAGGCGGCCTGTTCCCGGGCGTCGCCCAGCCGGCGCTCCTCGACCGTCCACACGGTGCCGAGGCCGGCGGCTGCGACGATCGCCGCGGCGACCGCCGCGAGGCTCCGGCGGCGCCACAGCCGGACCGGATCGCCACGGGCAGCGCGGGCCGGCCGGACATTGTGGACCTGACTCGTACGGGCGATCTCGGCCATTACCCGGGCCTTCAGACCCGGTGGAGGCGCGAGCTGGGTCGCCGCGCCCAGCCGGGCGGCGGTCTCGGTCAACTCGGCCACCTCGGTCGCGCAGGCGGGGCACTCGGCGATGTGGCGGGCGAACCCGGCCCGTTCGATCTCGGTCAAGGCGTCCAGGGCGTACGCGCCGGCAAGAGTATGCAGCTCGGTTGGTTGGGACATCGGCTCACCCCCTTGCCGATCCGGCCGGGACCGGCCCGAACTCGACCCCGAGGCAGTCCCGCAGGCGGATCAGCCCGTCCCGCATCCGGGTCTTGATCGTCGGCAGCGCCGCGTCGAGCTTCTCCGCCACTTCGCGGTAGGTGTACCCGCCGTAGTACGCGAGGGTCAGCGCCTCCCGCTGCAGATCGGTAAGCCCCTCGAGGCATCGCCGCACCTGCTGCTGCTCCAGGCTCGCCGCCACCTCTTCGACCACATCGTCGTACGGCGTCTCCACATGGGACACCGCGACCCGGCGCTCCCGTTCGGCTCCGGCCTGGGCCGACCGGACGCGGTCGACCGCGCGCCGATGGGTGATCGTCAGGATCCACGATGTCGCCGAACCGCGCTCGGGGTCGTACCGGGCGGCGGTGCGCCACACCTCGACCAGGGCCTCCTGGGCCACCTCCTCGGCCTGGGCCGGGTCACGCACCACACGCCGGGCCAGGCCGTACACGCGTGCGGAGACCGCGTCATAGAGCGGGGCGAAGGAGGCCTCGTCCCCGCGGGCCACCCGGCGGAGGAGTTCGTCGGTGGAGACCGGCGTCGCCGTGGGCTCGGTGCGCCTCCGCCACGCCGGCTCCGGGTCACGACCGGTGTGGGCACTCACGGCCGCTCCCCCCGACTGTCCACCTTCACGATGGTTGTTCGGGCCCGGTCCGGGCCCGGATGGCTCGGCCTCACGCGTCGTAGTCCACCACAAGGCGCTCGCTGACCGGAACCGACTGGCAGGTGAGTACATATCCCGCGGCGAGCTCGGCCGGTTCGAGGGCATAGTTCTGGACCATCGCGACC
This sequence comes from Actinomycetota bacterium, assembly GCA_046728155.1. Lineage (GTDB taxonomy): Bacteria > Actinomycetota > Actinomycetes > Mycobacteriales > Micromonosporaceae > CAWDLX01. The sequence continues at coordinate 89,659 of JBKPDY010000016.1, forward strand.
TCGCCCTCGACCAGCTTCGCCCGGCAGGTCGAGCAGACGCCGCCCTTGCAGGCGTACGGCAGCTCGCCGCGTACCTTGAGCGCGGCGTCCAGTACCCGTTCGTCCGGGCCCATGGTGAAGGTGGACTCCCGGCCGTCCAGCACGATGGTGACGGTGGCCGCCGCCGGTCCCGCCGACGCCGCCCGCCGGACCGGAACCGGCTGCCCCTCCACATGGAACAGTTCGGTGTGGACGGTGCTGGAGTCGACCCCGCGATCGGCCAGTACTCCTTGAGCGTCGACGACGAGCCCGTACGGTCCACAGAGGAACCACTCATCGACCGTACTCGCATCGATCAGCGGCGAATCGAACAGGGCTCGCAGCCGGGCCGCGTCGAGTCGCCCTGAGAGCAGGGCCGAGAGCTGAGGCTCACGGGAGAACACATGGACCACGTGCAGCCGCTCCGGGAACCGGTCCTTGAGATCGGCTACCTCGTCGGCGAACATCACGGTCGCCGCCCCGCGGTTGCCGTAGACGAGCGTGAACCGGCTGGCCGGTTCGGTCGTCAGGGCCGAGACGAGAAGCGAGAGTACCGGGGTGATACCCGAGCCGGCGGCGATTGCCGCGTAGTGCCGGGTACGGGCCGGGTCCAGCGCGGTCGTGAAGTGGCCGAGCGGCGGCAGCACCTCCACCACCTCGCCGGCGTGCAGACCGCGCGTCGCGTGGTCCGAGAAGGCACCCCCCTCCACGCGCCGGACACCGATCCGGATGACGCCGTCGTCGCGCAGATCGGCGGGAGTCGAGCAGATCGAGTAGGAGCGGCGGATCTCTCCGGCCGGGTCGAACCGTCGCACGGTCAGGTGCTGCCCGGGCGAGAACGCGTACGCCTCGCGCAGCTGGAGGGGTACGGCGAAACCGATCGACACCGAGTCATCGGTCAGTTGCCGGACCTCGGCGATGGTCAGCGGGTGGAAGGACGGCCTCCGCCGCTGCGGTCGCCGCAACGTCACCTGCGCGGCCTCGCTCACTCTGCCGCTCGATTCGCTTGGCCGCTCATAATGGCTTCACATGCTCGAACGGATCTCCGCAGGCGCGACAACGCCACAGTGCCTTGCACGCGGTCGAACCGAAGTGGGAGATCTCCTCGGTATCGGGGGAGCCGCAGCGGGGACACGCCATGGACAACCGCAGACTCACCACTGTGGAGGGTGGCGCGATCCCGGCCGCGGCCAGCTTGGCCCGTCCAGTCTCGGTGATCATGTCCGTGGACCACGCGGGCCGCAGGACCGTGCGCACCTCAGCGCCGGGGTACCCGGCTTCAGACAACGCCCGGTGAATGTCTGCGCGGATCACGTCCATCGCCGGGCAACCCGAGTAGGTCGGCGTGATCGTCACCGTCACCCGGTCGGCGTCGGCTTCGACCGTACGAAGAATGCCGAGTTCCTCAATCGTGACGACCCGCAGCTCTGGATCTACCACGCCAGCCACCACATCGAATGCCGTCACCATAATGCCCCCGGATGGGCCCGATGCAGCACCTGCATCTCGGCCAGCAGGTAGGACAGGTGCTCGGTGTGCCGGCCGTCCCGGCCACCTGCCGGCGCCCACCCGTCGGCCGGCCGGTCGAGAGTCGCCCGCTCGAGCGTATCCTCCACAGTGGAGAGCCAGCCTTCCTTCAAACCCGACGGTAGCGGGGCGAGACCCGCCCCGGCCAGCCGTACGGCCAGCTCGTCGTCGACGAAGAGTTCGTGAGTGTACGGCCACAGCTCGTCGACCGCCGACTGCATCCGCCGATGGGACTCATCCGTGCCGTCGCCCAACCGGACCGTCCACTGTGCTGCGTGGTCGAGATGGTAACGGGACTCCTTGCGCGCCTTCTCCGCCACGCCGGCGAAGACGTCCTCGATCGAGCCCGTCAACGACTCGTACAGCAGATGTTGGTACGCCGCCAGGAAGAGCAGCTTTGCCACCGTGACGCCGAAGTCCCCGGGCGCCCCCGGGTCGGCGGTCGGGCCGGCGTTGGGCAGCTCGACCAGTAGGCAGTTACGGAACCCGCCGTCGTCGCGCAGGTAGGCGAGTTCGTCCTCGGATCCGGCGTACGAGAGCAGCGTCCGAGCCACGCCCAACTGGTCCAGGGCAATGTTGGTCAGGGCGATGTCCTCCTCCACCTCGGGCGCCTTGGCCGACCACTCGGCGAGCCGCTGTGCGGCGATGAGCGCGTCATCGCCGGCCCGCAGCGCGAACCCGACCGCATCGCGGCTCATAGGTGCTTCACGCCCTCGGGCACCTCGTAGAAGGTCGGGTGCCGGTAGACCTTGTCAGCCGCCGGATCGAAGAACGCGTCCTTCTCGTCCGGGCTCGACGCGGTGATCTGCGCCGCCGGTACCACCCAGATCGATATTCCCTCCTGCCGGCGGGTGTAGACGTCGCGCGCGTTGCGCAGGGCCATCTCGGCGTCGGCCGCGTGCACGCTTCCGACGTGGGTGTGGGAGAGTCCTCGCCGCGGCCGGACGAACACCTCCCACAGCGGGGTACCGGCGAGCTCGGTCATCCCGCCTCCTCGCCTCCGCGCTCGGTCATCCCGCCTGTTGCCTCTGCTTCTCGGCATAAGCCTGAGCCGCTTCGCGAACCCAGGCGCCGTCGGTGTGGGCACGCCGTCGCTGTGCCATCCGCTGCCGGTTGCACGGCCCGTCGCCCCGGATGACCGCCATCAGCTCGTCGTAATCGGGCTGGGTGTACCGGTAGTGCCCGGAATCCTCGTCCAGATGTAGCTCAGGGTCGGGGATCGTCAGACCCAGTACCTCGGCCTGGCCGACGCACATGTCGACGAACCGCTGGCGCAGGTCGTCGTTGCTGAACCGCTTGATGCCCCACGCCATCGACTGCTGGGAGTGGGTCGACTCGGCGTCGGGTGGGCCGAACATCGCCAGGGCCGGGTACCACCACCGGTTGACCGAGTCCTGAGCCATCGCCGTCTGGGCCGGCGTGCCGTGCGCCAGCGTGTAGAGGATCTCGTACCCCTGCCGCTGGTGGAAGGACTCCTCCTTGCAGATCCGGATCATCGCTCGCGCGTACGGTCCATACGAGCAGCGGCACAACGGCACCTGGTTCACAATCGCGGCACCGTCGACAAGCCACCCGATCGAGCCCATGTCGGCCCACGTCAGAGTCGGATAGTTGAAGATCGACGAGTATTTCTGGCGGCCGTCGAGGAGCCGTTGCACGAGCTCGTCCCGGGAGATCCCGAGGGTCTCGGCCGCAGCGTACAGGTAGAGCCCGTGCCCCGCCTCGTCCTGGACCTTGGCGAGCAGGATCGCCTTGCGCTTCAGCGACGGGGCGCGAGTGATCCAGTTGCCCTCGGGTTGCATTCCGATGACCTCGGAATGGGCATGCTGCGCGATCTGGCGGATGAGCGTCTTCCGGTACGCGTCGGGCATCCAGTCCCGCGGCTCGATCTTCTGGTCCGCGGTGATGACGGCGTCGAATGCGGCCACCGGTTCGGTCCCGAGCGAGTCGGTGCGGTCGCGCTGGGCCGCCTCACGCAGGTCGCGTTCGGCCTCGTCAACCTGGTCAAGCAGGCTGCGGCCCTCGGTCTTGTCGATCAGACCCGAGTCACCGAAGTCGTTGCCGTACACAAACCAAGTGTTACAGCCATGCGCGAATACAGCAAGCCGGTGTAACACGCTCGGTTGTTCTCGGCACCCACGCCTTCGCTACGATCGGCCCGGCAGGCACCTCGGTGCTCCCCTCATGAGGTAGGACGTTGCCGACAGACGACCGGTGGTCTCCCCCACCCCGCGGCGGCTCGCACGCGGACTGGCGGGGCGAGGGCCGTACGGGGTCCGGCGGTGTCGATCCGGGTCAGCCGCGACACAAGCACGGCGCGATGTACGGCCGCCCGCGCCAGCCACCGCAGCCCGGCGCCCACGGCCTGCCCCCGGCACCGGCTCCGATGCCCCCTCCGGCAAACCCGCCAATGATGGGTATGCCACCGCAGAGGCCCGGAGAGCCGCGGCAGCGCGAGCCGCTCCTCGGTCGCTACCGATTGATCCGCAGCCACAGCGCCCAGCGGCGGCGGGTCCCGATCACCCTGATCGTCGCGGTGCTGGTCGGCTTGGCGGCGATCGGTGCCGGGTTGCGCTACGTGCCAGGGTCGCCGCTGGCCAGGCCTGACCCGGCGAGGGACGCCGACACCGCACGCTCGGCCGAGCTGGAGCCGCTGCCGTTCCGGTCGGCCCCGGTGACGGCATCGAGTGTGAAGACGAGCGGCTTCTACAGTTGGGCCCTGCTCGACCGACGGACCGGCCAGATCTCCGGGCCGGCAAATGCGTCCGCGGCGAGTCCGGCCGGTCGGATGGTCGCGGCCTGGCTCGCCGCCGATTATCTGCGCCGGGCCGAGGCGGCCGGGCGGAGACCCTCCGACGCTCAGCTGGCCGATCTCGCGGCGATGCTACGCGACAGCGACGATTCAGCGGCTGAGCGAACCTTTCAGGCCGACGGCGGAAACCCGTCGATCACCCGCCTGATCGGCACCTGCAAGCTGACCGAGACCCGGCCGGTCGCGAGCGGCTGGCGGGACACGCTGATCTCGGCGCGGGACATCGTGCGGATGGGACAGTGTCTCGCCGGCGGCGCTGCGGCAGGTCCACAGTGGACAGTCTGGCTGCTCAACATCATGCGCGAGGTCCGGGGCGCCGGTGACTTCGGGATCCGTTCGGCACTCCCGACCCCGAACCAGGCTGCGATCGCGATCGCCAACGGTTGGAGCAGGACGAGCGACGGCACCTGGCGGGTCAGCTGCCTCGCGATTGCGGATACCTGGGCGATGGCCGTGCTCGAGCGCTACCCGGGAACGGGAGATGACAACGCAGACCTCGCCCATACGAAGCAGGTCTGCCGCGATACCGCCGCGCTGCTGCGCGACAAGGATGTCCCCTTGCGGTAATAGCTTTTGGGTATCGGGAACAACGCGCGGCCGGCGCCGATGGCGCGATGACAGCGATCTTGCCGCCCGATTCTCAGTACCTGGACCGGGCCCCGCCTCAACCGGCGCCGACCGTTGGCTTCCGCGAAAATGCCGGGTCGAGGAGAACATGCCTACGCCTCGCGGGAACCGTACGCAGCGTCATCGGCGCGACAACCTCGTAGCTGCGCTCAGGCGGCGAAGAACTCCGGACCGCCGGCCGGAAGAGGCGGCGCCTCGCCGGCGGCGGCCGCGCGCACGGCGAACTCCCGCAGGCCGTCGATCTGACGCTCGCCGAGGGAGAAGTCGAGCGTCCGGAAGTACGCCGCGAGGGTGGCCGCGTCGAAAGGTTCCCACCGGGCGGCTATAGCAGCTACGGTCTCCAACTCGTCGAGGCAGAGCTCGCGCGAGGTGAGGAAGGCGTCGTGGACCTCTTTCACCAGACCGGGCTGAGCCTGGGCGAAGTCACGCCGCGCGGCCCAGACGGCGAAGACCATCGGCAGTCCGGTCCAGTCGCGCCACGCCTCGCCGAGGTCGGTCACGACCAGTCCGCGCGCCGGTGCGTCGTGGCGCGCTCGTAATGCGGCGTCCCCGATCAGCACGGCGGCGTCGGCTTCGATGAGCATCTGAGTCAGATCGGGTGGGCAGCGGAAGAACTCTGGCCTCACCCCGTACCGGGAGCGGAGCAGCATCTGGGCAAGCAGGACACCGGTACGGGAGGTCGACCCCAGCGCCACCCGACGCCCGCCCAACTCGGCCGGGTCCACAGTGGAGACCATGTTGACCGAAAGGACGGGCCCGTCACTGCCGACCGCGAGATCGGGAAGAAGCAGCAGTTCGTCGGTGTGGCGCAGGTACTCGACCAGCGAGATCGGGCCGATGTCGAGCTCGCCGCGCACCAGAGCGATGTTCAGCAGATCGGGGGTGTCCTTGTACAGGTCGACGCCGAGCAGCGCGCCGGAGCGCATCAGCCCCCAGTAGATCGGCAGGCAGTTGAGGAACTGGATGTGGCCGACCCTGGGTCGCCGGACCGTGGCCTGCTCACCGATCGCGTCGGCGTTCACTCTGGCTCGCCTCCGCGCTCGCTCCGTTCCTCGGGCCTAACGGCCCTGCGATACTCACTCGCTGTCGGCTCGCTCACTCTGGCTCGCCTCCGCGCTCGCTCCGTTCCTCGGGCCTAACGGCCCTGCGATACTCACTCGCTGTCGGCTCGCTCACAGCGTCACACGGTAGTCGACGGCGCGGCCATCGACGGCGTGGCGGTACGCCGGGCGCGCGGCATCACCGATGAGATGAGGAAGGCGAGCGCCACCACGAGGCTCACACCGGCGGATAGCGCGATGAGGCTGCGCGGCGTCATCAGAGGCAGCAGCGCTCCTCCCGCCGCGTACCCGGCGAAGTTCGCCCCGGCGGCGACCGCGGCGAAGGTGCCGCCCACGCGGCCCCGCATCGAGCGCGGCACCCGCCGCGCGATGATGATGCCGACGATGACGTTCAGGCCACCGTTGAGCGTGCCGCCGACAAGGTAGATCGGCACGAGCCACCCAGCGGCCGGTACGACGGCGGACCCGAGCAGGAGCAGCGAGAGCACGGCGAGGATGCCGATCTCGGCCCGGGCGAGCCGGTCGTCGCCTCCGCGCAGGCGGCCGAACGGCCAGACCCCGATGAGGATTCCGAGCTCCCACATTGACGAGATGACTCCGTACATGGCGGGCGACGAGCCCAGGGTCCCGCGGACGAAGAAGACCTCGGCCACGGTCACCGCCGTCACCGATGCGACGACCGCGGCGAGCGAGATGAGCAACGTACGGGCCAGACGGTCGCCGCGGAGTGTCCATATGGGCGTCGCCGTGGTCGTACTGGTCGGTGCCTGCTCGACGCGGTGACGGCCACCGCGGCGGGATCGGATGGCGAGCCCAGCCACGGCCAGCGCGAGGAAGGATGCGGCGTCCAGCAGTAAGGGGGTTCGGCTGCCGAACGCTCCGGTGAGGAGACCACCGAGTGCCGGTCCACCGAGCATGCCCACCGTTCCGGCGGTCTGCATGATCGACATTGCCTTGGGCAGATCCGCGGATCTGACCATTTCCGGGGTGAGCGCGAACATGGCGGGCTGGGTGAGCGCAGAACCCAGCGCGAGCACCGCGACCAGCGCGATCATCGTGACCGGCGAACGCGAGTACGCCAAGATCGTGCACACACCGGCCTGTACGACCGCCGTGCTGACGACGAGCGCCCGGCTGTCGATCCGGTCGGCCAGCCAGCCGGCCGGCGAGCCGAAGATCGCCAACGGTAGCGCGGTCGCCATGAGCAGGGCGGCCACGCCGATGCCATGGTCCCCGCCGGCCTGCAGTGTCAACGCGAGCGTGGTGGCGGCGAGGTAGTCGCCACAGTACGACATGCCGCGGCCGGCACCGGCGAGCGCCACATCGCTCCACCGGGAGGGCCGCTGGTCAGATGCGAAGGACATACTTCGAAGATATTCCTTCACATCTTCGCGCGCAAGCCCTAGGTACCCTCGGGTGTTGGCTCGTCGGTCGGCACAACGCGAAGCAGGACGGCGACCCGGCGCGCCGTTCGAGGCATATCGGCCCGCTGATTCGCCGAGTACGTTCGAAGCTCAGCCAGAATTCGCTCGACCACCTCGGTCAGCTCGGCCGGCGTGGCCATGATGCGGACGCGGTAGATTCCGGCAGCGTCCGCCCACTCGCCGCTCTCCTCGCTCGCCCGGGAGAACCACCGGCGGGCCTGAGCATCGTCCTGATCCAGCACGATGCTGACCAGGTCCATAGCCGCCTTACGGGCGTCCGGTTGATCACGGTCGCCGGGCCGGACATCGATGATCATGGAACGCCGCCGCCAGACACGTTCCCGGCCATCGCCGCGGCTGGGCGCCCCCTCGATCAGTCCTGCCTTGGCCAGCTCCCTGAGGTGGTAGCTCGTAGCACTCGGCGATAGGCCGACGACCCGGGCGCACTCGGTTGCGGTCGACTCGTGCCCCTCTGCCAGGTACTCCAGGATCGCCATCCGCGCCGGGTGCGCCATCGCGCGCATCGCCGCCGGGTCGCTGACGATCATCGGGTCCGGTCTGCGCTGCGCCACAGCCGTGAGGATATGCCGCGGCGCCCGGATAACCCGTGGCCGCCGGTCGGCGCGAGCGCGTACTGTTGTCGGGCCGTGCGCCCCGCAGTAACCCTTGAAGCCGAGATCGCCGCCGAACGTACTCACCTCAGCGAGTCGCGGTCGGCGCTTCGTCGCATGCGCGAACACGCGCAGCACCTGTTCCACACCGGCGAGACGGTCGCCGGTGACGCGTACAGCTCCGAGACCCTCGGCCGGACCCTCTCCCAACGGGTACGCGAACTCGCCGACGACCCGAACACACCGCTCTTCTTCGGCCGGCTCGACTTCGCTGAGCTTCCCGTGAGCGACCACAGTGGACACTCATACCACATCGGCCGCCGGCATGTGACCGACCAGGCGGGCGAGCCGATGGTGCTCGACTGGCGGGCGCCGATCTCGCGCACGTTCTATCAGGCGAGTGCGCGCGATCCGCAGGGCGTCGAGCTGCGCCGGCGGTTCGGCTTCCAGGCGGGTGAGCTGACCGGCTTCGAGGATGAGCACCTCAACCGCGGCGAGGAGCTCGGCACCGCCTCGCGCATTCTCACGGCCGAGATCGAGCGGCCTCGCGTGGGTCCGATGCGCGACATCGTGGCCACGATCCAGCCCGACCAGGACGAGCTCGTCCGGGCCGAACTGGAGGAGACCATCTGTGTGCAGGGAGCGCCCGGCACCGGTAAGACGGCCGTCGGGCTGCATCGGGCCGCGTACCTGCTCTACCTGCACCGGGCCAGGCTTCGCCGGTCGGGCATCCTCATCGTCGGACCCAACCGCGCGTTCCTCAGCTACATCGCGGCCGTGCTGCCGGCACTCGGCGAGATCGACGTGGAACAGACCATAGTGGACGATCTCGTGGCGAGGGTGCCGGTACGCGCGCATGACCCTCCTACTGTTGTCGGCCTGAAACATGACGCCCGGATGGCGCAGGTGATCGCGAGGCATCTGGCGGGAAGGATCCAACGGCCGCGCGACGGCGTTGTCGTCGCCGACGGTTCCTGGCGCTGGCGTATCTCCCAGGAGGCCCTGCGCCGGATCGTCGATGACGTACGGCGCGAGCAGCCCACGCACGCCGCGGGGCGCGAGCGCGTCCTCGCCCGTACGGTCGCCCTTCTACAACGACAGGCCGAGGCGCGCCGCGGCGACTCGCCGCCGGATTCGTGGCTGCGCCGAATGGGCCGCCAGCCCGAGGTACGGGCGTTCCTCGACCACGTCTGGCCGCAGGCCTCGGCTGACGAGGTCGTGTTCGCTCTCCTTTCCGACCCGGGTACCCTGGCCGCCGCGGCCGACGGCATCCTCTTTCCGGAGGAGCAGCGCCTGCTGCTATGGGACCGTCCATCGAGGACGGTCAAGTCCGCGCGGTGGTCAGCCGCGGACGCCATCCTCATCGACGAGGCCGCCGGGCTCATCGAACGGCTACCGAGCTACGGTCACGTGGTCGTCGACGAGGCCCAGGACCTGTCCCCGATGCAGTGCCGGGCGATCGCCCGCCGGAGCGAGCACGGCTCCATCACTCTGCTGGGTGATCTGGCCCAGGGAACCGCCGCCTGGGCCGCCCGGGACTGGACCGGGACCCTGGCCCACCTCGGCAAGCCGGACGCCAGGGTGGTCCCGCTCACGACCGGTTTCCGGGTACCCGAGGCGGTGCTGGCCCTGGCTAACCGTCTGCTCCCCGCCCTCGGTGTGGACGTACCCGAGGCGGTATCGCTGCGCAGCGACGGCTGGCTGCACGTCCAGCCCACCACCGATATCATCGCCGCCACCATCGGACAGGCGCGTGAGGCGCTGACGCACGAGGGTTCGATCGGCATCATCGCCGCCGATGCCGCCATCCCGCGGCTCTCGGCCGCGCTGGGCGAGGCCGGAATCGCGGTGGCCGCCCCGGAGGCCGAAGAGCGGGTCACCGTCCTACCGGCCAGCCTGGCGAAGGGGCTCGAGTACGACCACGTCATCGTCGTCGAGCCGGCTCAGATCGTCGAGGCCGAGGAACGGGGTCTGCATCGGCTGTATGTCGTGCTTACCCGGGCCGTATCCCGGCTCGCGATAGTCCACACGCGACCGCTCCCGCCTGCACTGCTTGCAGGTTACTGACGGAGCCGGTCTGTCGCTACGGCGAGTGGATCCAGACCAGCGACAGGTAGGTGCCGTACCAGGCGGAGGACAGCACGATGACGCTGAGTACCACCAGCATCGTCCGGCCTCTGGCCCGGGCAAGGCCCACCGCGATCGGTAGCAGCAACGTGACCGCCGGGATCAGCAGGCGCCCCTTCGTCCAGAAGTAGTGAGTCGTCCCGAACGTGAGGACGATCATGCTCAGCGAGAAGACCAACAGTGGCCATGGCTCCCGGTCCATGGCCGTGAGCACCAGCAGCGTAACCGCCCCGACAAGGGTGAAGGCGCTGACATAGTAGGCGAGCAGCTCGCTGTGCGTGAGCACGAGACCGAACGTCCGGGCGGTATCGACGCCACCGTCGAAGGTGATGTTCCACGCAGCCCGTTGAACGTAGAAGTAGCCGTCGAGGCGGTGGAGTCCGATGGCGATCCAGATCAGGTACCCGACGTACCCCATCGGAGCCGCGACCAACGCGACCCACGGCCGCCAGCCGTCCCGGTGCTGAACCATCGCGACAAGCGCGGCAAGACAGACGGCGGCGATGAGCGGAGTCGCGTTCGGCCGGGTGAGGCCGCCGAGCAGCGCCAGCCCGCCGGCGAACAGCCATTGCCGTCGAAGCACCGCCAGCAGTGCCCACGCGACGATCGCAGTGAAGATCGTCTCGGCGTACGCCATCGACTCCACGATCGCCGCCGGCAGGGCCGCCCACACCGCGACAAGCACAAGGCCGGTGCGGCGATCGGCCAGGTGGCTGCCCAGGGCGAAGATTCCCCAGGCGGCGATGAGCCCGGCCGACCACGCGACGAGGACGCCGGCGATCGGCGCCGGAAGGAAGGTGACGGTCTTGACCAGCGCGATGAGGGCGGGGAACAGCGGAAAGAAGGTGATATTCGAAAGCGCAAGCGAGCCGTCCGGCTTCGTTTGGAGGGTGAAGTCATACCCGTGATCCGCGATCTGGATGTACCACATCGCGTCGAAGTGCTTTGTCAGCACGTCGAGGACGGACACGCCGGCGTGCTGGGCGAAGATCCACAAAAGCAGAACGCAGATGGCCCTGACGGCTATGTAGATCAGTAGCGCCGGCCTGGCGACCCGCAGCGCGGCGATGAACCGGGCCGGATGGTCGCCGCCTCCGATCAGGTCCGGGGACTTCGTCTCGTCCGGACGCATCGATGGATCCGGCGGCTGACCGGGCCTTTCGGCGGCGCCCGCGACACTCGATTCCTGCACGACCGGACCGTAGTGCATCCCACCTCGCGTGTCAGCAGGCATCCGGCTGACCCGGCCGGCTCCCGTTCACGGGCGGGTGGCCGCCCGTACTGGGACGATCAGCGGGCCGTGCTCGCCTTCCAAAACCCGGACCCGCGCCCCGTAGTAGCGCTGCAGCGACTCCTCGGTGAGCACCTGCGCCGGCGTACCTTCGGCGACGACGGCGCCTCGGGCGAGCAGGACCATGCGGTCGGCATACTCGCCGGCGATCGACAGGTCGTGCATCGTGGCCAGCACACTCAGCCCGTGATCGCGGCGCAAGTCATCGACCAGATCGAGCACCTCCTGTTGATGTCCGATGTCCAAAGAGGACGTCGGCTCGTCGAGCATGAGAACGGTGGCGCCCTGGGCGAGCGCCCGGGCCAGGAACACGCGCTGGCGCTCGCCTCCGGAGAGCGTCTCCAGTGGACGGTCGGCGAACCGGACCAGGTCGAGGCGGCGCAGCACGGCGTCGACCGCGTCGAGGTCGGCTCGCGATTCGCGGCCCAGCGGGCGGATATACGGGGTACGGCCGAGCAGGACGTAATCGAGGACGGCCATTCCCGGGGGGACGGCCGGATTCTGCGGTACCGTCGCCAGGACCCGCGCCCGCTCACGGCGGCGCATCCGCGGTGCTGGCACACCCATGAGCGAGATCGCCCCGTCGTATGGCAGCAGACTGCCGATCGCCCGGAGCAGCGTCGACTTGCCCGCGCCGTTGGGGCCGATGACGGTGACCCACTCTCCGGTCGCGACGGCGAGCGAGACCCCGCGCAGGATCGGGGCGCCGCCGAGCTTGACGGCCACATCTCGAACGTCGACCGCGGGGATCACAGGCCCACCCGACGGGCGGTACGCAGGACGACTACGAAGAACGGCGCCCCGACGAATGCGGTCACGATGCCGATGGGCAGCTCGCTGGGGGCCAGAACGGTCCGGGCGGCGAGATCGCAGATCGCCAGGAACGCCGCGCCGAACAGCACCGACAGCGGCAGGATGGCCCGGTAGCTCGTGCCGGCGAGGAGCCGGATCGTGTGCGGCACGATGATGCCGACGAAGCCGATCAGACCGGAGACCGCAACCGCGGCGGCCGTCCCCAGCGACGCGGCGGCGACGAGCACCAGACGGGAACGCCGTGGATGAAGGCCGAGACTACTGGCCTCTTCATCGCCCAGTCCGAGCACGTCGAGCTCGCGGCGGTGGACGAGGACGACGGCGGCTGTCAGCACCGCGTACGGCAACAACAACAGCACCTGGCTCCAGCCGTTGGTGGCGACGCTGCCGAGGATCCACGAGTACACCTCGCGGATGGTCTCGGTGTTGCGTTGCAACAGGTAGGTCTGGATGGCGAGGAGGAAGTTGGCCACCGCGACACCGGCGAGGACCAGCGCGACCGGGGTCCGCGCGTGCCGACCGGCCCCGCCGAGCGCGTACGTGAGGCCGACCGCGACGAGCGAGCCGGCGAAGGCGAGCGCCGGGAGCAGTCCGCTTCCCGAGGCGCCATTCTTGATTCCCGACGCGACACCGATGACCACCGCCGCGGTCGCTCCGAGCCCGGCACCGGCCGCCACCCCGAGCAGGTACGGGTCGGCCAATGCGTTGCGGAATACGCCCTGGTAGCAGCCGCCAGCCAGGGCGAGCATCGCCCCGACCAGCAGCCCGAGAACCACCCGCGGCAACCGCAGATCCACGACGATCGCGGTCTCCACCGGGGACAGTCCGGTGTGGATGTTCACACCGGGGATGAGATTGAGCACGGCACCGGCGGCGCCTAGCGGGCTCACCGCGACCGGGCCGATGGTGAGCCCGGCCAGCACGGCGACGAGGACCGCGCCCATCCCCGCGAAGAGCCAGCCCGGTGTGAGCCGGGCCGGGCGGGCAACCGACGTGGCCATGTCGCCGTACGCCACGGCTCAGCCGACCCGGGCCTTCGCCACCGCGCCCGTGATGGTCCGAAACAGGTCGACCACGCGCGGACCCCAACGCGAGGCGACGTCGTCGTCGAGCGCGATGACCTGACCGTTGCGAACCGCGGCGATGCCCGACCAGCCGGCTCGCTTGGCGACCGTGGTCGCGGATTGGCCGCAGCACTTGGAGTCGGCCAGGAAGATCAGGTCGGGGTCGGCCTTCACGATGACTTCCGCCGAGAGCTGGGGGTACGGGTTGTCGGCGGTACCGCTGGCGTCGGCGATGTTCTTAAGGCCCGCCAAGGCGAAGAGTGCGCCGACGAACGTGTCCGTCGTCAGCGAGTAGTAGGTCTGGTCCAGCTCGTAGTAGTAGGTCAGCTCGCCGTGCGCCGGCAGATCGTGGACCAGCTTGGCGATCTCGTCGCGCATGTTCGACACCTCGGCGGCCGCGTCCGCCCGGTGCCCGGTCAGAGCCCCCAGCGCGTCGATCTGCGCGTACGAGTCGTCAAGGGTCTTCGCGGCCGGCGCCACATAGACCGGGATCTTTAGCGTGCCGAGTTGCTCGACGATATTCCCGGTATCGTCCGACACGACCACGAGGTCGGGGTTGTAAGCGGCGACCGCTTCGACGTTCGGCTTGTAACCCGAGAGCTTCGTCCGGGGGGCGCTCGACGGGTACGTCGAGAGTTCGTCCACGGCGACAACCTGGCTACCGGCGTTGACCGCGAAGAGCATCTCGGTTGCGGTCGGCGATAGCGAGACGACGCGCGTCGGTCGTCGGGTCAGGGTCAGGCTGCCCACCGTCACCGGGAACTGTGCCGCGGGCGCGCCGGTCGGGCTCGGGCTCGGCGCCGGCTTCGTGCCGCATGCTGCGAGGCCAGCCGCCGCGAGCAGCGCCGCGGCGAATGTCGCCAATGTGCGTCTCATCAGATCCTCCTGTCGGTCGAGGTCTGCTTCGCCGACAGGAGCTCCGGGAGCGCTGTCCGCGAGGCACTCTTCCTCGAGAGCGCTGGTTCGCGACCACCGCGCAGGCGACCTGGCTCAGCCCTTAGCGAGGGGCTTCACAGTTGCGGGACAGCGTCGGATTCGCACCGACTTCGCTGGGAGGCGGTCACCCAGAAGGTACCGCATGAGTGGCCCGCGGCGTCATGACTCCTCGTCGCGGGACGATCCGGTGCCGCCGGCCTCCGGCTCGTCCTCGCCGGCCAGGGCCGCGCGCAGCCGCTCCTTCTCCTCCCGCCGCTGACGGAACGTGGCCGACAGCGACTCGGCCATCTCGTCGCGCCAACGCGCGAGGAACAGGAACGAGACGATCGCGGAGACCACCGCGCCGATGAGGATCCGGAGCAGGAGATCGAGGCTGCTGGGCAGGAACAGCACGGCCGGGACGGTGCAGACTACGAACACCACGATGCGGGCCAGCGTGTACCGCAGTCCGGGATTCACGACGACCCCATCTCACTGTGTTGGCCGGTGGCCCACCGGACGCCGAGGAACCAGGCCGGACTATAGAGCGCGGCGGCGAGCAGCGCGCCGATGGCCCCCGACACGAGTGGCGGAAGACCGCCCAACTGGCCGACGACGAGCAGCCCGACTCCGATGGCCACCACGGCCGAGACGAAGGCGACCACGAACCGTATCGGGTGACCCCGCCAGCCACGCACGTCGTCCACGAAGAGCAGGGCCGGCAGGATCAGCGCCAACCATCCGGACGCGCTGCCCCACGAGCTCAGGCCGAACAGCGCGAGAATCCCGTCGATCGCAACGAGAACGACCAGGGCGACCATCACCCCGCCGACCCCGGCGACGATGAATTCGGCCAAGCTGACCGCCCGCCCGTGGTCATCGCGGCGGGGAAAGGTCTGGATGGTGGGCTTCTCGGACATTCTCGTCTCGAGGCTACGCGACCTGCTCCCACACGGTTTGCGGCCGGGCGCGGCGTTCGGCGAGCGACGGCGGCGGATCGTAGACCCGAACCACGTCGTACCGGGTGTTGCGCTCGACCGGCTGGAATCCTGCGTCCCAGATCAGATTGAGCAGGTCTTCACGGTGCATGGTGGCCGGCGTGCCGTAGGCGTCCGCGTCATGAGTGATCTTGTATTCGACGACCGATCCGTCGAGATCGTCCACGCCGAAGCTGAGCGAGAGCTGGGCCAGCGAGAGTCCGTGCATGACCCAGAAGCACTTGACATGCGGCACGTTGTCCCAGAGCAGTCGGGAGACGGCGAATGTCTTGAGCGAATCGGCCGGCGCAGCCATGGTCGTACGCGACTGGAGCCGGTTGCGGATGACGCCATCCGCCGAGTCGACGAAGTCGTGCTGGTACCGCAGCGGGATGAAGACCGCGAAGCCCCCCGTTTCGTCCTGCAGTTCACGCAGGCGCAGCACATGGTCGACCCGGTGGCGTGGCTCCTCGATGTGCCCGTACAGCATTGTCGCCGGCGTCTTGAGGCCCTTGCTGTGGGCCAGCCGGTGGATGCGCGACCAGTCGTCCCAATGGGTGTCGTGGTCGACGATCTGCTTCCGGATCTCCCAGTCGAAGATCTCCGCGCCGCCGCCCGTCAACGAGTCCAGCCCGGCATCGATCAGCTCATCCAGGATCTCGTCGGCCGGCTTGCCCGAGATTTTCTCGAACCAGTGCACCTCGGTGGCGGTGAAGCACTTCAGCGACACCCCGGGCAGCGCGGATTTCAAAGCTCGCAGCACCCTGGGGTAGTAACGCCAGGGCAGGGTCGGATGCAGCCCGTTGACGATGTGCAGCTCGGTGAGCTGCTCGCCCTCCATCTCCTTCGCTTTGGCCACCGCCTCCTCCACCCGCATCGTGTACGCGGTCTTCTCACCTGGTTTGCGCTGAAACGAGCAGTACGCGCAGGAGGCGCTGCAGACATTCGTGAGGTTGAGGTGTCGGTTGACGTTGAACATCACCCGATCGCCATTGAGCTCGGTTCGCCGGTGGTGGGCAAGCCGGCCCAGCCAGGCGAGGTCGCCGCACGCGTAGAGAGCCTCGCCGTCGGCCCGGGAGAGGCGTTCCCCGGCGTAGACCTTGGCCTCGATCTCCCGTCGCCAGCCAGCGTCGCTCATCCGCGTACCCATCTCCTCGGCACTCCCCCGACCGAGCGTACGTGTCGGGTTGGCGTCACCCCGGCCGGGGCTCCGGCGTTCAGGTATTCATCATCCGGTTACCACCGTTTTCGGGGTCGACACCGGACCGGACATGCGGTACGACCATACGGTGACCGGTGCCATCGGCGTCGCGGACGGCCATCAGGGGAGAAACACGGCGTTGCACTACAGGCTGGCACGACGGGTCCGACACGGTTCGCGGTGGCGGATCCGGTGGGTCGTGCGGGCAGCGACGGCGGCCACGATCGCCTTCGGTGTCGTCGCCGGCGCGGTACACCCCGCCGCGGCCGCGACGCCCCGGACCGCGCCGCCCAAATCCGTACCGGGCGGCCCGAGCGCCGGCTCGACGCCGGCCGCGGACAGCCCGCTCGTCTTCCCCAGCCCGCCCGAACCGGTGCCGCCGTTGCCCACCGATGTCGTCGGACCGCTGACGGCCCGGATCTTCAGCGAATCCGCGGATACCGAACGCCTGGGTGAACAGCTGAAGACCCTCTATGATCAGGTCGACGCTGCGACCGCGATCACGGACGCCGCCCGCGCGACGTGGCAGGAGGCGGCCGACCGGCTGGCATCGGTACGGGCGCAGGCCTCATCCGTGGTAACGCAGGCCTACCAGCAGGCGGACGCGCTCGGTCCGTTCGACGACTACGCGGACCAGATCCAGCAGTTCGGCCTCGTCGCCCCGGCGCTGCAGTCCCAAGTGGACGGTGCCAGGCGACCGTCCGGACGCGACGCCCTGATGCGCGAACTGCGTGCCGCCGAGGCCGCCGAGCCGGTGGCTCGAGCCCCCTACGATGCCGCGAACGCGGCGCTGACCGAGTTGACCGCCCGGCGCGATCTGGCGGCGCAGCAGTTCCACCAGCACCAGGCGGCGCTCAAGACCCTGCAGGCGCGCAACGCCGACGCGCTCGCCGCCGCGCAGACTTCCCGGGACACGTTCGAGGCGAGCCTCAACGCGTTGCGCGGCCTGTCGATCAGCGTCGATGGGGCAACCGCCGGTCCCGACGCGATCCGGGCGGTCAACTTCGCGCTCGCTCAGATCGGCAAGCCGTACGAGTGGGCGGCGGAGGGACCGAACAGCTACGACTGCTCCGGCCTGGTTCTCGCCGCCTACAGCTCGGTCGGGATCAACATGCCGCGGGTGGCGGCCGACCAGTACTGGGCCGGCGCGCCGGTACTGGTGAGCCAGCTCCTCCCCGGCGATCTGCTCTTCTTCAGCACGGACCAGTCGGACTGGCGCCAGATCCACCACGTCGCGATCTACATCGGCGACGGGAAGATGGTCGAGGCGCCGACCGTCGGCGAGCGGGTCAGGATTTCGCCGATCTGGTGGAGCGAATTCTTCGGGGCCACCCGGATGGTGCCCGCGGTCACCGGTCCGATGCGGCCGACCCCCACGCCGTCCCCCACATCGACGCCGAGTCCCACGCCGACGCCGACCCCCACCCCGACGCCGACTCCCGGGCCGACTCCGACTCCCACGCCGACGCCTACTCCGACGCCCACACCGACCCCCACTCCGACGCCGACCCCGACACCCACTCCCGGAATGATGACCATCGAGATCCGGGGGATGCTCGGATCGAACTCGTACTCCCCGAACCCGGCGTCCGTCCACGTGGGACAGCAGGTCGTGTGGCACAACGGCGACAGCATCGCGCACACGGCGACCGGCACCGGGTTCGACACGGGTATCCTCAGTGCCGGCGCGACGAGCAACCCCATCACGTTCTCGACCGCGGGGCAGATCAACTACGTCTGCAGCCTCCACGCGAACATGACGGGTACGCTC
>JBKPDY010000017.1:0-4891 GCA_046728155.1 Actinomycetota bacterium
GCTTGTCCACATCAAGTGCGCCCGGGTTGATGTCGAAAAGGTTCAGCGCGCCGATGATCTCGTTGCGCAGGCGTATGGGCAGGGCGTGTACCGCGGCGAAGCCGACTTCGGCGGCGGCGGCGGTGAAACGGGGCCAGCGGCTTGGAGGACCGCCGAGATCTCGCCGTGTGGACAAGGTCGCGGCACCCCAACCGACTGCATCGCTCGACCAATTCCGCCGGTTGGTTCGCTGTGTACGGGCTGGAGAACTGGCAGGGACTCCGGTCTATGTGCACGCGAAGGCGTGTGTCATCGACGACATCTGGACGTGCGTCGGCTCGGACAATCTAAACCTGCGGTCGTGGACCCACGATTCGGAACTCTCCTGTGCCGTCGTCGACGACACCAGCCAACCGGGGGACGCGTTCGGCCAGCGCCTCCGATTGAGCCTGTCGCGTGACTACCTCGACCGGGCCACCGGTGATGACGCTGACCTTCGTGAGCCCGCATCGACGTTTGCCGCGTTCCGGACT
Organism: Actinomycetota bacterium; assembly: GCA_046728155.1. Lineage (GTDB taxonomy): Bacteria > Actinomycetota > Actinomycetes > Mycobacteriales > Micromonosporaceae > CAWDLX01. Next base: position 513 of record JBKPDY010000017.1, read on the forward strand.
GCGGCACTTCGGTTGGACGCATGGCACGCAGCAGGTCGACGCGGCGACCGACCGCCCGGCCGGCTGCGCAGCTACCGCCTACCGGCACTGGCGACGCGCCAACGGCTGTTGGCCGTCCCGCTGTATCACCTGGTCGCCGATCCGGACGGCCGTCCGCGTTCACTACGCCGCCAGCGACAATTCTGACCGGGATCATCCGGCTGCCCGATCGGGACTACGCACGATCGACATCACATCTTCGACACTGCGTCCAGATTATCAGTCAGGAAGAATATGTCCGTACCGTTATCGCAAGGTCTGAGGGTTACCATCCGTACGGCGGTGGTGATCAACCCGATGAGCGCCACCGATACCGCTCGCACTCGCGGCGAGATCCTGCAGCACTGTCCACTATGGGCTGTCCGGATCCGTTCTGGTCAGAGACCACCGCCGCCGACCCGGGCCGGGGGCAGACCCGCGAAGCCATCGCGGCCGGTGCCGACGTAGTTTTCGCCTACGGCGGGGACGGAACGGTGCGGGCATGTGCTGACGCGCTTGCCGGGACCTCGGTCGCCCTTTGCGTGCTTCCAGCTGGCACCGGCAATTTGTTCGCGGCGAACTTGGGCCTGCCGACGGAGTTGGCCTCGTGCATCGCCACGGTGGTCACCGGGCGGCGCCGGTTGATTGACCTGGGACTTGTGGACGGTGGTCATTTCGCACTCATGACGGGTATCGGTTTCGACGCAGCCATGATGGCGTCGACCCCGGAGTCCTTGAAACGCTGGCTCGGCTGGCCAGCATATGTCCTCGGCGGGCTCCGGTGGCTGTTCGACCGGGCCATGCACGTGAAGATCTCACTCGACGGCGCACCGGCACTGGCACGTACCGCCCGGACCGTAATGGTTGCGAACATGGGGCGGGTACAGGGCGGCATAGACCTCTTCGGCAACGCTGTGCCGGATGACGGTCTTCTCAACGTGGCGGTCATCGCACCCCGCGGCCCGCGCGGCTGGTCCGCCCTGGCGGCCGCCGTCGTGCAACGTAGACGGCCACATCGGCGCCAGCTCGAGACCTTTCGAGCTCGCACCGTGGACATCCGCAGCGACACGGTCCAGCCGCGGCAGATCGATGGTGACCCGATCGAGCCGGCCGCCCGGCTCATTGCGGCAGTACACCCGAGGGTGCTGTGGGTGTGCGTACCGTGAAAGGGACTGACCGGCGTCTCAGCGCTGGGAGCGCAACAACCCACGCCTCGGTCGATCGACGCGTGACGACGGCGCCGCGTTCTCCGCCGGCACGTGAATGCGATCACAGGCCCGTGACGACCCAGGGCCCGCGCCGGCGTTGGGTGCGGGGGCCCACCGGCGAGCACCGCGACGGCAACGACGCTGGCAGGTGGCGAACGATTCGTCAGGCCGCATTGACGGCAGCGGGTGTAAAGTGGAGGCGTTGCTCGGGACCCCGGTAGCCGATGATCCGACACTGCCGGACCGAACCATTCATCGAGGTCGTTGGCCGATCGCTCTTGATTCATCCCTCGCCCGCCATGTGTGAGTCGGTGAATCGCCAATGGCGATGCCCGGACCTGGAAGGCGGCATGCCGTGGCGACTACGCCAAACGACGAAAGACATGCACCCACGACCAATGGCCACGTCCTCGCCAGGGACGCGAACGGCGCGGATGCGTCGCGACTACCGGGCTGGCGTCGAGTGCCACGGTCGCGAATGGGCGGCCTGTGGGTGGCCGCGGTTGTGTTCGCCGTCGTGCTCTTGCTGCTGCTGATCTTCGTCCTGCAGAATGGTCAATCCGCTGAGGTATCGTTCCTGGGCGCACATGGCCGACTTCCGATGGGAGTGGCGCTGCTGCTGGCGGCGATTTTCGGCGTTCTCTTGGTCGCATTGCCAGGCACGGCACGCATCCTGCAGCTGCGGGTTCTGAGCCGCTCGCCGATACCTCGTGAGCGAGTAAGCTGGCGGCCGCCGTCGCGCCACCAACCGGCCTCACGGTCACCAGAGCCGCCGCCTTCGCCGCCGTCCGAACCGACGGTGGAGGGCAAATGATCGCCGTTGCTCCGCGCGATTTGGCTGCAGCCCTGTCCGCGCGCCTTGCGCTCGATCCGTAGCCGCTGAGCCGGGCGTTCCTGGCCATCAGGCGCCGCCCCGATCCGGCGACGCTTCGACCGAGTTGACCACTCTCGTTCAGGCTCTAACCGAACGCTACGGACATATCCAGCACGTGATCCTCAACGGTCGTTGTCGGGTCGGCGTGGCGGCCCGCGATCTGCACGTGCGAAGGGCAAAATGCATTCATGGCTCTCACCAGAACGCGACGCCGCACCGCGACGGGCGTGGGTACACTCGCCGCCTTTGTCCTGGTTGCGGTGTTCGGTAGTCCCATCTTCGTGGACTGGGTCAACCGCAACACCAAGTCTGATACGGCTGGCGGTCTGTTCCTACGGACGCTCGCGTGGCCAGCATGGACCTTCAACACCAATGCCCCAGTTCGTGACCTGGTGGCGCAAGATCTGAAGGCGATTCTCTTCATCGTCTTCGTCGGCGTGTTCCTCACCGTCCTCGCAGGGGCAGAGCTGTCTCGGGCTCGAGGAACTCTCGCCGACTTCTTCAATGGCTGGGGCGCCGTTATCTTCGCAGCGGCTCTCGCCGGTTTCATCACCGCCTTCCTATCGGTGCACGCGGGGCTGTACACCGCCCTGTTGTGGGCTCTGGGCGGTGCGGGATATGGGCTGATCACGGGCTGGATCATCGCCCTCGCCCAGATGGGCACCAGCCGCCCGTAGCGCCGACATCGGACGAGGGTGCCCTGCCGCGCGGCGCGCCCACAGCCATCGCTGGATCGGCTGTGCTGAGCCGGTTGCTCAGCTCGATCCTCTACTGGCGGCTGCCTTCGTGATGCCCGCCACCTCGTCGAGATACTGCAGTAGATCGTGGGCGGCTAGCTCGATCTGTTTGTGCCGCCACTCCGACGCCCGGTAGACACACGCGATCAGCCCGCTCCGGTGCAGCCGGCGGAAGTCACCGTAGACGAAGGCATACCGGGCCTTGGTATGGTCCGCGGCCCCTACGGTCAGGCCCAGGTACCACCGCGCGTACACATCCCAGCCGTGCCGCTCAAGGTATGCGTTCTGCTCGGTCGCATCCGGCTGGACCCGACCCCAATCGCTGTTGAGGACGTACTGCCGCGCCTCGATGAGCTGGCGGGCGCGCGCGACCCCCGCAGGATTCACCTCGTAGGACGCCATGCCATCGACCCTAACCGTGATGGCCTGTCGGTGCACCACGGTCGTACGTCCAGGTATGCGTGGACGCTCGTGGTGGCTGGGCCGGGGCGAAATACGCACGCGCTGACGACGTGGTCGCTTCGACGTCGGTGGAGTCTGCATTTGGACGCAATGAGACATCGACGTCACAGGCACCATGTCCATCTAGCCGCAGATCCTGGCCACATGATGCGACCGAGCCGCCGATGTAAACAGCCACACCAAACGGCCCGAGAGTCGGAGTCGTCCACATGGAACGGTCGGGGTCGACACGGTGACATCACCGGCTGCGCCGTCGGAGCGGCCCGCTGCCTCACGGTGCTGCCCAGATCGATGATCTTGTTGGAGCTTAACCCCGGATTCCGGCCCTATGTTCGTCCGCCTCGTGGCCTCCCCAGACCGATGCCGCTAACGGCTCAACGAACCGGCCTATCCGCGACGACCGGAATCATTCGACTACGGCACCGAGCCGAGCATGCTGGCACGGAATCTGGGGCAAGGGACTGGCAGTACCAATGGGTGGTGCGCATGCACAAGGTCCGCCACTGTTACCCGACCGAGAACAGCCGCAACATCACATGTCGCGGGCCGTACATCAAGGGCCCGGGGCCATTACGGTGGCGTTCGCGGTCGGCGGTGTCGCCTACGCGCATATTCCAGATCCCGGTGGGGTGATCCACGGGTGTTATACCCGGCGACGAAGCCGCAGCGGCGACTGAAACGCCTGCACCCACCACCCCGCCCCGGTCGCGGCTCACATGGCATAGGCCATCGCCTGCTCGGTCGTCCGACCGGTACGCGACAGCGGCAAGGCGTACTCGCACTCGGATCGATGAGTCTCGGTACCGAGAGTCGTCTCAGCTAATAGGCTCCCCATGGAGCCCGCGAGCGCACGAGACGAGACAGCGGAGGACACCATGACGACCACGCCCGGCAACGCGAGCAGCAACCTCCCCGGCATGCCGCCCGTCGTCGACCTGGCCACCTGGCAGGCGGCGCGCGAGGAACTGCTGGTCCGCGAGAAGGCGCACACCCGTGAGGGCGACGCGATCGCCGCGGCCCGGCGGCGGCTGCCGATGGTCGAGCTCGACGGCGCGGTCGAGGTCACCGGCGTTGACGGGC
>JBKPDY010000018.1:0-55207 GCA_046728155.1 Actinomycetota bacterium
TCTTCAGCCTGAACGGCCTGGGCAAGACGGCGGTCAACGCGGCGTTCCAGATAAATCTGCCCGTCGTCATGGCCACCGTCCTCGTGGCGGCGGTATTTATCATCGTGGCGAATGTCGTCGTGGACGCGCTCTACGCGACGATCGACCCACGCGTTCGGCTCGGCGCCTAGCTGGTTGCGGCAAGAAAGGACGAACCACGTGTCTGCTCCAGCGGTGGCCACCGGCCGCCACAGCGCGATGACCGGGCCGTACCTACAGGTCAACGACCTGCGCGTCCAGTTCTCCACCGAGGACGGAATCGTCCGGGCCGTCGACGGCGTGTCATTCAGCGTCGAGAAAGGGCGCACGCTCGGCATCGTCGGCGAGTCCGGCTCCGGCAAGAGCGTGACCAGCATGGCGATCCTCGGGCTGCACAACCCCAAGCGGACAATGGTGTCGGGTGAGATCCGGTTGGGTGACCACAATCTCGTCGGCATGAACGACGAGGACGTACGCAAGCTGCGGGGCCAGGACATGGCGATGATCTTCCAGGACCCGCTCTCCGCGCTGCACCCCTTCTATACGATCGGCCGCCAGATCGTTGAGGCGTACCGGGTGCACCACCGGGGCGCGGACCGGGGCACTGCCCGCAAAAGAGCCATCGACATGCTCGACCGGGTCGGCATCCCGCAGGCGAGCCGCCGCATCGACCAGTACCCGCACGAGTTCTCCGGCGGCATGCGGCAGCGCGCGATGATCGCGATGTCGCTGGTCAACGACCCGCAGCTGCTGATCGCGGACGAACCAACCACGGCGCTCGACGTGACCGTCCAGGCGCAGATCCTGGACCTGCTCGAGGATCTCCAGCGCGAGTTCAACTCCGCGGTCATCATCATCACACATGACCTCGGCGTGATCAGCGCCGTCGCCGACGACGTGCTGGTGATGTACGCGGGGCGGGTCGCCGAGTACGGCAGCCGGGAGCAGGTGCTGCGCAGCCCGCATCACCCCTACACCTGGGGACTGCTGGCCAGTGTCCCGTCCCTGCACGGCAACGCTGACGAGGATCTCCTCCCCATCAAGGGCAACCCACCCAGCCTCATCAACGTCCCGCCAGGCTGTCCCTTCCATCCACGCTGCCGGTACGCGATGCTCAACGGAGGACCGTGTGACATCGAGGTGCCCGAGTTGCTGCCATTGCTGACGGTGGACCAACCCGGTCATGTCGTGGCCTGCCATCTCCCGGAGCGGCAGCGTACGGCGATCTACGAGCAGGACATCGCATCGGTGGGAGTGGCACTGTGACCGAGTTGGTGACGCCGCAGGTGGTCGGCGCGCAGGCGCCAGCCCCCAGGCAGGCAGGTCAGGAACCCCTGCTGCAGGTCGAGGGTCTCGTCAAACACTTCCCGGTCCGCGGCGGTGCATTCGGCACCCGCCAGTACGTCCGCGCGGTGGACGGCATCGACATGATGCTCGGTGCTGGGCGGACCCTGGGCCTGGTCGGTGAGTCCGGCTGTGGCAAGACGACGACCGGCCGGATGCTGGTCAAGCTGGTCGACGCGACCGCTGGGAAGATCGTGTTCGAGGGTCGCGACATCACCAAGCTGAGCCGCCGCCAGATGCAGCCGCTGCGGCGTGACATCCAGATCATCTTCCAGGACCCATACTCATCTCTCAACCCGCGGCATACGGTCGGTGACATCGTGGCCATGCCGATGGACGTCGGCGGAATCAAGCCGCCGGGCGGCACCAAGAAGCGGGTGCAGGAGCTGCTGGAGCTCGTCGGCCTCAACCCGGAGCACTACAACCGTTACCCGCACGAGTTCTCCGGCGGCCAGCGCCAGCGCATCGGCATCGCCCGCGCTCTCGCCCTCAAGCCCAAGCTCATCGTGGCCGACGAGCCCGTCTCGGCGCTCGACGTGTCGATCCAGGCGCAGGTCATCAACCTGCTCCGGGAACTGCAGCGCGAGTTCAACCTCGCCTTCGTCTTCATCGCGCACGACCTCGCTGTCGTCCGCCACTTCTGCGAGCGGATCTCGGTTATGTACCTCGGCAAGATCGTCGAGACGGGCACCCGGGTCCAGATCTACGAGAAGCCTGCCCACCCCTACACCCGGGCGCTGCTCTCCGCCGTCCCCGATGTGACAAAACTCGGCAAGTCGACCACGCGAATCCGGCTCGAGGGCGATGTCCCGAGCCCGATCAACCCGCCGTCGGGCTGCCGCTTCCGCACCCGGTGCTGGAAGGCGCAGGAGATCTGCGCGCAGGAGGAGCCACCGCTGACCATCAAGCCCAACGGATCGCTGGCCGCCTGCCACTTTCCCGAGGAAGCCCCGCTGGTGTGATCACTGCGCCTGGGTGGCTGGGTCAATCGGAGTCCGCTATAGCGGACGTAGGACTCCCCAGCCGCTGATACCTCACGCGAGGTTGGCGCGCAGGAAGTCGAGCTCCAAACGCAGGAGGCGTTGGGCGAGTCCGCCGGCCGCCATATGGGTGGCACCGGTCAGCGGGATCATCGCGTGCGGGCGTCCGGACGCCAGCAAAGCGGCCGACAGGCGGAGCGTGTGGGCGGCGACCACGTTGTCGTCGACCATGCCGTGGATGAGCAGCAGCGGTCGCCCCTCATCCGTGCCGGCCACCGCCTCAGCCGCCGATTCGAGCAGTGATGAGTGCGCATAGGCATCGCGAGCGTCCTCGGGGAGGCCGAGGTACCGCTCCGTGTACGCGGTGTCGTACAGCGCCCAGTCGGTCACGGGAGCTCCGGCGATCCCGCACCGGTACACGTCCGGGCGCCGAAGGACGGCGAGCCCGGCGAGCCAACCACCGAATGACCAGCCTCGGATGGCGACCCGCTGCAGGTCCAGGTCGGTGTGCTTGTCGGCGAGCGCGGCGAGCGCGTCGACCTGATCGGTGAGGATCACGTCGGCTAGCCGGCGGTGGATCGCCTTTTCGAAGGACGGCCCCACCCCGGGGGTACCCCGGTTGTCGATGACCACCACGGCAAACCCGGCATCGGCCCACCACTGCCGCTCCTGCCAGCGCGACCGGGCGGCCACGACCTCCTGGTGTCCGGGGCCACCGTAGATGTCGACCAGGATGGGCAATCGATGCCCGGCCACGTGTGCCCGCGGGTAGAGTACAGCCGCCGGGAGGCGCCGGTCGGTTACCCGTTCGAGGGCCGGTCTCGGTGCAAACGGCGGGGTGGCGGCGAGCGACCCGATCGGCCCGACGACCGATTCTCCCGAGTGGACAGTCCATTGTGTACCACCGTGGTCGAGCGAGGCCGACCCGATCACCGTCGTGTCGCCGCCGGCGTACCCCACGTGCCAGCCCGGCTCCGCGGTGAGTCGATGGACCTCGGCCGTCGGAGTGGACCGGGTGCTCACCCGGTAGACATGTTGTTCGCTCGGTTCACCCTCGGTGGCCTCGACGAGAAGGTCGGAGCCGACGGTCCCGCAGACGCGCCGGACATAGAGTCCCGTCGGCGTGATCAGGCTGCCGTCGGCGAAGAGGCACCGGGCGTCATACCCGTCGTGGGCGAGCTCACCGCCGACCAGCACGCGACCGTCCTCGAGGTACGACGGCGTCCCGTCGATCGGCTCGACCCATCGCGGGTCGGCGAGTTCCGCGTGAACCTGCGTCTCGCCCGTCCGCGGCTCGATCGCGAGCACCAGGCCGTGCTGCTGTAGTCGCCGGAGCACCGTCACCAACGGGCCGCCGACATCGGTCCACGAAACCGATACCAGATACGGATAGGTCTCCCGGTCCCAGTGCACGTCGACCCAGCCGCCGTCGAGGTCGAGCAGGTGCAAGGACACCTCAGCGTTGGGCGTACCGGCGGCGGGGTAGGCGACGGCTCGCGGCGGCGAACCGGGATCGGACGGATCGTGCAGGTACCACCGCTGTACCCGGCTCTCGTCCACCCTTGCAGCGAGGATCGCGGTCCCGTCCGGTGACCACCAGTAGCCCCGGAACCGGCCGAACTCCTCGGCCGCGATGAACTCGGCCAGGCCCCAGGAGACGTCATCGTTACCCGCCTCGGCGGCCAGCTCGGCGTCCTTGCCCGTCGTCAGGTCGATCACGCGCAACGCGCCGCCCGTCACGTACGCCACCCGGCGGCCCGTCGGGTCGGGACGGGGATCCACCGGCGGTCCGAACGGCTCGTACCACGTCGGCGGAGCCGTCGTGTCGAGCGGCGCCACCACGAGCCGCCCGCCCGCGGCGCTGACCGCGACCCTCGCCAGTGGGTCGGTCGCGTACGAGCCGATCCCGGCGGCGGTGAGGCGCTGGCGCTCGCGCAATGCCCGTTCCGCCGCCGAGAGATCGTCGGACGGCTTGCCCGGGTCAACGACGAGCCGCTCGGTTCCGGTGGCGACGTCGAAGACCCACAGCCGGTCGACCGTGTCGTCCGGGCCACCCGAGCGCAGGAACACGACCCGCTGCCCGTCGGCGCCGACGGTCACGGCCCGGGGGGCGCCGGCGGTGAAATTCTTGGTACGTGCGGCCAGCTCCGGATATTCCACCACGCGATCGTCGCACGGCCCGCCGCGTAGAGTTGGGCGGGTGACGACCCCCGCCCGCCGGCTTTTGTTCGTCCACGCACACCCTGACGACGAGACTGTCTCCACCGGCGCGACGATGGCCCGCTACGCCGACGAGGGCGCCCAGGTCACGCTGGTGACCTGCACGCTCGGCGAGGAGGGGGAGATCCACGTACCGTCCCTGGCCGGACTCGCCGCCAGCGAGGCAGACCAGCTCGGCGGCTACCGCCTGGTCGAGCTGGAGCGGGCGTGCGCGGCTCTGGGAGTGACCGACTACCGCTTCCTCGGCGGTGCTGGTCGGTACCGGGACTCCGGGATGATGGGCCTACCGACGAACGACCACCCGAGGGCCTTCTGGCGGGCGGACCTGGATACGGCGGCAGGAGAGCTGCTGGAGGTGATCCGCGAGGTGCGGCCACACGTACTCGTGACGTACAACGAGAACGGCGGATACGGTCACCCCGACCATATCCAGACCCACCGGGTAGCCATGCGCGCCGTCGAGCTGGCCGCCGCCGGTGACATCGCGCCGCAACGGGTCTACTGGTCGGCGGTCCCTCGCAGCATAATCGCGGCCGGCATGAAGGAGTTCGCCAACAGCACCGAGAACCCGTTCGCCGGCATCGAGCGGGTGGAAGACATGCCGTTCGTCGTGGCCGACGAACTCGTCGCGGCCAGGATCGACGCCGGTGCGTACGCCGACGCGAAGATGTCGGCGGTGAAGGCGCACGCCACCCAGATCCCCGAGTCGTCGTGGCTCTCCGCCGTGGCGAGCACATTCGGCATCAAGTACCTGGGCATCGAGTATTACCAGTTGGCTTCGGGCGAGCCCGGTCCGGACGGTGTCGTGGCCGATCTCTTCGCCGGGTTATCCGTCCCCGTGCACCAGCCGTGAGCCGTTCCCGCGGCAGGCGTGCTCGCCGCACGGCCCCTCGGCAGGCGCGCCGATCGGTCGGGCCTTCTCGGGCCGACCGTATGGCGGATGCCCCAGCCGCTCCGGACGAGCCGGCCGATCCCGTGGCGTCGCGGCTTGACCTGGGGCTGAAGGTAGCCGGGACAATCGTGGCCGTGCTCCTCGCAACCCTCGTGGGGATCTACGGCACCTTCCTCACCCCGTTCCGCATCGGAACGGCCCTGGTACCAGTCTCGCTGTTGATCGCTGGGGGCGGGATCGTGGCAGCGGTCTGGATCGCCTACCAGACCACTGGGAACAGGTTTCTCGCTCTGCTGCCGTGTCTGGCGTGGTTGATCATCGCGTTCATCTCGGCGCTCCCGACCCGGGACGGCGATCTGGTTCTGCTCGGAAACAACTGGGTGGCGTACGTGCACCTTCTCGTCGGATTGATCACGGCGGCTGCGTGCGCGTACCGGCTGAACCAGCCGTCGGGAGGCGTGTGATCTTGTTAGCCCCGGTGACGACCGCGGACCTCGTGCTCTAGCATCGCGAGCACCCGATGTGCGGAGGTGACATGTGAAGCAGCGCTGGCTGCCGGTGGGTCTGCTCGCGTTGGCAATCTTCGTGATCAATGCGGTGGCGCGTTTCGTCTCGTGGAAGCTCAAGGTGGACAATCCGGACGCACAGTCGCGTCTGGGCGCGATCGGCGTGATCGTCGTCGGACTGGTACTCGTCGGGGCGTCGACCTGGTGGAGTGTCCGATTCCCGTTCGGCCGGGTCGTCGCGGATCTCGGGTTGGCCGTGATCGTTGGCACGCTCCTCGCCTTGGTGATCGGGCCGTTCGCCGGCGGGAGCCGGCCGCTCGCTGAAGGGCTCGAGTCGTTCGTCGGCGAGATGCTGCTGTTCTTCGGTGTCGGCGCCGTCGCGGGTCTCCTGGGCTTCGTGCTGGTCACGGCCATCGGCAAGGATTGGCGCAGCCGGAGCCTGAAACGGTATGAGCAGCGGTACCACCGCAAGCCGCACAAGCCCGTTCGCGGCTGAGGGGGTACGTCGTGTCGTGGCCCGTCCGGCGGCCACACACGACGTAAGTCAGAACGCGGCGAACATCACCGACCGGTGATGGGTGGTGAAGCCGAGCCGGCGGTAGAGGGCGACCGCGGCGGCGTTGTGTTCCTCCACGTGCAGCACCGCACGAGTAGCGTCGAGGTCGGCCGCCCATTGCGCCATTGCCGCGGTCACCGCCCGGGCAAGGCCGCGTCGGCGGGCCTCGGGTACCACGTCGACGAGTGAGACGTACAGCCATTCGCCGACCACCGCGCCACGAGCGGTGGCGAGCAGCGCGGCGCCGTCACGGACCTCGGCGAATGTCACCGGTCCAGCGCCGGCGAGGACCCGGTGCGCGGCCGCGGGCAGTCCGCCCTTCGACCGGGTCACCCGATTGAGGAATTCGGGCGACGGCTCGTCGAACAGGATCACATCACCGCTGCCGGCGATAGCTGACAGCGGCGCAGTCTGGACGAGCACCTGGGGCCGGGCGGACCAACCCCGGCTGTGCAAAGCGTCGGCCACGTCGCGACGTACGGGCAGCGGCGTGGCGATCCGCGGGGTGAGCTCCCGTCGCGTGTACCAGTCCACAACGGCGGCGATCGCGTCATCGGTCGGGACACCCGGATCACCGAGCGGCAGGGCGGAGTTGGCCCGCGAGCTCCAACCGTCCGCGGCACGGAGGATCCAGCCACCCAGGTTCTCCCGGGTCGGCGCGGGCCAGGCGCGATCGGTGATCCTTTCCAGTTCGAGCATTTCCGAATATCGCACCGGCCTCGGCGGGACCCGTTTCGCCGCGGTGACATCGCCCAGCGGGATCGACCGCTCGGTGCCGTCCTCCGTCCGTACCAGCAGGTGCTGATCGTCGACGGCGACCAGTTCGCCCAGTACGTCGGTGAGCAGCCGCCGACCTGCGGCCACCCGATGCCGGACCACCACCCGGTGGCCTATGTCACGTCGATCAAGCACCCGCAACCGCCCGATCTGCGCACGCCCTCGTGTCCGCGGCGCCTTGGGGGATATTAGGCTTGGTCAGGCTGCGGGAGATCGTGGCCGAGCGGTTCATTGGGAGAGGACCACCGGTGACATACATCATCGCCGAGCCGTGCGTCGATCTGCTCGACAAGGCGTGCATCGAGGAGTGCCCCGTCGACTGCATCTACGAGGGGAACCGGATGCTGTACATCCACCCCGATGAGTGCGTCGACTGTGGCGCCTGTGAGCCGGTGTGCCCGGTCGAGGCGATTTTCTACGAGGACGACGTACCTGAGCAGTGGCGCGACTACACCAACGCCAACTACGAGTTCTTCGAGGACCTCGGCTCACCCGGCGGCGCGTCCAAGGTGGGCAAGATAAACAAGGACGCCTCGTTCGTGGCTGCCCAGCCACCACGGGAAACCGAACATTCGTAACCCGGACGCGACGAGTACATCCGCCCGGCGGGCCCGACGCTCGTCCGGGCTGCCGGACTTTCCCTGGGACGTCCTGGAGCCGGCCAAGGCCCGAGCACGGGCCCATCCGGATGGGATAGTCGATCTCTCCATCGGCACCCCGGTCGATCCGGTGCCGGCGGTGATCCAGCACGCGCTGGCGGTGGCGGCGGACGCGCCCGGGTATCCCCCGACCGCGGGGACGCCGGCGCTTCGGACGGCCCTGGCCGGGTATGTGGGCCGCCGCTGCGGAGCCGACGTGGCGCCCGACGGTGTCCTACCGACAATCGGCTCCAAGGAGCTGGTGGCCTCGCTGCCGTTCCTGCTCGGGCTCGGGCCGGACGACACGGTGGTGATGCCGTCGGTCTGCTATCCCACGTACGAGGCAGGCGCGCGACTCGCCGGCGCGGCGGTGGTCCGGTCGGACTCGCTGTTCGCCCTCGGCCCGATGCCGCGGGTCGGCCTGGTCTGGGTCAACTCACCCGGCAACCCGGACGGGAAGGTGCTCGGTATCGAGCACCTGCGCAAGGTGATCGACTGGGCCCGCGAACGCGGCGCCATCGTCGCCAGCGACGAGTGCTACCTCGAACTCGGCTGGGAGTCCGAGCCCGCTTCGGTGCTCGCGGCCGCCGCCGGATCTCTGGACGGGGTCCTCGCCGTGCACTCGCTGTCCAAGCGCTCCAACCTGGCCGGCTACCGCGCCGGTTTCGTCGCCGGCGACCCGTCGCTGGTTCGTGAGCTGCTCGCCGTCCGCAAGCACGCCGGGCTGATCGTCCCCGCGCCCGTCCAGGCCGCGATGATCGCCGCGGTCGGCGACGACGTGCATGTGGCCGAGCAGCGGGAGCGGTACGGGGTTCGGCGGGAGCAGCTCCGCGCGGCGCTGACGGGGGCGGGCTTCACCATCGACCATTCCAAGGCCGGACTGTACCTGTGGGCCACCCGGGGCGAACCATGCTGGTCCACAGTGGACTGGTTGGCTGCGCGCGGGATTCTCGTCTCTCCCGGCGCGTTCTACGGCCCGGCAGGGAGGGAGCACGTGCGGGTTGCTCTCACGGCTACGGACGAGCGGGTCGCCGCGGCCGTGGCTCGGCTGGCCACGTGATGGTCGACGACCAGTCAACGGGGGGCGTGGCGGCCACCGATTCCGCCGTGATGAAGCCGGCCCCGGAATCCTCAGCACCCACAGTCCTGGACGATCGCCGGCCCACGTGGCTGTGGCGCGGGCTGGCGGCCGTCGGCGTCGCGGTCGGCCTCTTCTTCTCGTACCTGGCGATGTCGAGGACACAGCCGACCAACGCCGACGGTGCGAGCACGGCGTTGCAGGCGTGGGACGTGCTGCACGGCAACATCCTGCTCGGTGGCTGGATCTCCGACGTCCCGTTCTACACCAACGAGTTGCTGGTGCTGCTCCTCGCCGAGCTGAGGTACGGCCTGAACGCCGATGTGGTGCACGTCTGTGCGGCGGTCGAGTACACCCTCCTCACGGTCGGGGTGGCGTTGCTCGCGCGGGGCGGCTCCCGGGGTCGGGTGGGTTTTGTACGCGCCGGCGTCGCGGCGGCCGTGATGCTGGTGCCGCAGCCGGGAATCGGCGTCTCGGTGCTGCTCCTCTCGCCCGACCACACCGGTTCGGCCGTCTTCCTGCTCGCCGCGTTCCTGGTCATTGACGTGAGCGCGAGGAGCGAGCGTCAGCGAGCCCCGCAGCTTGCGAACGGTCCTTGGCAGGCTGACGTGAGCGCGAGGAGCGAGCGTCAGCGAGCCCCGCAGCTGGCGAACGGTTCTTGGCAGGCTGACGTGAGCGCGAGGAGCGAGCGTCAGCGAGCCCCGCAGCTTGCGAACGGTTCTTGGCAGGTCGACCGTGCGTCCTCGCGGCGCTGGATGCCGTACGCGCTGGGCGCGATCCTGGCCCTCGGTGCGATCTCCGATCCGTTGGTGCTCTACGTCGGCGTTGTGCCCGTGATCGCCGTCTGCGCGCTGCGACTCTGGTTGGCCGGTGAGTGGCGTCCGTGGCGGTGGCGCGGCCCCCTGGCGGCTCTGATCGTCGCCGCGATGGCGTCGGTCGTCAGCTCCAAGCTCGTCCTGCTCGGTGCCCACCTGGTCAGCGGTTTCCGCCTCCAAGGGGTCGACGCCGGACCGGCCGGCCCGGCGCAGCTCGGACATAACCTCAAGCTCACCGTCGAGACTCTGCTGATCGACTTCGGGGCCTGGTTCCCGGATCGGAGCGGCACCCTCCAAACTGCCTTCGGCGCCGTCCGACTGGTCGGCCTTCTCACCACGCTGGTGACTGTGGTGATTGCGGTTGCGCGCGCGGTGCGGCGGTCGCCTGACTCGCTGTCCACAGCGGACAATGGGCTGGTCGACGACCTCCTGGTTGCCGCGTTCCTGATGAACGTTTTCGCGTTCCTGCTCTCCACGATCCCGGTCGATATCGGTAGCGCACGCCAGGTGGCCCCGGCGCTGTTCCTCGGGGCGGCACTGGTCGGCCGGGTATGCGGTCCGTGGCTGGCGCGTTGGTTCGGCCGCGGTGTGGGTTGGTGGCGGCCTCTGCTCGCCGGCGTGCTGGCCGTCGCGATCGTGGGCGAGTTCGTCGCCCTGGCGAGCCGACCCGCTGTGGCGCATGAGAACGCCGACGTGGCGGCGTTCCTGGTGCAGCGGAGGCTCTCGTACGGACTTGGCAACTTCTGGAGCGCTAACAACATCACCCTGCAGACGGGCGGGGCCGTCCAGGTCGTGCCGGTCTACGGGGACCGGGCGGTGTATGCGTTCCGTTGGCTGTCGAAGCCGGACTGGTACGACCCGGCCAGACACGACGCTCGCTTCGTGGTGATCCAGACCATGTATCCGGCGTACGGCACCGAGGCCGGCACGCTCGCCCAGTTCGGGCCGCCGATCGAAAGGCGGCAGATCGGCGGCGTGGTCGTGTACCTCTATGCCCGCAACCTTCTGATCGGACTGCCCGCGTGGTGCCCCGGCGTTGCGCCGAGCATGGCCCAGTGCCGGTGACCGAAGACAGTCCAGAGTAGACAGAAGGGGCGGCCGTTCGGCCGCCCCTCAACTATGTCCACGCCTCCGCGCGCGCGCCGCTGCTGCCACCCCACGAAGTGCCGCGTTGTTCGGCTCGCAAGCTCGCCGAAGCAGCTCCGCTGCGCTCCACGTCTCCGCGGGGACCCGGCCCTGCGATGCTCACTCGCTGTCGGCTCGGTCGTCTGCCCCGTGTCGGTGTATGTTTCGCGCCGGCCGGGTCAGGACGCCGCGAATTCGCCGGCGGCCACGCCGGCGATGAATGCGGACCACTCGGATGCGGAGAACACCAACGCCGGACCGGTGGGATTCTTGGAGTCGCGGACGGCGACATCGCCGTCGACGAATGCAACTTCCACGCACTGTCCGTTGTTGGCTGACCTAGTGCTCTTGAACCACGTGGCGCCGGTTAGGTCGACGTTCAATGCTGCTCCCCTCGGCTTCCAGGTAACCTCTGGCGGCACTCGTGATCATCTTCAGGGAGTCCTGCTTGCTGAGCGCGATCGCCGTCATGTGACGGAAGGTAACGCTACACCAGCGGAGTTCCTCAGGGCGTTCCATATAGAGATTACCGGCGTGGCTTTCCACATAAGCGACCGGTGAGTGCATCCGCTCATCGAACTCGAAGATCGTCAAGCCGCCGCGGACACCCGGATAGCTACCGTGCGTGAAGGGCACGACCTGAATTGTGAGTGTCTTCGCCAAGGACTGGAGCTTGCGAAGCTGGGCCGCCATGACTCCGGGCCCTCCGACCTGGCGTCGGATCGCCGCCTCGTCCAGGATCACCCAGGTCTCCGGCGGATCCGTATCGAGCACCCTCTGCTGCCTCTCGATACGCAGCTTCACCTGCTTCTCGACCTGCTCCTGGGTCAGCCCGGGGTCACAGGTCTCCGCGATCGCGCGGGCATAGTCCTCGGTCTGTAGCAGACCAGTCACCATCAGTGGCTCGAATATGTGAATGGCACGCGCGGCGCTCTCCAGCCCTAGGAAGGTCGCGAACGGTGCCGGTACCTGGCCGAACGTCGACCACCAGCCGCGCTGCTTGCCCAGGCGCTGCAACTGGAGCAGCTCATCGCGGACGCCTTCATCGGTGACGCCGTACAGGTCGAGCATCAGCAGCAGTTCGGCACGGACGACGCCGACGTCGCCCGCCTCTATCTTCTGCACCTTGCTGACCGAGCAGCCGAGGGTACCGGCGACATCGGCCTGCGATCTGCCGACGCTGTCGCGCAGATGTGCGAGCTGTTCGCCCAGCTGCCAGCGCGGAATCGTCGGTCCGATTGGTTTCGCCACCGCTCTCCTCCGTCCGGCGTTCAGTGTTACCGCTGCTAGTAGCGTTGACAAGCCGTAGCGTCACGTGCAGGTGACAATGCGTTCCGCAGAGAACTTACGCCATAAGATTGACGGCCGCAGCCGGGGCTGGAAGGCTAGGCCCAGGTCAATGTGTGGATCCGCCTTCGACGTGAGCGCGAGGAGCGAGCCGTGGCGAGCACCGCAGCTTGCGAACGGATTGTGACGGATGACGTGAGCGCGAGGAGCGAGCCGTGGCGAGCACCGCAGCTTGCGAACGGATTGTGACGGATTGACGGGAGGTCGCGACCATGCCTGACGGCGATTCCGAGGCCGACTGGACTCACACCGGCAGGATCAGGAGGGAACTCGCCGTACCGCTGGCCGCTCTCGCCTCCCTCGACGACATCGAGCACGCTCGAAGGCTGCTGGCGGTTCACCAACCGCGTGCGGTGGTAAGGCGGATCTGCGCCGGTTGCGGCCAGCCCTGGCCGTGCGTGGACACGCTCTACGGCTGGGCCGTCACCGGTACCCCGCCCGACGAGCCGCCAGGGGCTTGACATGGCGGTCCGCGGCGCATACTCCGACACGTTCCTTGCGTACGCGCGTAGCCAGCACGCCCTCGGCGCCGAACTGCTCGCGCGCCACGAGCCAGAGCAGACCGGCTGCTGTCGCGACTGCGGCCGGGTCTTCCCGTGTGAAGCCCATGAGCAGGGCCGGCGGATGACCGAGCACTACCGCTACTGGCTTCAGGAGCCGCCAGCCGGCCGGGCGTGAGTCTCCCGACCGATCTCGAAGATCAGGCAGGTCGAGGTCGCGTACGCCATGAGGCGGCCCGACGCGTCGGTGAGGCGGGCCTCAGCCAGGGCGGTCGTGCGCCCGCGGCTGATCACGGTCCCCTCACACCGCAGCGTTCCCGCGTCCACAGTGACCGGACGCAGGAACTTCGTAGTCAGATCAACCGATGTGTAACCAAGACCGGCGGGGAGCGTGGAGTGCACGGCACAACCGGTGCAGGTATCGAGCAACGTGGCGATCACTCCACCGTGGACAGACCCGAGCGGGTTGTAATGGAACTCGGCCGGCTCCATCGCGAAGACCGCCCGACCCTCATCGAACTCGACAGGCGAGTACCCCAGGGTCTGCGTGATCGGCGGTGGTGGCAGCGCGCCGGTAAGAATCAGCCGCAGCGTCTGCAGGCCGCTGAGCCGGCCAACCGCGTCCATGCTCACGTGCGGGTCCGCCCATGCGTAGGACCGCGTTCTGGTGGTTGTCGTTTGCGTCTCGATCACAGACTCAGCGTGCGATCGCATTGCTGAGTCTGTCAAGTAGACCTAGCATGTTGGGTGTGAGACCTGAAGCACTCTCCTGGTCGGCGGAGAACTGCACGCTAGGGCGTGCGATGGCGATCCTGGGCGAGAAATGGACGGTACTCCTGCTGCGCGAGCTCTTCATGGGAATCCGCCGCTTCGAGGACCTACGCGTCCGTACGGGGATTCCGCGTCAGGTCCTCACCAACCGGTTGGCCGGCCTGGTCGCGAGTGGACTGTTGCGGCGGCAGCCGTACCGCGAACCCGGCGCCCGGATCCGAGACGAGTATCGGCTGACCCAGAAGGGGCTGGATCTCTACCCCGCACTGGTCGCGCTGCGCGAATGGGGAGACCAGTATCTCGCCGATCCCGACGGTCCGCCCCTGCTCAGCGCACACGGCGATTGTGGCGCACTCGTGCACGCCGAACTTCGCTGCGAGGCCGGCCACGATGTCGCTCCGCGGGAGGTAGAGCCCCGCCTCGGCCCGAGCATCAGGCCGCTCGCCGTCCGGTGACGACCGGCGAGATGCGAAGAGGGGGTTATTCCACAGATTGGGAAGCGCCGAGAAGATCGCCACGGGCGCATCAAGAGCGACGCCAAGTGTCGCTTCTGAGTCCCCGGTCTCTACCAATGCCTTCCCGAGATGTGGGATGACACATCAATTTCCGTACAATCGCGCAAGTCGAGAGGCTGTTGGCAAATTCTCAGTTCTGCAGGGGCAAGACCCCTCGGGAAGCCCTGGCAGCGGTGCCGGCCGCCAATCGTATCCAGATGCTGGGAATCGGACCGCAAGATCGCCGTCAGGGCATCAGAAGCGCCGCCACACGCGTCGTTTCTGGTGCTGAAACACCGATCTTTCGGCCGGCTATCGCGGAGTGTGAGTCGTAACACCCCTTCTCGCCGCGCTGCGGCTGCTGGTCTCACGACGCTCTGTACACCACGGTTCGCGATAATGCAACGGGGTCTTCGACTCCGGCTCCGTATGAAACGATCTCCGCGTTCGCCGGGGCGGAATCCCGGCGGCAGCCCAGATCAATTCACGTGGAGGGCGGCGTTGAGCTCGATGCCGCCACCGGTACGCGGGTGAGCCTCCAGTGCCCCGGTCTGGGAGTTGCGCCAGAATAGCAGGCCCGGCACGCCCGAGAGTTCCCGTGCCTTGACCACCCGACCATCCGGCAGCGCGATCTTCGAGCCGGCGGTGATGTAGCAGCCGGCCTCGACCACGCAGTCGTCGCCGAGCGATATGCCGATGCCGGCGTTGGCGCCGAGCAGGCACCGCTCTCCGATCCGGACGACCTCCGTGCCGCCGCCGGAGAGGGTACCCATGATGGACGACCCGCCCCCGATGTCGGAGCCATCGCCGACGACGACGCCGGCGACGACGCGACCCTCCACCATGGACGTTCCGAGCGTTCCCGCGTTGAAGTTGACGAAACCCTCGTGCATCACCGTCGTCCCGGGAGCGAGGTGGGCACCGAGCCGGACGCGGTCGGCATCGGCGATCCGTACGCCCGATGGCACGACGTAATCGGTCATCCGCGGGAACTTGTCCACGCCGTAGACGGCGAGGACGCGGCCTGCTCCGCGTTCAATGACGCGAAGCTCGTCTACCCGACCGGGCGGGCAAGGCCCGGCGGAGGTCCACGCCACGTTCGTAAGCAGCCCGAAGACACCGTCCACATTGGCGTCATGCGGACGGATCAGGCGATGCGACAGCAGGTGCAGGCGCAGCCAGACGTCGGCGGTGTCCTTCGGTGGGTCAGTGAGCGAGGCTATCGTCACCGACACGACCGCGGAGGACAGGCCGGGCAGCGGACGAGGGCCGACAGTGCCCGGGGCGAAGCCCAGCGCCGCCGCACCATCGGCGGGGGAGAGTTGGACACCGGTCGGGTACGCCAGGGCCGGGTCCGGCCGGCCGAGGCCCAGTTTCCCGGTCGGGAACCAGACATCGAGGACCTGGCCGTCATCTGTCCGGGTCGCGAGGCCCAGCCCCCAGGCGGGTTGTGTGATCGCCACGGGTCGTCACGCTACTACGCTCACGGGATGACCGAGCCGACAGCGAGCGAGCATCGCGAGGAGCGGAGCGAGCGCGGAGGCGAGGCGGGATGACCGACCCGGCTCCACTCACCCGCGATGTGCTCGCCGACCCGGTCGCCCTGACCCGGACGCTGGTCGATGTCGAGTCGGTCTCCGGGGGCGAGAAGGAGATCACCGATCTGGTCGAGTCGGCGCTGCGCGAGGCGCCGCATCTGAGTGTGGACCGGGTGGGTAACGTCCTCCGGGCCCGGTGCCGCCCGGCTCGTCCGAGCCACGCCCGCCCGGGCGGTACGACACACGCGATCCTCGCCGGTCATCTGGACACCGTCCCGGTGCACGAGAACCTGCCCGCCCGCATCGAAGGGGATCTGATGTGGGGCTGCGGTACCTCCGACATGAAGTCAGGGGCGGCGCTGGCCCTGCATCTGGCGGTCACCGTGCCCGATCCGGTGTTCGATGTGACCTACCTGTTCTACGACTGCGAGGAGGTCGAGGCCGAGCGCAATGGACTGCGCCGGATCAGCGTCTCGCACCCCTCGTGGTTGGCGGCGGACTTCGCGATACTGCTCGAACCGACGTACGGACTGGTCGAGGCGGGTTGCCAGGGGACGATGCGAGCGACCGTGCGGGTCCGTGGCGTCCGGGCGCACACGGCCCGCTCCTGGCGTGGGGTGAACGCCATCCACGAGGCCGGCGGGGTGCTCGACCGGCTCCGCGGCTATTCGGCGCGGCGGGTCACGATTGACGGCTGCGAGTTCCGGGAGGGGCTCAACGCGATCGGGATCAGGGGTGGTGTGGCCGGCAACGTGGTTCCGGATGTCTGCGAGGTCGATGTCAACTACCGGTTCGCGCCGGACCGGTCGGAGGCCGACGCACTGTCCCACCTCATCGATGTCTTCGCCGGCTTCGAGGTCGAGCTGGCGGATTCCGCACCGGGTGCCCTACCGGGCCTCACCGCCCGGCCCGCGCGCGCGTTCCTCGAGGCGGTCGGCGGCGAGCCGGTCGGCAAGCTCGGCTGGACCGACGTCGCTCGGTTCGCCGCTCTTGGCGTACCGGCCCTGAACTACGGCCCGGGCGACCCGAGCCTCGCCCACACCCGGGACGAGCGGGTCGAGATATCCAAGATTGTAAACGGGGCGGCGGTCCTGGGCCGGTGGCTCAGGTCGTGACCCGCCGGTGGCTCACATCGTGACCGCGCGGGTAGCTACGGTGGGGCAATGGTGCGAAAGAACCGTGCCCGCTCGGAACGGCACCGGGGTGCGGTGACCCTGCGCGGTCAGGCGATCCCACTGACGACGGCCGATCAACATCTGCTCGACTCCCGGGCCAGGGCCGACCGGAAGCAGAAGGATGCCTGGCGGGCGCTGCGCATCCTCTCCGAGTTCGTCGAGGGATTCGACACGCTCTCCGATCTTCCGCCTGCCGTGAGCATCTTCGGCTCGGCCCGCGCGAAGCCCGGCAGCCCCGAGAGCGACCTGGCCGAGCGGCTGGCGACCGCGCTGGCGAAGGCCGGGTACGCCGTCATCACCGGCGGTGGGCCGGGTGTGATGGAGGCGGCGAACAAGGGCGCCCGCGAGGCCGGGGGCCTCTCTGTCGGGCTGGGCATCGAGTTGCCGTACGAACAGGGCATGAACGACTGGGTCGACATCGGGATCGACTTCCGGTACTTCTTCGCTCGCAAGACCATGTTCGTCAAGTACGCACAGGCGTTCTGCGTCCTGCCGGGCGGATTCGGCACGATGGATGAGCTCTTCGAGGCGCTGACGCTCGTACAGACCGGTCGAGTGACCCGGTTTCCGGTGGTGCTTCTCGGCTCGGCGTACTGGCGCGGCCTCGTCGACTGGATGCGCGACACCATGGTCGTCGAGAACAAGATCGGACCAGAGGATCTGGAACTCCTGTGTGTCACCGACGACGTTGACGAGGCGGTACGGCACATCCTCGAAGCAGCCGATCCTGCGCCTGTACCCGGGCCCGACCGCGGTCTGGCCGATCCCGTCGACGACTCGGCGGGCTGACCGGCGTGGCGCGCGTCTGCGTCTTCTGCGCATCCTCGACCCGGCTGGACCAAGACTGGCTGAAGCTCGGTCGCGCCGTCGGCGCCGGTCTCGCCGCGGCCGGCCATGATGTGATTTCGGGAGGCGGGCGGGTCGGGATGATGGGGACGATCGCCGAGGGCGCGCGATCGCGCGGCGCTCACACCATCGGCGTGATCCCGCAGAGTCTCGTGGACCTTGAGGTGGCCGACGCCGCCGCCGACGAGCTCGTGGTCACCGACGGGATGGCCGCGCGCAAGATCGTCCTGATCGAGCGTTCGGACATCTTCGTCGTGCTGCCGGGCGGACTGGGCACACTGGACGAGTTGTTCGAGGTGTGGACGACGGCCACTCTGGGTCTGCACCACAAGCCGGTGATACTGCTCGATGTGAACGGGTTCTACACCGGATTACTCGAGTGGCTGGCGGGACTGGTGCGACAAGGATTCGTCGGCGCAAAGGCCCTGGCCATGGTGCACATCGCTCGAAGTGTGGACGGTTTGCTCGACGTGGTGCGACGGTTCGGATAGCCTGCCGGGCGTGGCGGAGGCTGACCTTCGAGCGTTGCTGGAACGGCACGTCGAGCTGTTCAACGAGGCTGTTCGTACCGGCGATTACGCTCCCTATCTGAGGACTTTCGCCGATGAGGCGGTGATGAAGTTCGATGACTTCCCGATCGGGCCATTCCAGGGCATAGCCGAGATCATCGATGCGTATGAGACTCAGCCGCCGAGCGACACGATGGCCCTGATCGACATGCAGGAGGTGGGTTCCGACGGTGTCGAGGCCGCGTTTGAATGGGACGCCGGCGGGACCGGACGCATGTACCTGCGCTGGACCGACGATCGCCTCGTCGAGTTGTCGATCTCGTTCACGGGCTGAGGCGGCTGCCGTGTGGTCGCGCGGGCGCCACGCAGGGGTGGCCGGTTCGCCTCCGCCAGCCACACATGTCACGATCGCGTCATGGCAGCAACGCTCCTTCTGATCCTCGCCGTCGTGCTGGTAGCCGGGGCGCTGATCTTCGGCATCACCACGCTGATCAGCGGTGACGACCCCGCGCTCTCGGCGGTGGACGCCGACGGGCGCGCTCGCCCGCTGCCAAACGACCGCTCGCTCACCGAAGGCGATTTGAAGAAGGTCCGGTTCGACCTGGCCCTGCGCGGCTACCGGATGGCTCAGGTCGACCGCGTACTGCGCCGCACCGCGTACGACGTCGGCTACAAGGACGAGATGATCGCCGTGCTTGAGGCGGAGGTGATCGCCCTCCGCGAAGGACGACGGGAGGACGCCGATCTTCTCCGCAAGGCGCGAGAGGCGGCGGCCAGTCCGGTCGAGGCGTCGGCTGAGACTGTCGTCCCGACCGGTTCCGACGAGGAACCAGCCGGATTTGACTCGGACGTGTCCGACTTCGCCGGCGTCGTGGACGACTATGCCCCGTATACGTCGCCCGAATCCGCGACAATCCCCATGGTTGACACAGTGGACGAGGTTGAGATCGACGATGAGTCTGGGGCGGCGGACGAGACGTACGATCCCGCCAAGGACACCGGACCCGGACGGCTGGCTCCGCGCCCAGTCCTCGATCTCGCCGAGGCGAGTCCCGACCAACCTACCGGCGATGCAGTGAACCTCGAGCCCGACGAGGCGGAGACCGCCGAGGCGAAGAACCTCGAGCCCGACGAGGCGGACGCGGCCGATCGCCCATCGGAGGAGTCGGTCCGGGAATCTCATGGCTGAGCCCGACCGCGCCGAGGCCGACCCCGCCCAGCCTGATCACAGCACGCCTGGTACCGGGATCCCCGATCCGGCCTTGCCTGGAGCGGGCGAGGTCACCGCGTCGGTGATCGTCAACGCCTCCCAGGAGAAGGTCTTCTCCGCCTTCCTCGAGTGGGAGCGGCAGGGCTCCTGGATCCCGTTCACGACCGTACGGGTGATCTCTGGCGACGGCGGCGAGGGCAGCGTGATCGAGGCTGTGACCACTCTTGGCCCGGCCGTACTGCGCGATGAAATGCGCGTGGAGAGGATCGACCGTCCGTACGAGGTCCGCGTCGTCCACTGTGGACCGTTACTCCGCGGCCCCGGCGTCATGCGTTGCACGGCCCTGACCGGGGAGCGCACCCAGCTCGTATGGCACGAATGGTTTCAACTGCCCGCTGGACTGGCCGGCCGGGTCGCGTGGCCGGTGATGTGGCCAGGCTCGAAGCTGAGCCTGACCTACGCCCTGCGTCGGTTTGCCCGCCTGGTCGAGTCGGGCGTCCTGCCGTAGGAGAGGCCCGTTCCGACAGTAGGAGAGTTCCGTGTCCGATCTCGTCATCGGCCCTGACGGGCTGGCCCGTTGCTTCTGGGCCACGAGCTCGCCGGAGTACATCACCTACCACGACGCGGAATGGGGACGGCCGGTCAATACAGATGACGGGCTGTACGAGCGGATGACTCTCGAAGCCTTCCAGTCCGGACTGTCGTGGCTGACCATCCTCCGCAAACGGGAGGCGTTCCGGGCCGCGTTCGCGAACTTCGCCATCGACAAGGTGGCCGCGTTCGGAGCCGCGGATGTGCAGCGCCTACTGGGCGACGCCGGGATCGTACGCAACCGGTCGAAGATCCTGGCAGCGATCGCCAACGCCCAGGCCGCTGCCACGGTGTCGGACGGATTGGCCGCGCTGCTCTGGTCGTTCGCACCAACCGGACGGCGTCGCCGGCCCACCACCCGGGCCGCTATCCCGGCGACCACACCAGAGTCGACCGCGATGGCGAGGGAGCTGAAGCGACGCGGCTTCCGGTTCGTCGGGCCGACCACGGCCTACGCGATGATGCAGGCCACCGGGATGGTCGACGACCATCTTGCCGGCTGCCACGTCCGACCGCGGCGGTGAGATGCCGACCGCACTCGTGTGCCGGCAGTCGTGATCTGATGAGCTAATGGGGTACTGGGTCGGCGTGGTCGCCGGTTCCGCGACGGCTGAGTCCGCGTCGGCTGAGTCCGCGACGGCTGAGTCCGCGACGGCCAGCGCGCCGTCCGGGTCAGCCGTGGAGCACACCTTCGAGGGCGTACGCCTGACCCAGGCACCGCGCTCGGGCGACCGGGTCGTGATGGTCGCGCTGACCACGCCGCCGGTCGTCTTCGGCGTCGGCGAGGTGACATCGTGGTTCGCGTACGGCGAGGCGAGGATCTCGGTCGTATTCACGTCGTTTCCCGGGGCGCCGCTCATCGCTCATGACATCGCGGACGGGGAAGACGTTGGCGGCCTCGTCGATGCCGGGCCTGGCCTGTATCCGGTGAGCCGGGAGCGCTTCACACGGATCGGCCGCGCCGCGCTGACCCGGGTGGACGCGCCGGCACCGGCAACGCTGCTTCCTGAGTGGATGGTGAGCGTCGCCTTGCCGATCGAGGCGCCAACACCAGCCGACGCGGTCCGCGAGTTCTGGGGGTACGTACAGAGTCTCGGCCCGGCCGAGCTGCCCGCCTTCGTATGGCCCCGCGGCGACGAGCTCGCGCTGCAGGCGTACGTGTCGAACGAGCCGGTGAACCTCGACCCCGAGGAGGACTGAGCGGTTGTCGGGGGCGACCGGGCTCACGCCCCGGTGAAGGTCGGTCTCTCCTTCGCCACGAACGCGAACGTCGCGGTTCGGTGGTCGGTAGTGGCACCTGCCACACGTTGGGCATCCGCCTCGGTGGCCAGCGCATCCTCGAGTCTTCCGGACGAGCCGACGAGGAGCTCGCGCTTGATCTGGCCGTACGCGACGGTCGGCCCGGTCGCGAGGCGCGAGGCCAGAGCCTGAGCGGTGCTCAGCACGTCGTCGTCGCTGTCGACCAGCCGTGAGAGCAGGCCGACCCGTAGCGCCTCGTCGGCCCTGACCGGCTCCGCCAGCAAGAACATCTCAGTCGCCTTCGCGTAGCCGACCAGCCGCGGCAGCGTCCACGATGCGCCTGAGTCCACCGCGAGACCCACGTTGGCGAATGCCATCAGGAATGACGTACCGGGGCCACCGATCCGGAAGTCGGCGAGCAGCGCCAGGGAGGCTCCCGCGCCGGCCGCCATTCCGCGCACAGCCGCGACAACCGGCTTCGGCATGGTCGCCAGTTGCCGGACGAGTGGGTTGTAGTGCTGGACCACGGTGTTCAAGGACGCCGTGCCGGCCCGCAGTCCTGCGACATGTTCCTTGAGGTCCTGCCCGACGCAGAAGGCCCGACCGGCGCCGGCGAGGACCACCGCGCGACAGGCCGGATCGCCGGCCGCCGCCTCAACCGCATCGCGCAGCCCGATCTTGAGCTCGGTGTCCAACGAGTTCAGCGACTCCGGACGGTTCAGGGTCAGCGTCAATACACCATCGGTGCGGTCCGTGAGCAGCGTGTCGGCCATTGGAACGGGTCCTCTCCCAAGGGGTCGGTTGGGTCTTGTCAGTCTTCGCCGGCCAGACATGCGTCGACGAAACGATCGGCTGCCGGCCTTAACCGAGCCTCGTGATGATCGAAGAACGCGGCTGCCGTGTCACCCGGCCATGGCGTGGGGAGCAAGCTCGCCGGCAGCTGTGGGTCCTGGAAAAGAAACGATCTCCAGGCATGGACCAGGCGGAACCGGGCCGCGTAGGCGACTTCATCCGGCTCGTCGCCACTCAGCCGCATCGATGGCCGTTGGTCGGCCAGGAACTGTTGGTACGCGGCGGCCAATGAGTCCAGGTCCCAGGCCCGCCTGACCAGACTTGTCGCATCTGCACCAGCCGCGTGCGTCGCGTCGAACCGCTCGTACGGTATGCCGGCCTCGTGGAGCAGTGCATCAACCTCGTCGGCTGCGCGCGGAGCGACCCACGCGTGCTGGTCGAGGCTGCCGTACCCGAGGTAGCTGAGGGTCCCGGTGACCCTGGCCCACCCAGCCGTCCGACGCAACGGATTACGCCCGGCCGGGCACAGGAGCACCAGGTCGAACCGTCCGGACCACTCCTCCGAACGACCGGTTCGATAGATCCGGGCGGCCGCCTCGTCGAGTCTGTGGACCGCTCGAACGGTGAGCTGGTAGCCGGCACCACCGTTGGATCGCACTGGAGTCAGCCAACCCTGGCGGACCATCCGCGAGATCGCGGTGCGGACGGCGGGCGCGGCGATTCCGATCGGCGACAGCAGCCGGACGAGTGCGGCCACTGGCGCGCGGCCACCTCGCACTCGTAGATGGTCGCCATAAAGGTCAAAGAGCGCCGAGCGAGCCTGCATTGAGCTGTCATTGTGACAGTCCGTCGTCACATGTGACAACTTGTGTCACAACATGCCTGGCCCGGTTTGGGAACAGAGGTCTTCATCAGGGAAAATCATTCACCGGCGCGTCACCGTTCGGCGGGCGCCCCGAATGATCACCGGCCACGACTGGCGGGCTTGACCCGGCAACCGATGCGAGGGGAGACAAGATGGCGGCGATGAAGCCGCGGACCGGCGACGGGCCGTTGGAGGTCACCAAAGAGGGCCGCGGCATCGTGATGCGGGTGCCGCTGGAGGGTGGCGGCCGTCTGGTTGTGGAGATGACGCCGGATGAGGCGACTGCTCTAGGCGAGGCCCTCAAGGCCGCGGTCGGCTGACCCAGCCGTTCACAGTCGCCAGCCTGGTTGGGATTCGAATGAACGAGCACAGGCGCGGGCGCCGGCTGTCGCCCTGGACACGGCTTCTCGCCCGCGGCCATCTCGTCATGCCGACACGTAGCCCCGGCGATCCTGTCGGTCGAGGCAGGTTTTGGTGGGTTCGCTGCCGGCCGGTCCCGCGGTCGGTCTGGTCAAGGGGTCGGCCGCTCACCAAGACGGTGAAAAGATGATCGAGGTCCGCGCTGGGCAGGTGTCGGGAACGCCGAGTGTGCTCGGCGTTGGTCTCGTGGAAACCGGTAAAGGGCCGGCCCGGGTCGACCCAGCGGTTGTTGACAACGATGCGCTGCTCACTGAACTCGTTGCCTACGTCGCGGAGGTCGAGCACGCTGGTTCGGCCGGTGCGGCGAACGTTCTGGCACGGCCTTCCCGGCGCCCGTCGGCTGTCGTGCTCGTCGGAGCCGGCGCGGGTGACGAGCGCGGCTGGCGGGCGGCGGGTGCGGCACTCGTCCGGGCGGCCTTGCCCAGCTGGTCGAACATTCACGTCAATGTCCCAGGTGACACGGCTGCGTCGGCAATTCGCGGATTGGCCGAGGGCGCCCGCCTCGCCTCGTACCGCTTCCGACTCGCGCCCGACAACGATGGCACGCCCAAGCTGCGGCGGGTGACGATCGGGGCGAACCTGCCCGCCGCGACGGTCAACGTCGTGCTCGACGAGGTTTCGGCTGTCACAGAGGCGGTTGTGCTCGCGCGGGACCTGACGAACGCACCCAGCGCGCAGAAGTCGCCGAAATGGTTCGCCGATCGTGTCGCCGCCGCTGCCACCCGCCGGTTGGGTGTGACGCTCAAGACCGTGGAGTCCGGCGGTCTGACGCAAGGCGGCTTCGGCGGGATACTTGCGGTGGGGTCGGGTTCGCCCCGACCACCGCTGCTCGTCGAGTTGTCGTGGCGACCTCGGGCACCGCGCGGCGGAGCACGGCCCACTCACGTCGTCCTCATCGGAAAGGGCATCACGTTCGACACGGGCGGAATCTCGATCAAGCCACTGGAATCGATGTCGCTCATGCGCAAGGACATGGCCGGAGCCGCGGCCGTATGCGCGACCGTGCTCGCCGCGGCGGACCTCGACCTGCCCGTCCGAGTGACTGCGCTTGCCCCGCTCGCCGACAACTTGGTCAGCGGCGCGTCGTACCGTCCGGGAGACGTGATCCGTCATTTCGGCGGCACGACCACAGAGGTGCAGAACACCGATGCGGAGGGTCGGCTCGTCGTCGCCGACGCGTTGGCGTACGCGGGACGCCGGTTGTCGCCCGACGTGATCGTCGATCTCGCCACGCTGACGGGGGCCGCAAGGGTCGCACTGGGGAAGCGAACGGCCGCCCTCTTCACGCACAATGACGATCTTGCGAAAGCTCTGCTCGACGCTGGCGACCATGTTGGCGAAGGGATGTGGCGGCTTCCACTGGTTGAGGACTACGCCGGGTCGCTCGCGAGCGACGTGGCCGATCGGACCAACTCTCCGGGTGGTGGTGCTGGCTCGATCAGCGCAGCACTCTTCCTTCGCGAGTTCGTGGGGGGCGCACGGGAGCGATGGGCCCACATCGACATGTCCGCGCCCTCGTGGAGTGACTCCGCCGATGGTCTCTTTGCCAAAGGAGCAACGGGTTGGGGCGTCCGCGCCCTGGTCCGATGGCTCACCACGCTGTGACCTGGCGCCTCCGGCCAACCATCGCGTACTCGCGGCGGCGTGGGCCGTTACGTTGGACAACCATGTGCGGCGAGCCGCCGACCAATGAGGTCCGCGGCGACTCCGGCGACCGGCGTGCTCAGCTCCGCGTGGGCGAAATGTGCCTGGTGCCCAGGCGACCGACCCAACTGGCAGGTAGCCGAGACCCGGAACCGTCCCTAGTGGATACTTAAACACGCAACGCGGAACGCCATGTATCTCTGTTCCTTCGTCACGACGTCGAGGTGGCCGGCACGGCGACCGCCTCGACCCCGCGAGATGGCTGAGAGCCTTGTGTGACAAAGCTCTCAGGATCGTCCGGTCGACTGAAGAGTCTCGTCAAGGCGGCTTCGCCGCGCCCATGAACGTGACTCGTCAGGGGAATCGACGGGTTGACGCACATCGAACATGCGACTACGTTAGCACACATGTTGGAATCCGCAAGCGGCAACGAGCCAGTCGTCGAGGTGGAAGACACGCACGCGGCGGTGGCAGTCCAGTGGACGCACATGCGTTCGACCACCCGAACGCCGCTCTGGTCGACGAGGTCGTCGCGTGTCATCGCGAGGTCGGCCGGGCGCAGGCACGACTCCTTCGGGCGTTGCGCGCGCTCGCTGAGCAGGGGCATTTCCCGCTGCGGCAGACGCGGTCGGGCCGCCAGATGCCACACGGCTTCTGCGGTGTGGAGGTGGCGACCGCCTTAACCTGGTCGCAGTACGCAGCCGACCAGGCCTTGGCGCTCTCAGACCTCGCGGTCATCTGCCCGACGCTCATCAATTGTCTTCGCGACGGATCTCTTGACTGGACCAAACTCAGAATGTTCGGGCAGGAGCTCAGCGAGGTTGATTCCAGGCATGTCAGCGCCGTGATCGGCGCGCTCCGCCCTGAGTTCGACCGGTGTACCGTCGGCCAGCTACGCGATCGCCTGCGCAGGTTGATCTTGGAGGTCGATCCCGAGGCGGCTCGGCAGCGCCACGCGGCCTCGGTGGCCAAGCGCCGGGTTCAACACACGGAGTACGCGAGCGGCACGTCCGCGCTGGGCGCTGTATATCTCCCGGTCGAGAAGGCAGCCGCGGCCTGGGCCAACGTCGACCGGATCGCGAAGGCGGCCCACGCCGCCGGCGATCCGCTATGCCGCGGCATCGATCAGATCAGGGCGGATGTCTTTGCTGATCTGCTTGCCGGCATCCTGAGAGTCGACGCGACGGGCGCTCCAGCAGCCGCCAAAAGCATCATCAACCTGCACATCGACCTCACGACTCTCGCCTGCCTCAAGGACAACCCGGCGATCATCCCCGGCTTCGGCGCGGTGCTCGCCGACATTGCCAGGCAGACCGTTCGCCAGGTTGCCTAGCATGCCCGATGGCGCTTTACGGTGACAGAGGAAGGCGCCGTGATCGCTGAGGGTCGCCTCCGGTACCGGCCAACGCCAGCGCAGCGCGTATTCATCGTCGCTCGTGACATGACGTGTCGGGCACCGGGCTGCCGTCGTCCAGCGCGTCGTTGCGACATCGACCACATCGCCGACTGGGCACGGGGCGGCACCACGACGGTGCGAAATCTCTGTTCCCTCTGCGAGCTGCATCACCAGGCAAAACATGCCGGCGGCTTCAAGGTGCGGCGCACGTCTCGTGGCATCGAGTGGACGACGCCGCTCGGCCTGCGGTATGTCGTGCTCCCCGACGCTGGCCCGGCGCCGGACGATGCCGACCTTGCTGTTGCTGGAAACCGCCGAGCGCAGGCGTCAGCGACCCGTTTCAGGAGATGAGCCGGTGGACAGTCATGAGTTGGCGGCCCGAGCGCTCGGTGGGTCGTGTCATCCTGGAGTAGCTATCGCTTGGAGGTGATCGCGCAGTGACGGGCGGCGAGGGCCTGGGTCCTTCGGGGCACCCGTGGTGGTCCGACGGTGGCAACGACCCATGGCGGGATCCCTCTGCTCAGACCGTGATCGTCAGTCGCGCGGATGTATCGGCGCCAGCTGAGGAGCCGGTTGAGGCCACCACACCGCGTGCGGCTCCCGGCGTGCGAATGCTCGTAGCTGTTGCGATCATCTCCGCCCTACTGGCCGGTGCGCTCGGCGGGGCATTGGGCTTCGTCGCTGCGGTCAAGCGGGCATCGCCGAGGGTAGTCATTGGAGCGAGTGCGTCGGCTCCCCCCCAGCGGCCGACAACCTCCCTGGCCGGCATCGTGTCGCGAGTGATGCCAAGCGTGGTCACGGTAAAGGGCCATGGGCTTCAAGGGGAGAGTCTCGGATCGGGCTTCGTCATTTCGTCGCTCGGCTACATCCTCACCAATGAACACGTCGTAACAGACATACCGGACCGGGCGGTAACTGTTGTGTTCGCGGATTCCGCCACCGTTCCTGGTCGTGTTGTCGGACGCGACGCCGAGTCCGACATTGCAGTGATCAAAGTGGACCGTCCAAGTCTGACTCCCGTCGAGTTGGCCAACTCCGACTCAGTGGCGGTCGGGGATGAGGTAATCGCGATCGGCTCGCCGTTGGCGCTTTCGGGGACGGTTACGGCCGGCATCGTGAGCGCCATTGACCGCACGATGGAGACGCATGACGTGGGCGGGGAGAGCCGCTACTACGCTGCTATACAGACCGATGCGGCTGTGAATCGCGGCAACTCCGGCGGACCTCTGTTCGACATGGCTGGCCGTGTGATCGGCATGAACAGCGTGATCAAATCGGTGGTTGACGGCGGCGACGAAAGCGGCAACATCGGGATCGCGTTCGCCATCCCGATCAACCAGGCGGCGCGGGTCGCCACCGACATCATCGACACCGGGAAGGCGAGACGCACGGTGATGGGTGCTGAGCTCGGTGACATGGCCAGCGCCGGTAGCGGTGCGCGCCTAACCCGGGTCGACAGTGGTGGCCCGGCCGAATCGGCGGGACTGCAGGTTGGCGATGTTATCGTCCGGCTTGGCTCCCACCCGATCGCCAATTCCGCGGACGTCATCGCGCTGGTTCGTAGGTACGACCCGGGGACCGTGGTGAGCGTCGCCTACCGGCGTGGGACCCTGACCCGGATCGCGAGCGTGATGCTTGTCGCCGATGCGAACTAGCTCCGATACGCCAAGTAGCGGCTCCTGGCCTCCCGTTCATGGCCGGCACCTGCGTACTCTTGCTGGGAGAGTTGGGAGGTCGGGATGCTCGAGAACCTGAACGGATGGGAAGTGATCGTTCTCGCGCTGCTCGGCCTGTTCATATTCGGCCCCGAGCGGCTGCCCAAGGTGATCAGCGACGGCGTCCGCATGATCCGGAACCTTCGCGACATGGCCCGCAACGCAACCAACGATCTCAGCCGCGAGATAGGCACCGAGGTCCGCCTCGAAGATCTTCATCCGAAGACGTTCATCCGCAAGCACCTTCTCTCCGAAGAGGAGGAGCGGGAGCTCCGCCGGCCATTCGACGACATGTACCAAGACGTACGGAAGATCTCGGCGGAGGCTAATGATCTCGGCCGCTCCGCACCGCCACTACCAAGGTCGTACGACGGCCCGAGCTACGAGACTGGTGGTGGGACCCGGGCCGAGCCCGCGGGCCAGGTCGGTGACCCGCAGCAGCTTCCGGGGTCGCAACATTTCGACGCCGACGCCACCTGAACCCGCCGCGAGCGGTCAGCGGACAGTTGGGTGAAGGCCGAGGGGCCGGCCGGCCAAGGTTTCACGACGCACGGCTAAGCGGTCGGATATGGCAGTGAGCGCGATCGCGGCCGGCGCGGACGGGTCGGAGAGCACGATCGGCATACCAGCGTCGCCTGTTTCGCGGACGCGGGGGTCGAGCGGCACCTGACCGAGTAGCGGCACCGGAGCACCGACCATGCGGCCGAGCGACTCGGCGACCGTGGCACCGCCTCCGGATCCGAAGATCTCCATGCGCTCGCCGTCGGGCAGCTCCAGCCAGGACATGTTCTCGATGACACCGGCGAGACGTTGGTGGGTCTGCAAGGTGATGGCTCCCGCGCGCTCCGCCACCTCGGCGGCGGCCATCTGCGGCGTGGTGACCACGAGAATCTCGGCGCTCGGCAGCAGCTGCGCCAGCGAGATGGCGACATCGCCGGTCCCGGGCGGCAGGTCAAGCAGCAGGAGGTCTAGATCGCCCCAGTACACGTCGGCGAGAAACTGCTGCAATGCCCGGTGAAGCATGGGTCCGCGCCAGACGACCGCGGCGTTGCCGGGCGTGAACATTCCGATTGAGATCACCTTCATGCCGTGGGACTGCGGCGGCATGATCATATCTTCGACCTGTGTGGGGCGGTCCGTGACGCCGAGCATGCGTGGAACGGAGTGCCCATAGATGTCCGCGTCAACGATGCCCACCGCGAGCCCCTTCCCGGCGAGAGCGGCCGCGAGATTCACGGTGACCGATGATTTGCCGACACCACCCTTGCCGCTCGCGATCGCGTAGACCCGTGTGCGGGATCCGGGCTGCGCAAACGGGATCACGGGCTCGGGCGTAGCGCCCCGCAACTGGGTCTGCAGATCCTTTCGCTGCTCCGCGCTCATCACGCCGAACTCGACCCGTACGCCTGCCACACCCTCGACTGCCGCGACCGCTGCTGTGATGTCCGCCGTGAGCTTCTCCTTGAGCGGACATCCGGCGACGGTGAGCAGGATCGCGACGTCGACGGACGAGTCCGGCCGGACCGTTACCGAGCGAACCATGCCCAGGTCGACGATAGGCCGGCGAATCTCCGGATCGTCGACCGTGGCCAGAGCCGCGTGGATCGCATCATCGAGTGTCGGCGCGGGAGCGGACATTTTTCCATGTTAGTTGTGCCGCGGGCACTTGCCATCACACCGCTGTGCCTGGTAGTCCACGTCACGGACGCGGCTGCCACCCCCAATCGCCACAACACGGTCGCCCGCGCCCGCCGGAACTGGACTGAGGCGCAGCCGGGATGCGACGATCAGGACGTTGGCGTCGCGCGCCTGGCCCCTTGAGGCGCGCGACGCTCTTTCTTTGCGGCCGGAGACTCAGATGGGGAGGCGCCGGCGGCGCCGCGCGATCCCGGCGCCGTGTCGATCTCGTCGGGCGCATGCTCGTCAGGCACTCCGGGCGTGTCAGGCACTCCAGGCTCGTCGCGCACCCTCGGCCTGTCGGGCACTTCGAGCTTGTCGAGAATTTCGGGCTTGTCGGAGAAATCGCCCTGGCGCCGAGCTAGGCGACGCTGCTCCTTGCGTTCCAGCTTTGACCGGCGATCGGCGGCTTCGACAAGATCCTCTGTTAGACGGTTGAGCTCCGAGCGGAGGAAATCGCGCGTGGCTACCTCGCCGAGTGCGATCCGCAACGCCGCGATCTCGCGGGCGAGATACTCCGTGTCGGCCTTCTGCATGGAGGCACGGCGTCGGTCCTCCTCCAGGGCCAGGCGGTCCCGGTCGGCCTGGCGGTTCTGCGCCAACAAGATGAGTGGCGCAGCGTAAGACGCCTGCAGCGAAAGGACGAGTGTCAGGAATGTGAACGTGTACGGATCGAAGCGGAGGTCGCGTGGTGCCAGCGTGTTCCAGGCGAACCAGGCCAGGATGACCACCGTCATGTAGACGATGAACTTTCCGGTACCCATGTGCCGGGCGATCGTTTCGGACCAGCGGCCGAACACCTCGGGGTCGTACCTGGGAAGACGAACGCGTGTCGGCTCTCGCGGCTGGTCGACTCGGCGTCGGTCGGCCGGTGCGGCGGCGGCTCCGCGGCGGTCGGCACGGCGGGACTCGCGACGCGCCCAGCTCTCCACGCGGGACCAGTTGTCGGCGCCGCCCGACGGTGCCCCACGAGGCCGTGCCGGGCGTGGCCTCGCGACGGGTGGCGTTTCCTCTGGCGGTGTCTCCGTTGGGGGCGGAGCCGTTGGGGTCGCGGGCGTTGGGGGCGGAGCCGTTGGGGTCGCGGGCGTTGGGGGCGGAGCCGTTGGGGTCGCGGGCGTTGGGGGCGGCTCTGCCGGCGGCGCGGGCGTCGGGTGCTTCGCCGTAGGCGGCGTCTCACCCGCGTCGATGTCACGGCGGCGGTCGCTGTTGCGGCGCGGGTCCATGTCGCCCTGCGCGTCGGTGCGGCGGCGCGGGTCAGTCATCGCAGTCACCATGGCGAGTACCCGCGCTCGCCGTCGAGGCCGGCATGATCACGTTCATGGGGATCACGGGACCGGCCGTCCGCGTCCCGATCATCGTTGCCTACGCCTCGCTGCGGAGGCCGGCGCACCGGCAGTCTGACCCGATGCCAGGAAGGAGTCGTCGGGCCCCGGCTGGGACCGGCCGGCCGGTGCCGCGGCGGCGGCCATCCGGGCGCCGGGACCGGCGAGCTCCTTGGCGTCGCGATCGCGCCAGTCGCGCGGGAGCAGGTGGTCGAGCAGGTCGTCGACGGTGACGGCGCCGACCAGTCGGTCCCGGTCGTCCACGACCGCGATCGCGACCAGGTTGTAGGTGGCCATGCGCTGGGTGATCTCGGGCACCGGCGTGGACGGGTCGAGTGGATCGATGCCGCGGTCGACGAGCCCGCCGACGAGCGCAGCCGGCGGCTCGCGCAGCAGCCGCTGGAAGTGCACCACGCCGAGGTACGTGCCGGTCGGGGTGGCGGTCGGTGCCCGGGCAACGAAGACCTGAGCGGCGATCGCCGGCGGGAGCTGCTGCTCCCGGATCCGAGCCAGGGCTTCGGCGACGGTCGCATCCGGGGGCAGGACCACCGGCTCAGAGGTCATCAAGCTACCCGCTGTCCCCGGCTGGTAGGCCAGTAGCGCGCGTACGGGCGAGGCTTCATCGGGCTCCATGAGGTCGAGCAGTTCCTCCTGGTCGAGTTCGGGCAGCTCGGCGAGGAGGTCGGCGGCGTCGTCCGGATCCATCTCCTCGAGGACATCGGCGGCGCGGTCCCGGTCGAGCGCGGCGAGGATCTCGACCTGGTCGTGTTCGGGCAGCTCCCCGAGCACATCGGCCAGCCGTTCGTCGTCAAGCGCTGCGGCGACCTCGTTACGCCGCGCGTCCGGCATGTCCTGCAGGGCGTTGGCGATGTCGGCGGGGCGCATGTCTTCGAGCATCGCCAGTATCGACGCGGTGCCCTGTGCGGCGGGTGCCCCGACGAGTCCGCTCACCTCGACCCACTCGAGCTGCTGCAGGTGGCCGCGCCGGGTCAGCCGGCTCGTCTGCTCCCGTACGGCAACGCGACTGAGCGTCCACACACCCAAGCGGTCGACTTCCATGGCGATATCGACGACCACCGCGCTCTGGCCGCTGTCAAGGAGGGTGACCTGCCGATCGAGCAGCTCGGCGAGAACGAGGATCTCGCCAGCGCGCTGGGAGAAGCGGCGCAGGCTCAGAGTTCCGGTTCCCAGGACGACGGCGTCCGCGTCGATCGAGACGACCCGGCCGATCGGCACGAAGATCCGCCGTCGCATGGGCACCTCGGCCACCAGGCCGATAACATGCGGCGCCACCGTCGCGTCGCTGCTCCGCGCGACGGCATCCCGTACCCGGCCCACCTGGTCGCCGTTCGGGTCGAAGATCGACACGCCCGCGATCCGCGCCAGGTAGACACGCGTGGTTCCCGTCACCACCCAAGCGTAGTCGCCCGTGATCAGGGGGCCACCGCATTCACGGCACCGCATTCAACGCCAGTGATCGGGGCCCATCGCGTTCACTAGGGTGGAACGTCGTGGGGTCGCGCCCCCGGGGAGCCGGGGCGGCACAACCAACGAACGTTAGCGAGGACCGGTGTGAGCAGCCTCTCATACGAGATCGTCGATGTTTTCACGGATCGGCCGTTCACCGGTAACCCGCTAGCCGTCGTCTTCGGCGCGGACAGCCTTGATCGCGACCAGCTTCAGGCGCTCGCCCGGGAGTTCCACCTCTCCGAGACAGTCTTCGTGCTGCCCCCGACCATCGACGGGGCCACGTACCGGGCGAGGATCTTCACCCCCGAAGGCGAGCTGCCCTTCGCCGGTCATCCGAGCGTCGGCGCCGCTGTGACCCAGATGCGACGAGGGCTGTTTGGCCCGGGCGTCGTGCTTCAGGAGTGCGGCGCGGGCGTACTCCCGATCGACGTGGAGGCGAACGGACGGGCGACCCTTACCGGCGGCCCGCCATCGGTAGGTCCGCCGCTGGACTTCGCCCCACTCCTCGAAGCGGTAGGTCTGACCGAGAGTGACTACGTCGGTCCCTCACCGAGGGTGGCCAGTTGTGGCCTCGAGTTCCACTATCTGTCCGTACGGCCGGAGGCAGTGGCCAGGGCTGCTCCGTCGCCGTTCGGGGGCGGGTTCGACATGCTCAGCGTCTTCGCGTGGGACCCAGTGCACCGGGCGGCGCACGCGCGCGTCTTCGCGCGCGGGTCCGGGGTGCCGGAGGATCCGGCGACGGGGTCAGCGGCGCTCGGGTTCGGGGTCTGGCTCGTGGCGAGCGGCCTGCTGCCCGGTGACGAGGAGTCGACCTACGTCGTCAGGCAGGGCATGGAGCTGCACCGTCCATCCATTCTGGAGTGTGCGGTGTCCGCAGTGGACGGTGAGGCGGTACGGGTCACCGTGAGCGGTTCCGTGGTGCAGGTCGCGGCTGGCCAGATCGCTATCCCGCCCTTTGTCGGGTGATCACCGCTGCGTGATCACGGCGTCGTCGACCGGGGTAAGACGACTGACCAGACAGGACTTCGCCCAGCGGTGGACCAGCTCGGGGGCCGGGGCCGAGTTGAGCCGCCTCGCCGCCAGGGCCGGAACGAACTCCTCCCACTCCGCGGTCCCGGGCACGAGGCGCGTCACGACCGCCCGCCAGGAGACGATCTTTCCGCCGTGGTCGCCGCGCGCCGTCACGATGGCCTCGGCGGCTGTGGCCAGGCCGGGCGCGGGTTGTTCACCCGGACCACTGACGACCTGAAGACCCCCCTTCGACCAGGCACACCAGACCGCGTACTGATGATGGCTCGCCACGGTCAACCATGCGATGGTGGCCTTCTTCATGGCCTCGCCGATCAGCGCCTGCACGAGTCCATCCTGCTCTCCCGGACCAGCCTGGGCCGCGCCGGACCTGCGAGGATGTCTGCGATGCCGCCTCGACCCCAGGCCAGCCCGGCCACGCTCCTCGCTCTCACGGTGGCCGTGGTCGCCTTCTCGTCCTCCGGTCCGCTGATCGCGTACGCGGCGGCGCCCGGACTGGCGATCGCCTTCTGGCGCAACGCATTGGCCGTCGGCGTCCTGGCGCCCACGGCAGGAGTCAGACATCGCAGCGAGCTGCTGGATCTGGTGGTCGGCCAACGGCGACGCGAGGGCCTGTACTGCGTGCTCGCCGGAGCTGCGCTCGCCGTCCACTTCGGTCTCTGGGTGCCGAGCATCAAATTGACCACGGTCGCCATGAGTACCGCGCTCGTAGCGTCGCAGCCGGTGTGGCAAGGGCTCATCGCGGTGGGCCAGGGTCGGCACCTGCCCCGCTTGACCTGGCTCGGCATCTCGGTGGCGGTGGTGGGGGTCGCGCTCGCAACCGGTGTCGACATCGGAGTCTCGCCGACCGTGGTCGCGGGTGATCTGATGGCGCTGGTCGGTGGCGCGGCGGCGGCGGTCTACACGGCGCTCGGCGAGCGTACCCGCACCGTGATCAGCACTGCGTCGTACACGTCGGTCTGTTATGGGGTGTGTGCGGCGCTCCTGCTCGTCGCGTGCGTGGTTCTGGGTACGCCGCTGGGAGGTTACCCGCCGACGACCTGGCTCGCACTGGTCGGGCTGACGGTGGGGCCGCAACTGTTCGGACACACCATGGCGAACTTCGCACTGCGGCGCGTGTCAGCGACGACCATTTCGGTACTGATCCTGCTCGAGGTACCGGGCGCCGCCGTTCTGAGCTGGCTGTGGCTGGGTCAGGTTCCGCGTGCACAGGCGCTGCCCGGCCTCGTCACACTCGTCGTCGGGGTGGCGATCGTGCTGGTCAGCCGACGGCGGGCCACGGTCAGCGAGCCGGTACCAGCGGTCGTGGAGTAGCCACGGGCTCGGTCGTCCACTGTGGCCTGACCGCGGTCGGTGAGATCTTCCACAGGATGGTTCACTCCGGTCGTGGCGCGAGGTTACGGTGTCGTCAGCCGCACGCCCGCCGGACCCAGGGAGCCCCGTCATGCGAGCAGTTCGTCCCCGCCGTTCGTGCCTCGCCGTGCCGGGATCGAGCGTGAAGATGCTGGACAAAGCGCAAGGCCTCCCGACCGACCAGGTATTCATGGATCTCGAGGACGCGGTCGCCCCGCTGGCCAAGCCCGAGGCGCGCAAGAACATAGTCGCGGCACTCACCGACGGCGACTGGTCGGGCAAGACCGTGGTCGTGCGGGTCAACGATCTGACGACGCCGTGGACCTATCGGGACGTGATCGAAGTCGTCGAGGGAGCCGGCCGCCGGCTCGACTGTGTGATGTTGCCCAAGGTCCAGAGTGCCGAGCAGGTCGCCTGGCTCGACCTCATATTGACCCAGATCGAGAAGACTCTCGGCCTCGAGGTCGGCCAGATCGGCATCGAAGCGCAGATCGAGAACGCCCGGGGACTGGTCAATGTGGACGCCATTGCGGCAGCATCCCCCCGGACCGAGACAATCGTCTTCGGTCCGGCCGACTTCATGGCATCGATCAACATGAAATCTCTCACCGTGGGGGCGCTCATCCCGGACTACCCAGGCGACCCGTACCACTACATCCTGATGCGGATCCTGATGGCCGCCCGCATGCATGACCTGCAGGCCATCGACGGACCCTTCCTGCAGATCCGCGACGTGGACGGGTTCCGGGAGGTGGCCAGGCGTTCGGCGGCCCTGGGCTACGACGGGAAGTGGGTGCTGCATCCGGGTCAGATCGACGCGGCGAACGAGGTCTATTCGCCATCGCAGGCGGACTATGACCGCGCCGAGCTGATCCTGGACGCCTACGCGCATGCCACTTCCGAGGTGGGTGGCAAGCTGGGCGCCGTAATGCTCGGCGACGAGATGATCGACGAAGCCTCGCGCAAGATGGCGGTCGTCATCGCCGGGAAGGGCCGCGCGGCCGGGATGACCCGTACCTCGACATTCACGCCACCCGAAGCGTGACAATTCATGGGTTCTTCTTGTCGTACCCGTACGGCAGGATCTGCGCATGGACACTGATCGGCTCGATGACCGGGTCGCCCTGGTCACCGGCGCCGGGAGCCCCGACGGAATCGGCTATGCCACGGCCGCACGTCTGCTCCGCCTCGGCGCCCAGGTGGCGGTGGTCTCCACCACCAGGCGGATCCACGAGCGCGCGGCGGAACTGGGCGCCACCGGGTTCGTCGCCGACCTCACCGACGAGGCAGAGGTCGGGGCTCTCGCCGACGCGATCCACGAGCAGCTCGGCGAGGTGCACATCCTGGTCAACAACGCGGGGCTCGCGAGCAAGGCGAGTCCCGAGGTCCTGCGGCCGGTCGCCCAGTTGAGCTACGACGAGTGGCGCAACGAGATCGATCGGAACCTGTCGACGACGTTTCTCGCCACGCGGGCGTTCGTGGCGGAGATGGCCGAGCGTGGTTGGGGTCGCATCGTCAACCTCGCCGCGACCGCGGGACCAGTCAACGCCCTCCCGACCGAGGCGGCGTACGCGGCGGCCAAGGCTGGCGTGCTCGGGCTGACCCGGGCGCTGGCAATGGAGGTGGTGGCCGACGGCGTGACGGTCAACGCGGTCGCGCCGGGCATCATCCACACCGGCAGTTCGACGTTGGCCGAGCTCAAGTACGGGTTGGAGACACCGATGGGCCGTCCCGGAACCCCGGACGAAGTGGCGGCGGCGATCGCGTTCCTCTGTATGCCGGCGGCTTCCTACATCACCGGGCAGATGCTGGTCATTGACGGCGGTAACAGCGTACGGGAGATCCAGTACCGCTGACCCGTCCGTGATGAATCGCACAGGCAGCGGTTGGCGACCCGCGGTGGTGGGTGTTCGCCGTCACCGCGATACTTCCAGTAGCGGGTCTACCCGCTGGTAACCCGCTTGGACGGCACCGGTCGGCACGGTTCGAGTTAGTTGGGGTCCTCGCGGAGTCGTGAGCGCAGCGAGCGACTTCGTGGGGTGACTTGGAGGTCCGCATGGCCCGTCTCGCCCAGACGCCAGGCCTGACCGAGGTCCAGCGCGACATCCTCGCCGCGGTGCGCTCCTTTGTGGAGCGGGAGGTCCTGCCGAACGCGCAACGCCTCGAGCACGCCGACGAGTATCCGTTGGCCATCGTCGACGGGATGCGCGAGATGGGCCTGTTCGGGCTCACCATTCCCGAGGAGTACGGCGGGCTCGGCGAGTCGCTGCTGACGTACGCGCTCGTCGTCGAGGAGCTCTCCCGCGGCTGGATGTCGGTCTCCGGCATCGTCAACACCCACTTCATCGTCGCGTACCTGATCAACCAGTACGGATCAACCGAGCAGAAGGCGCGCCTGCTGCCGAGGATGGCGACGGGCGAGATGCGTGGAGCGTTCTCGATGTCCGAGCCGGCGTTGGGTTCCGATGTGGCGGCGATCCGGACGCGTGCCGACCGGAGCGGCGGGATGTTCATCCTCAATGGACAGAAGATGTGGCTGACCAACGGGGCGTACTCCTCGATCGTGGCCACCCTGGTGAAGACGGACCTCGACGCGGACTCGGTCTACGGCAACATGACCACGTTCCTGCTCGAGAAGGCGCCCGGCTTCGGCGAGACCGCGCCCGGCCTCACCATCCCCGGCAAGATCGATAAGATGGGATACAAGGGTGTGGAGACCACCGAGATGGTGCTCGACGGCCATGCGGTACCGGAGACGGCGATCCTCGGCGGTGTCGAGGCCGGCCTGGGTCGCGGCTTCTACCAGATGATGGACGGCATAGAGGTCGGCCGGGTCAACGTCGCCGCCCGTGCCTGCGGAATCGCCATCCGGGCCTTCGAGCTGGGCATCGGGTACGCCCAGCAGCGGTCCACCTTTGGCCAGCCGATCGCCAAGCACCAGGCGATCGCGTTCAAGCTGGCCGAGATGGGGACGAAGATCGAGGCGGCACACGCGCTGATGGTCAGCGCCGCCCGGCTCAAGGACTCCGGTCAGCGCAACGACGTGGAGGCCGGCATGGCGAAGCTGATCGCGTCGGAGTACTGCGCGGAGGTGGTACAGGAGTCGTTCCGTATCCACGGCGGGTACGGGTACTCGAAGGAGTTCGAGATCGAACGCCTCATGCGCGAGGCCCCGTTCCTCCTGATCGGCGAGGGGACGTCCGAGATCCAGAAGACGATCATTTCCCGGGGTCTTCTGAAGGAGTACAAGATCTGACCTCGGCCCACGATCAGGTCGTCTTCGACAGCCGGCCCAGCGCTCGTTCGACGGCTGTACAGCGATCCTCGACGTAGTCGATGCCGGCCGCCTCGGCGAGGCGACGACCCTCGGGAGAGACGATGCCGAGCTGCAGCCAGATCGCCTTCGCGCCCACGGCGATCGCCTGCTCGACCACGGCCAACGCCTGATCCGACGGGCGGAACACATTGACCATGTCGATCGGCTCATCGATCTCCGCGAGAGTCCGGTAGCAACGCTCGCCCCAGATCTCGTCGGCGTACGGATTGACCGGGATCACGCGCCAGCCGTGGCGCTGCAGCTGCCGGGGAACCGTGTGGGCGACCTTATCCTCGCTGCGGGAGGCCCCGACGACGGCGATCGTATTGGCG
Organism: Actinomycetota bacterium; assembly: GCA_046728155.1. GTDB lineage: Bacteria > Actinomycetota > Actinomycetes > Mycobacteriales > Micromonosporaceae > CAWDLX01. The sequence continues at coordinate 38,501 of JBKPDY010000018.1, forward strand.
TCTTCGAGTATCTGTCGCGCGGTCCGCACGACGCCGACGCTACCTCGCCGCCCGCCGCCCAGCCACGGCGTGGAGATCGTTCCCGGGTCAATCGAGCAGCGAACGGCTCCATTGACCCGCCGACCGTCGCGCGGACGGCGTAGCCGTACGGGCCTAGAGCAGCGTGAGCTGCTCAGGCGCGTCCGGCTCGGCGGGCTGGCGATGCTCCGCGTTCCGGTGCTCGCTCGGCGGCGCCTCGCCAATGCCCCGGCGGCGGGCGGCGATGGCCACGCGGGCGGAGACCTCGCGCTGGTAGGCCTTCGGCGCGTAGGAGCCCCGTCCGTACAGCTCCCGGTACTGCTCAACCAGCTCGGGGTGGACCCGTCCGAGCCAGGCGGCGTACCACTCGCGGGTTCCCGGGCGCAGGTGCAGAGTGATCGGCACGACGCCCGTGCCGCCGGCCGCGGCAATGGCGTCTACTGTGGACTCGATCGAATCGTCGGTGTCGGTGAGGCCCGGCAGGATGGGTGCCATGAGGACCGTGACCGGGAAGCCCGCATCGACGAACTGGCGTACTGCGTCGAGCCGACGCCGCGGGCTCGGTGTGCCCGGCTCGACCTGCCGCCAGACGACTTCGTCCACGGAGCCGACCGAGAAGCTCACCCCGACGCTGGTGACCGCGGCCGCCTGCGTCAACAGGTCGAGGTCACGGGTGATCAGCGTGCCCTTGGTGAGGATCGAGAATGGGTTGGCGTGGTCGCGCAGCGCTTCGAGTATGCCGCGCATCAGCCGGTACCGGCCCTCGGCCCGCTGGTAACAGTCCACATTGGTGCCCATCGCGATGTGGTCGCCGGCCCAGCGACCCGCCGCCAGCTCGCGGCGGAGCAGCTCGGGCGCGTTGACCTTGACGACGACCTTGCTGTCGAAGTCGTGGCCGGCGTCGAGGTCAAGGTAGGTGTGCGTGTTGCGGGCGAAGCAGTACACGCACGCATGCGAGCAACCGCGGTACGGGTTGATGGTGTACTGGAACGGCATCCGCGACGAGGCGGGCACCCGGCTGATGATCGATTTGGCCCGAACTTCGTAGAAGGTCATACCCGAAAACGCGGGCGTATCGAAGGTCCGGACAACGACGTCGGGCCCGAGGGGGAGCCTCCCCTGCGGGCCCGATTCGTCAACCAAGTTGTTCCAACGCACGTTCTAATACGAACACGCGTACGGTACTTTGTAAAGTCTCAGGCAGCCTTAGCCTTAGCCTTGACCTCGTCCATGTCGAGCGCGCGCACCTGTGTGATCAGCGACTCGAGCGCAGCCTCGGGGAGGGCGCCTGGCTGCTGGAAGACCACAACGCCGTCACGGATTGCCATGATCGTTGGGATCGACATGATCCCGTACTCGATCGCGAGCTGTGGCTCGGCCTCCGTGTCCACCTTCGCGAAGACGATGTCCTGGTGCTTCTCCGACGCCTTCTCGTAGATCGGCGCGAACCTGACACAGGGACCACACCAGTCGGCCCAGAAGTCCACCAGCACGATGCCATCGGACTGCGCGACGTCATTGAAGTCCGCTGTGGTCAGCTTCCTCGTGGCCATTCCCGAGCTCCCATCACCAAAGTTCAGTGGGCCTTCATCCGAGATCTTCCATCCGCCCACGCCAGCCTCAACCGCCGCGGCGGCCAGCGCATTCCCTGGTTAGCTGTGCGCCGTCTCACCGGGCCCATGCGCCGCCCGAGCCCCGGTGTGACAAAGGCTCCGGTGCGATGATGACAGGCATGGGCAGCACGGTAGCCGTGGCCAGGGCCGAATTCCTCTACGACGGCGACTGCGCCTTCTGCACCGCCTGCGCACGCTTCATCGTGCGGTGGATTCCGACTCCGGCCCGGGTGACCGCCTGGCAGCAGGCTGATCTGGGCCGGCTGGGCCTGACCGAGCGGCAGTGCGGCGAGTCGGTGCAGTGGGTGGTGATCGACCGCTCCGGACGGCGCAGCGCCGCTTCGGGGGCTGCCGCCGTGGCCGCGCTGCTCCACAGCTCGACCCGCGTCTGGCGGGGGCTCGGATGGGTCCTCGCCCGACGGCCCGTCCTCGCGTTGGCCGGCCCGATCTACCGGTGGGTCGCCCGAAATCGCCACCGCTTCCCTGGCGGTACGCCCACGTGCGCCCTACCTGCCCCGAGCGGCACCGGCACCGGGAGGCGCCGGCCAGGCCATGGGCCATTCGCCGGTCACGCTGAGTAGTATCGAATACGATGAGTAGTCATCGAATTTTACGATTTGGTAACTGTGACCCAGCTCTCGCGCCGGGGTCTTTGCACGTCCGGTTTTCAGGTCGCACACTTCTCGCAACCAGAGCGTGGGCGGCGGGTGCCGGGGAGGGCCCCGCCGTTCACTGCGTCCGCCCTCTGTCGTCACACATGCGCCTCGCCGGGCCGCCATACGCGCCTCTGACGAGGGAGAACGCTGGTCAACCCGCGGAGGCCATATGCAGTTCGGTCGATACTACGACGAGTTCGAGGTAGGGGCGGTCTACCGTCATTGGCCCGGTAAGACAGTGACGGAAAGCGATGACCATCTGTTCTGCCTGATCACCATGAATCATCATCCACTCCACCTCGACGCCCACTATGCCGAAACGTCGACGCAATTCGGGCGCAATGTTGTGGTCGGCAACCTCATCTACTCTCTGTTGCTGGGCATGTCGGTCGCCGATGTCTCCGGCCGGGCGATCGCCAACCTCGAGGTCGAGTCGCTGCGCCACGTAGCGCCAACCTTCCACGGCGACACGATCTACGGCGAGACGACCGTGCTGGACAAGAAGGAATCGGGTTCCAAGCCCGACCGGGGCGTGGTGACCGTCGAGACCCGAGGCTACAAACAGGACGGCACGCTGGTCTGCGTGTTCCGGCGTCGCGTCATGGTCCCGAAGAAAGAGTTCGCCGGGCCCGAGTACCCGGGCTTCCCCGATATCGTCCCGGCCTGAGCCGACCTGCCGGGTTCCCATCGGACCAGGCGTCTGCGAGACTCGCCTGGTTCCGTGACTCGGCCGCCCTCGTGCGGATCCACGCCGGCGGTCGTCCCCCTCTCGCGGAGGAGCGCATGACAGTCTTCGGACGGTTGCTGGGCCGGCAGCGAACCCGATGGGACGCGACGTGGCACACGTTCCCCGGCCAAGTCGACAACGCGAGTGCACAATGGACGGTTGACATCGGAGCCGTCGCGGCCGCGCCCCTGGCCGGTCTCCCGGTCCGGCTCGACGTGGAGGCCAGGTATCCCGCAGATCCGGAGGGACTCCCCGCGGACGCGGCGGGCATCGCACGGATCGAGGACGCCGTACGGGCCGACGTGGCAAAGCTTCACGGCGCGTACATCGGTCGCGTGCTGTGGGCCGGTCAGGCCCGGTTCACCGCGCACCTGCCGGCGCAACCGGCCCAACCGGTCGCCATCGCCGGCACGAACGCGACCACCGCGTACGACCCACATTGGGCGTACGTACGCGACAACCTCTCGCCGGACGATCGGCAGCATCAGATCCTTTCCGATCTTGCGGTGCTCGGCGTCCTCTCCGCCCACGGTGACCCGCTGGCGACGCCCCGGGAGGTGGCGCACGTGGCCTACTTCTCCGCGCAGGAGACGGCGGAGCAGGCCGCGGCCGACCTTCGCGCCGACGGCTTCGACGCCATTGTCGAACGCGACGACGAAGGAGAGTACGCGTTGACGGCCCTGCGCAGCGACCCGGTCGCGCCGCCGCGGGTGCACGAGATCACCTGGGCAGTGAAGGAGACCGTCGAACGGCACGGCGGGATGTACGACGGGTGGAACTGCGGCGTCGCGCACGCGACATAGGTTCCAGCGGATCAGCGCTCGCCGCCTCCGCGCTCGCTGCACGGTCCGCCCGACTCGGTCCGTCGTGCCGCGCTGGCCAGGGCGGGAAGGCATATGCTGGCCTCGGGAGGTCGCCATCATGTCGAACCAGTCCCGTGCCCAGCAGAGCACCCTCTCACTCGACCGCGACGAATGGGAGCTGCTTATCACGCTCCCGCGCCGGGTCCTGATGGCCGCCGCCGCGGCGGAGGAGGCGGACGGTCACGGCGCCGCCGAGGGGATCGCCGGGATCGAGGCGATCGCGGCCGGCCTGGCATCGCCCAGCCCGTTGGTGCGTGAGGTAGTGGCGTCGATCTACTCGGAGTCCCACCAGGAGCCGACCGAACTGCTCGGCGACGGCGACATCCTGCAGACGCTCGCCGCCTGCCGGTACGCCTCCGAGCTGCTCGGCGAGCGTTGCCCGGCCGACGACGCCGAGGCCTACCGCCGCTGGCTGCGCCACATCGCCGCCGTTGTATCCGGAGTCGCGCAGGGCATGTCCGGCACCGGAGCGTCCGGCCGGGGGGCGCTCGTGGAGAGCCGCTTCCTGTATGCGCTCGGTGGCGTGCTCCGCGCATGATTCTGGCCGCTCGCCGGCCCACGGCGAAAATTCGTCCCCGTGGGCGTCTTACGCTGCCTGAGTGAGCGACGACGTTGGAGTCGGGCCGTGGCCGGGCCCGTGGCCGACGGGCGAGCATTACGACCCCGACCTGCTCGCCGAAGGAGATCGCCGCAACGTCGTCGATCGCTATCGCTACTGGCGGCATGAGGCCGTCGTGGCCGACCTGGACGCGCGGCGACACGACTTCCACGTCGCCATCGAGAACTGGCAGCACGACCTCAACATCGGCACCGTCGTGCGCACCGCGAACGCCTTTCTCGCCCGCGAGGTACACATCATCGGCCGCCGGCGTTGGAATCGTCGCGGCGCGATGGTGACCGACCGCTACCAGCACGTGCGCTACCACGAAACGGCCCGGGCGCTGGCCGAATGGGCCGACGAGCGGGATCTGGTGGTCGTCGGAGTGGACAACCTGCCCGGGTCGGTACCGATCGAGACGGTTCACCTGCCTCGGCGATGCGTGCTGCTCTTCGGACAGGAGGGGCCGGGGCTCTCCGCCCCGGCGCGCGACGCCTCGGCTCTCGTCTGTTCGATCGCTCAGTATGGATCGACCCGCTCCATCAACGCGGGCGTTGCGAGCGGAATCGCCATGCACACATGGATCCGCCAGCACGCCGTCCCCCCGCTCGGCTGACACCTTGGGCTGCCCCGAGCCGCAGCCCAGCGGCACAATGACAGGGTGAGGCAGAGCTGTCCGCGCTGTGGTGGGCAGGTGCGGGCCCCAGATCTCGTCCACACGGAGTGGCGCTGCGACGACTGCGGTCCGATCGCGCCATTGCACGTCGCGGGTTCAATCTCGGCCGATGTGCTGACCGGCGTTCAGGCGCGCCTGCGGGCCACGGCCGAACGCCCAGCGCCGCTGTGGTGTCCCTGGCCACTCCTTCCAGGGTGGACGGTGACCGGCGTCGCGTGGGCCGGCGATGAGCGCGACGGTCCACGTGCGACAGCCATGGCCCTCTCCGGGCCAGCTCGCCTGGTCGAGGGTCCGGCTGATGCCGTCTTCATCGCGGAGGAGCCGGGAGTGGGGTTGGGCAATGCGCTCGCCGGCATGACCGGACTCGATCCCGGCCCCCACCTCTCCGACACCGGGCCCTCGGCGAAATTGCGGGCCGACGGGCATCCGACTCCATTGTGGGCAGTCGCGTCGCCACCTGACCGCAGCACATACGTCGGCGAGGCGAGAGCCATGTGGCTGTATGCGATCGCCTGGCCCGCACAGGCCGGATATCTGCTGGCCGAAGACCTGTGGCTGCACGATCTGGGCGACTGGATCCCCGCCGAGCTGGTCTTCGGCGCGCCGTCGCGTCGCCTGTATCCACATCGAACTCGGGAGTAGTCTCTTCGTACAGTCATGCGGAGACCGCGTTGCTCGAATCGATGAACTACCCGCCAAGCACCTGCTACCGTGTGTAAAGGTTCTCCAGGACGCCTGCGGCGAGCACGCGTACTCCGCGGGAGAGAGGATAGCCAGGATGCTTAAGAAGGTAGTCACCTGGGCCATTGTGGCGTTCCTCATCTTCTTCATTGCCTACCGACCAAATGAGGCCGCCAACGTCTTCACATCGCTCGGCCACGGCATTCTCGACATCGCGTCGGGTTTCGGCGACTTCTTTAGCAACCTCGTCGCCTAGCAGCGACTGATGACTGGCGGCGCTCGATGACTCCGGACGGACAAGACTCCCCCGGGGACGGCGCGCCTTCGCCATCCGAGCGCCCCACCGAACCGATCCCCGTCGATACTAGCGGATATGACGATCAAGCGGAGACTCGCGCCGCCGATGAGGCCGGCGTGGGATTCGATCAGGTCGATCTCATCGCCACCCGCGAGCCGAGCGATCTCGTACGCCGTTACCTGTTTCCGACCGAGAAGTTCCGTGGCGAGTGGCGGCGGCACTGGATCCAACTCGTCAAACGATTGAGTCTCGGCGTCGTCGCCACCATCATTCTCGGCTACCTCGCCGGCTTCTTCGCCAGTCGACAGCAAGCGACGGTGCTGACCGTTCTCGTCCTCATCTGGCTCGCGGTCATGGGCTGGGTGCTTTGGGATGTGGCCGAGTGGTATTACGACCGCTTCATCTTGACCAACAAACGTGTAATGCTGGTCGAAGGGATCGTCGCCCGGAATGTGGCCATGATGCCGCTCGCCCGGGTAACGGACATGAAGTACACCCAGTCGCCGCTCGGTCGCATTCTCGGTTACGGCACATTCGAACTCGAGTCGGCCGGCCAGGAACAGGCGCTGCGCAACGTACCCAACTTGCCGAATCCGACGGATCTCTATCTCCAGGTTGTCGAGGAGATGTACGAGCCAGAGGCCTCCGAGGCCCGCCGACGCCCGGCCCAGATCGATGACGGCATCTGATCTCGTCCACTGTGGACTGGCGGGGTCCCGTACGGATCGCGAGATCGACCCGGTAGCCTCGGCACCCGATGCGTATCGACCTGCACACCCACTCGACCGTTTCCGACGGGACGTTGAGCCCGGCCGGTGTCATCAGTGCGGCCACGCGGGCCGGAATCGACGTCGTGGCGCTCACCGATCACGACTCGTTCGACGGACTCAGCGAGGCTGAACATGAGTCCGAACGGCTGGGCGTCGAGTTCGTCCCCGGCGTCGAACTCTCCTGCCGCTGGTACGGCGTCGATCCGGCGATCAGCCTGCATCTGCTCGCCTACTTCGCCGACCCGACCGAGCCGCGACTCGCCGCCGAGATGGCCCGGGTCCGCGACGCCCGGGAGCACCGTGCCGAACGGATGGTTGAGTTGATGCGCGCCGACGGGATCGACGTGACCTGGGATGAGATCCGTTCGCACGCCGCAGGCGCGACCGTCGGTCGGCCACACCTGGCGCAGGCACTCATGCGGCGTGGGATCGTCCGTACCGTCGGCGAGGCGTTCGGCCCGTCTATGCTCGGTTTACGCTGGCGGGTTCCGAAGGCCGACACCGACGTGTTCCTCGCCCTGAGGCTGGTCCGGGCGGCGGGCGGAGTGGCCGTCTTCGCGCACCCACGGGCCACGGTCCGAGGCCGGGTGGTGCCGGACGACCTGATCGTGGCCATGGCCGCTGACGGCCTCTTCGGGCTCGAGGCGGACCACGAAGATCACACACCTCGGCAGCGGGCCGAGGTGCGCGCCCTCGCCGCTGAGCTGGGCCTCGTCGTCACGGGCTCGAGCGACTTCCACGGGACGAACAAGACCGTCGCCATCGGAGCAAACCTGACCTCACCCGAGGCGCTGGCGGCCATCCGCTCGGCCGCGGCCGCCCGTACGTGACAACGTGGACCCGAAGCTCTTCGGCGAGGTCTTCGTCACGATCCTGGTGATCCTTGATCCGCCGGGCATGATCCCGATGTTCCTGGCCCTCACCGGGCCGTTGCCGGCCCGTGACAGGCACCGCGCCGCGCTGCAGGCCGTGGGGCTGGCGGCGGGCGTGATCGTGGTCTTCGCATTCGGCGGCCAGCAGATCCTGCGTTACCTCGCGATCAGCCTGCCCGCGCTGCAGGGCGCGGGCGGTCTCCTGCTGCTGCTCGTCGCCTTGGAGCTGCTCACCGGACGGGCCGATGATCCCGGCCGCCAGGTGACGTCGAACGTCGCCCTGGTGCCGCTCGGCACGCCGCTGCTCGCCGGGCCCGGCGCGATCGTCGCCACGATGCTTTTCGTCCGGCGGGCCGGGACGGTTTCCGGATACCTCTCGATCGCCTTGGGGATCGGGCTCGCCCTGCTCGCCGTATGGCTGACGCTGCGGTTCTGCGGAGTCCTCGTCCGGGTGATCCGGCCGGCCGGGATCGAGGTCCTCACGCGCATAGCGGGTCTGCTACTCGCGGCGATCGCGGTACAACTGGTGGCCGACGCCGTGGCGGCCTTCGTCCGGGCCTACCAGGGCTGAACCCGGCCCGCGCCGCGCAAGATCCAACAGAGTGTCGAGAAACGCCGAGTGCACGCGGCTCTGCCGGACATTCTGTTGGATCTTGTGGGCCCGCGAGCGGTCACTCCGCGGCTGGGGCCGGTTGATCCGGGGTCTCGATGGGCTTGGGGCGCCTGACGATGATCACCCCACGCTCCAGATCGATTCCCGTGCCGTTGGCCACATCGATGCGGCGACGCGTCGTCTCGTCGATGTGTTCGGTCTGCTTGTGACGGGTGGGTTGGAAGAGCCCGGCGACCTCGGCGAGACCGGCCGACAGCATCGCCGTCGAGGTCGCGTTCTCGTCGTCGCCTCGGATCCACTTGAGCAGGCCCAACGCCGTCTCCTCCCGGGTGTTGTACCGCTCAACTGTCGCACGCGGGTGGCAGGATCGGCACGTGCGCGATCCGGGCCGAGGGGCGAACGGCCAGCCGACGTCGGACATTCCGGAGCAGATGGGCCTGTTCCGCGAGCCCGAGCGGCTGTTCGTATGCACGCCGAGCCGGCTCGCGACGTACGAGGACTGCCCGCGCCGCTACCGGTACACCTACGTCGACCGGCCGACGCCGGCGAAGGGCCCGCCGTGGGCGCACAACTCACTCGGCGCGAGCGTGCACACGGCCCTTCGCGCCTGGTTCGATCTGGCGCCCGCCCGGCGGATCCCGGCGGCGATGGCGACCCTGCTGCGGGCGACCTGGGTCCGGGACGGGTACCGCGACGAGGAGCAGGAACGCGACGCGTACGAGCAGGCCTTGACGTGGCTGCGGCGCTACGTCAGTGAGCTGCCCGCCGGCTTCGAGCCGCTCGCCGTCGAGCGCACGGTGGCCACGAAGACGAAGACCCTCGCGCTCTCCGGACGGGTGGACCGTATCGACGATGTCGCCGGGGAACTGGTGATCGTCGACTACAAGACCGGCCGGAGCGGGCTGGGCGGCGACGACGCCCGGGCGTCGCGGGCGCTGGCCCTCTACGCGTACGCCACGCAGCGGCTCTTCCGACGCTCGTGCCGGCGGGTTGAGCTGCACCATCTGCCGACGGCGAGCGTCGCCGCCCACGAGCACAGCGACAACTCGCTCGAGCGGCACCTGCACCGCGCCGAGCAGACGGCCGGTGACATCGTGGCGGCGCAGCGTCGGCTAGCAGCCGGCGAGGATCCGGACGACGCGTTCCCGGTGGCACCAGGGCCCCGATGCGGCTGGTGCGACTTCCGCCGGTCGTGTCCGGCGGGGTCGCTTCGGTTGGCACACGAGTCGTGGGCCGGGATCGAGCGCCCTGAGCGTCCACCGGCGGACGAGTACTGGGCTGATGATCTCGACAGCGCAGCGACCGAGGTTGCGCCCGGCCCGACGTAGGGAGGACGATCCGGCGAACGTGAAATGTGCTCATCTCGGAGGGTGACGTGACGGGCGTCGAAGCAGCCGCGGCGACGGGCAGACCGGCACTTACGGCGCGTGACCGGCGGGCCCGCATCGCCGCCTCGGCCGACTTCGCGGTACAGGGGCTGTGCTTCGGCGCCGTCATCACGCAGGTTCCCAAGCTGGTCGACAAGTTCCAGCTGACCGATGTGCAGCTGACCGTGGTCATGGCGTCGGTGCCGTTCATAGCCGGGCTCGGCAGCATCGTCGCCGGCATGGTGGCACCAAGGACGGGCAGCGCGTTCGTGCTGCGCAGTGTGACCGTGGGAGTGTCCGTCTTCGCCATCGTGGTCGGGCTGGCCAACTCTCTCGCACTGCTGTACGCGGCCGTCGCGTTGTTCGGGTTCTTCGTCGGTGGCGTGGATGCGTCGATGAACATGCAGGGCGTGGCGGTCCAGCGCCGGTACGGCCGGAGCATCCTCGCGTCGTGCCACGCCTGGTGGAGCATCGCCGGCATCGGAGCATCTCTCGCCGCGTCGCAGGCCCACGCGGTCTCCGTCGCCGCGTTTCTGGCCTGTGCCGGCGGGGTCGGACTCGTCCTGGCGCTCTCGGCCGGCCCGTCGCTGCTGCCGCGGCAGGCCGAGGACGCCGCCGATGAGGAACCCAACCCCGTCCTGCCGCCTGTTCCCGGCGTTCCGGTGATGGCCCATCAGGGCCGGGTCGTCCTGTTGATCGGCATCGCAGTGATGATCATGTTTATCGGCGACTCCGGCGCGAGCCAATGGAGCACGATCTACCTGCAGAAACAGTTGATCGCGAGCGACCGGGTGATGCCGCTCGGATTCGCGGCGTACCTCGCATTTCAGCTGCTCGGCCGGGCGGTCGCCGATTGGGTCATCAGCCGCATCGGCGCCATCGCCACCTTGATCACCGGCGCCGTGGTGGCGGCGGGCGGATTCGCCGTCGTCGCGCTGGCGCCCGTCCCCGCCGTCGCCATCGGCGGTTTCGCCCTCGTCGGTGTCGGCCTGTCGGTCGTGGTTCCGTTGGCGTTCTCGGCCGCGGACGCACTCGACCCCGCCGGGACCGGGACCGTGATCGCCAGGGTGAATCTCTTCAACTATGCCGGAGTGGTCCTCGGCGCCGCACTCGTCGGCGTGGTCGGAGGGACGGCGAACTACCGTGTCGCATTCGCCGTCCCGGGCGTCCTCGTGCTGCTCATCTGTGCCGTGGCGCCGTCGTTCCGGCTCGCCGGTGCCGCCCGGGCCCGCTCGACAGCCGCCTGATAGAGCGGCCCCTCGAGCACTCCGGTCGGTAGCGCCCGGATCGTGGTCCGCAGCGCGCGGGCGGCCAGGGTCGCGGTCAGATCGGTGGTCGGCACACCCGGCAGTCCGTACAGGCGACGCGCCCAGGCCGGGAGCAGCGCCGTCGCGGACGCCGCCACTCCCACCCACATCGGCCGGACCGGCGTCCAACCGAGCCCCCACGGTAACGACGGAAGTGCAAGATAGCGCGCCGTCGCGCGGGCGTCCGCGGTAGCGACCAGCCGCGGGCGCATGGCGTAGTAGTACGCGTCGATCTCGGCGGCTGTCGCCGGCACGGTGTCACGGTCAAGACCGACCAGATCGGCGACAATGAGCTGCTCGCCGTAGTACTGGTCGACCTCGGCCGCATTCAGGCCGACTCCGGCTCTGCGGGCCGTGTCGCAGAACGACTCCGTGGCGGTGACGTAGACCCAGCCCAGGAGTTCGGGGTCGTCGACCCGGAACCGCTCGCCCGTGGCTGGATCAGTGGCCGACATCCGGGCGTGGATGCGCCGGACCCGGTCGGCGGCCGCGTGCGCCCGATCGGCCGGGGCGTAGATGACCTCGCCGTAGAAGCGCGCGGTTCGCAGCAGCCGACCCCACGGGTCCTCCCGGAACCGGGAGTTCTGCAGCACGCCGGCGAGCGCCCTGGGGTGCAACATCTGCAGGAGCAGGGCCCGGAAGCCGGCCAGCCACAGAACCGGTTCGGCGTGCAGGCGCCAGCTCACGCTCTGCGGACCGAAGAGGCCGACCCCGGGATCCACACCATCAGCGTGCCACCGCCGGAGGCGATCCGCCCGTCAGCTGACAGAGCCGGCCTGGCAGCTGGGGCACAATCCCCAGAACGTCACCTCGGCCTCATCGACGACGAACCCGTGCGACGCCGACGGCTCGAGGCACGGCGCCTGTCCGGTCGCGCACTCGACATCGGCGATCGCACCGCAGCCGCGGCAGACCACGTGGTGGTGGTTGTCGCCGACCCGCCGTTCGTACCGGGCCGGCGACCCGGCCGGCTCGATCCGGCGGGCCAGGCCGGCGCGGGCAAGCGCGCCCAACACGTCGTAGACCGCCTGGATAGAGACCGACTCGAGCCGGCCGCGCACCTTCGAGGTGATCTCATCGACGTCGAGATGTCCGCCTTCGTTCAGGACCTCGAGCACGGTTCGGCGCGGCCGCGTCACGCGAAGGCCGCGGGTGCGCAGAAGCCGTTCTGGGGACATGACGCGACCATCACACCACGAGCCCTGCCGGTGGCTCAACCGCGGTACGCTGCCCCGTCGTTGAACCACGGGCATATGCAGAACCGTGCCTGTGTCCGTGGGTCCGTGACGTAGGCGAGGAGGCGAGCGGAAGCGAGCCACCGCACCTTGCGGGCGGTTCCTGGTATGGCAAATGATGTTGACCGGCTGAACACCGTCGGCCCAAGGAGGCATGCAAGGTGTTCGAAGAGATCCTCGGAATCCCGGCACATCCACTGATCATTCACGCCGCCGTCGTCTTCATACCGCTGCAGATCGTCGCGGCGATCGTGTACGGCCTGATCCCGGCGTGGCGCCGGCACCTGGTCTGGGCCGTACTCGTACTCGCCGTGCTCGCCCCGGCCTCGGCCTGGGCGGCCAAGCTCTCCGGCGAGGCGTTCGAGCAGCGGTTGATCCGTAAGCACATCGCGACCGGTGAACTGATAGCGAAGATCAATCAGCATGCTTCATTCGCTGCCGTCACGGCCTGGCTGAGCCTCGGTCTCTCGGCCGCGATGGTGATCCTGGTCTGGGCGATCGTCACCGGCCGGCGACGGTCGCCGGTCGCGGGGAACACCGCCGAGATCGACACCGACGCGGCGGCGATCATGGGTTCGCCGGCAGCCTTCAGGTTGGTGGCGCTCGTGTTCGTGGTCGCGGCGGTCGTGCTCGCCGGATTCACCGGCTACTACATTTTCCGTACCGGAGATACGGGCGCCCACATCGTATGGACCGGGTTCTAGACGGTTGCCTCAGAACAGCGCCCGGCCGCACAGCGCGAACAGCAGGAACGCCAGGACGACGCCGGTGAGCACCGCGACGCCGTAGGTGAACGTGCGGGCGCGCGCCTCGGCTGCGTCGATCTCGGCGTGATCCTGGGCGGGCAGCCGCCGCGGCGGCGCCGGCTCGACGATGAGCCGGGGCTGCCACACCGCGGGCGGCGGCGCCATCGTCGGTGGTCCGGCGTACTCCGGACCCGGCCGCTGGGCGGGTGGGCCGGATGGCTGCCCGGTCGGCCGCTTCCACTCGCCGTGCTCGGGCGCGCCCGGTTCATACGGTTCGTAGCCGGAGGACCCGAGCTGTGCGCCGGGCGGCTCGGCCGGCGACTCGTCACCCGGTCGCCGCCAGTACAGATCGTCCGGCTGCACGGCCGTGACGATACCCGACGGTGGCAGACGGTTCCGGCTGGTTAATCCGCCGTTGGTCCGTCGGTGGTAGCGGATGTGGATGACCGCCGCTGGCGTCCGCGGCGGCGTCGGCGAGGTTCACCCGCGTCCGCACTGCCGGTGTCTGGTGCGGGGGGACTCGCGGTCTCGGTGGGTTGCGTGCCGCTCGCCGAATCGGTCGCGCGACGACGCCGGCGCTGGCGGGGAGCGCGGTCGGCTGGCGCGGATCCGGCGTCATCAGGAGACCGTCCGCGGCGGCGCCCACCGCCCAGGTCCTCCTCGGCCTCGGCGCCGAGGCCGGCCCTGGTCCGCTCCCCCGTCGGCAGGGTACCGGTCGCAGTGTCCGCAATGGACAGATCCTCGAACAGGTGCGGCGAGGTGTGGTACGTCTCCGGCGGCTCCGGCATGTCGAGGCCGAGGGTCTTGTCGATGATCCGCCAGCGCGGCATGTCCTCCCAGTCCACGAACGTCACCGCAACACCGGTTGCGCCGGCGCGACCGGTCCGTCCAATCCGGTGGGTATACGTGTCCGGGTCCTCGGGGCAGTCGTAGTTGATGACATGGGTGACCCCGGAGACATCAAGGCCGCGGGCGGCCACGTCGGTCGCCACCAGAACATCGACCTTGCCGCTGCGGAACGCACGAAGGGCCCGCTCCCGGGCGGCCTGGCCGAGGTCGCCGTGCACGGCCGCGACGGCGAATCCGCGGAAGTCGAGATCCGCCGCCGCCCTGTCCGCGGCCCGCTTCGTCCGGGTGAAGATCATCGTGAGGCCGCGGCTCTCGGCCTGCAGGATCCGGGCGACCACCTCGACCTTGTTCAGCGGATGCGTGCGGTAGACGAGTTGTCGGGTCAGTGGCGAGGCGGTCACGTCGTGGCGTGCGTGCACGGTCACCGGCTGGGCCAGGAAGCGTCGGGCCAGCGCCACGATCGGATCGGGCATCGTGGCGGAGAACAGCATCGTCTGCCGGTCGACCGGCAGCATCGCGAGGATCTTCTCCACATCATCGAGGAAGCCGAGGTCGAGCATGCGATCGGCTTCGTCGAGAACCAGCGCCCGGACGCGGTCCAGGCGCAGGTGTGGCTGGTGCCTGCCCCGCGCCGGCCGGGCCAGGTCGAGCAGGCGGCCGGGCGTGCCGACAATGATCTCGACGCCGCGCTGCAGCGCCTCGATCTGCGGCTCGTAGGCGACCCCGCCGTAGACGGGCAGAACCCGCACGCCGCGGGTGCTGCCGGTGGCAGCAATGTCGCGGGCGACCTGCAGGCCGAGTTCGCGGGTGGGGACGACCACGAGGGCTTGCGCAAGGCCGTCGGCTCCTTCCGCCGGCGAGACGAGACGGTCGAGCAGCGGCACTCCGAAGCCGAGCGTCTTGCCGGTTCCGGTCGGCGCCTGGCCGATCATGTCGGCGCCGCGGAGGCCGATGGGCAGCGCGTACTCCTGGATGGCGAACGACCGGGTGATCCCGGCAGCCGCGAGCGCCGCGACCGTCTCCGGGCGCGCGCCGAGTTCTTCAAATGTCGGTGAGTCGGGACGTACGGGAGCCCGGGCCGCCAACGGCTTCCCGGGAATATCTTCAACTTGTGTCAACGAGGTGTCCCTGTTAATCGGGAGCGCCCCGGACGTTCGCGGGTGCGCTCATTCGTCGGGCGCGGGCACGCTTGACGACGACACGGTGGGAGTCTCGGCCGTCGAGGGCCTCACGCGGAGCCGAGCAGGTGGCCACTGGTGGTGTCACGCCCCGCCACGGACTGTGACTCGATCATACGGGCTGGTCAGCGCATATGCGACCAGGTGTGACCACTCGCACCGCCGTCGTCGATCTTTCGGTCGAGCCGGTGAACTCAGCCCGCGGTCGAGCCGGTGAGCTCAGCCCGCGGTGAAGCCGACTTTGCGGGTGACCGCCTCGTCGATCTCGACATAGGCCAGCTTGCTCACGGGGACGATGACCTGCTTGCCCTTCTCGTCGGCGAGTGTGAGCACACCCGTGGAATCGGCGAGCGCCTTGGTCACGGCAGCAGCAACCTCGGCCGGCGTTTGCGTGCTTTCGATCACCAGCTCGCGTGGCGCCTGCTGTACACCGATCTTGACCTCCACGGACGGTCCCTCCTCGTGCATTGTGACCAACGAAAGGCTAGCCGATCCGCCTTGAACTCGAGCGCGGTCGTGTCCCCCGATGTCGCGTCCACTGTGGTCGCAAGAATGTCGTGGCCCGGTAAGTCACACGCAGACGGCGAACGTCAGGTTTGATGGACCGCCTCGCCGCTCTGCAGCGGGAAACCCGCGATCCCACGCCAGTTGAGCGCGGCCAGCAGGGCGACCGCGTCGGGCTTGGAAATCTTGCGCCCGCCGGCCAGCCAGAAGCGGGCCGCCACCTCGGCCGCCCCACAGAGCCCGGCCGCCAGGATCTCGGCCCTCGATCGGCTCACACCGGTGTCTGCCATGATCGTCTCGGTGATGGCGTCCGCGCAGCCGCGTTCGACCTTGGCCACCCGTTCGCGGACAGCCGGCTCGTGGCGCAGGTCCGACTCGAACACGAGCCGGAACGCCTCGCTCTCGTGGTCGACGAAGTCGAAGTACGCGGCGACGGCACCTTCGACCCGCTGCTTGTTATCGGTCGTCGCCTTCATCTCCTCGCGCACCCGTGCCACAATCGCGTCGCTGTGCGTGTCGAGCAGCGCCAGATAGAGGTCGAGCTTGCCGGGAAAGTGCTGGTATAGCACTGGTTTCGAGACGCCTGCCCGTTCGGCGATGTCGTCCATGGCGGCCGCGTGGTAGCCCTGCGCGACGAAGACATCCTGGGCGGCGGCAAGCAGCTGCTTACGCCGGGCAGATCGAGGCAGACGCATCGGGCGACCAGCCGTTTGCGGTTCACTCACCGTGGCCATCGTCCCTCCTGTGGTGCGACCGTAACTTATTCCAGCATGCGCCTGTCGGTCTTTGCGGTCTGCCCACGCTCGTTCAGAGCCCCACCGGCGAATCGACAGGATTCGCCACGGCATCAGTCGTCCCCTCTATTCTCACCGATTTGTGTGGCGGCGTTCACCAGCCGAACACGGTAGCCTCACGGCAGGCGATCGAGGAGCGCGCGTGGACGAGATCAACACTGGCCACCGGGACCCGACCGAGGTCGGATATCCGGGTCCGGACGCGCCTCCTACCGCAGGCCCGGGCGTGACTGGTCTCGCGGTGGCCACGGCCGCGATCATCACCGCTCGGTGGAGCCCCCGTGGCCGCGCGAGCCCACCCGCCGATCCGGATGCCGCCGCGGATCCGGAGGGGAACGGATA
>JBKPDY010000019.1:0-22544 GCA_046728155.1 Actinomycetota bacterium
GCAGGGCCGCTGGGCCCGAGGCGCGCAGCGAGCGCGGAGGCGAGGCGGAGTGACCGAGCCGACAGCGAGCGAGCATCGCAGGGCCGCTGGGCCCGAGGCGCGCAGCGAGCGCGGAGGCGAGGCGGAGTGACCGAGCCGACAGCGAGCGAGCATCGCAGGGCCGCTGGGCCCGAGGCGCGCAGCGAGCGCGGAGGCGAGGCGGAGTGACCGTTCGGGTGGTCACCGATTCCACCGCTTACCTTCCCGCCGACAGGTCGACCGGGCTGAGCGTCGTTCCGCTCACGGTCACCATCTCCGGCCGGGATGGCCTCGAAGGGGTGGACGTATCGCCCGACGACGTCGCCCGCGCGCTCGATGAAAGGCGGGCGCCGGTGACCACATCCCGGCCCGCACCGGCCGCGTTCGCCGAGGTCTACCGGAAGCTTTTCGATGGCGGCGCCACCGCGATCGTCTCGGTACATCTGTCAAAGGCGCTATCGGGCACGATCGACTCGGCGGTCCAGGCGGCCGAGGAGTTCGACGGACGCGTGCTGGTGGCCGACTCCGCGACGACCGGCATGGGACTTGGTTTCGTTGCCCTGGCCGCTAAGCTCAGCGCCGATCAGGGCGATGATGCCGGTGCCGTACGGGCGGCGGCGCTCGCGGCGGTCGGGCGGACCAGCACTCTGTTCTATGTGGACACGCTGGAGTTCCTCCGTCGTGGCGGGCGGATCAGTGCCGCATCGGCCCTCCTGGGCACCGCCTTGTCGGTCAAGCCGATCTTGCACGTCGTCGGCGGCCAGGTCGTGTTGCGGGAGAAGGTACGCACGTCGACGCGTGCCCTGGCCCGGCTGGCCGACCTGGCGACCGAGGCGTCGGGAGAGTCTGATGTGGACATCGCTGTGCAGCACCTCGCCGCCGCCGACCGTGCGGAGGCGTTGCACATGGCTCTTCGTGACCGGTTGGGCGCTCGGATCCGCACGGGCTACGTACTCGAAGTAGGTGCCGCGCTGGCCGCGCACACCGGACCAGGAGTAATCGGCGTCGCGCTGTACCGCCACCCGTAGCCATACCAGATCATCCGGGGTTCCACGAGTTATCCACAGACGCATAGTTGTCCACAACGTCCCTTGTGGACTGTTTCGGTCGTGCCGGGTCGATGGCTAGCGTCGTCCGCATGTCGAGCCATCGGACCGCTCGTGCCGCCTGGGATATCGGCAGCACCGGGGTCCGAGCGCTGGCGGTCTTCGCCGTCGTCATCGCCGGTCTGGCCGCGATTCTCGCGTGGCACGGCAGGCCGTCGGTGCAGCCGGTGGCTCCTGGCCCGATGACGTCGGCGGCTCCGACGCGGGCCGCGTCGGCGAGCATGATCGTCGTCGCCGTCTCCGGGCGGGTCGGGCATCCGGGGTTGGTGCGCCTGCCCGCTGGCGCCCGCGTCGCTGACGCCATCGATGCGGCGGGTGGTGTCCTGCGTGGGACGGACACCGCCGGCCTCAACCTCGCTCGCAAGGTGACCGATGGCGAGCTCATCGCGGTCGGGATCCCCGGCGCCACAGTGAGCGGTGTCCAGGGTACCGGTACCGGCGGTGGGCAGGTCAGCCTTAACACGGCCACTCTTGACCAACTCGAGACTCTCCCCGGAGTCGGGCCCGTGCTCGCCCAGCGCATCATCGACTACCGCGACCAGCACGGCGGATTCACCTCGGTCGACCAACTGCACCAGGTCAGCGGGATCGGCGACGCGAAGTTCAACGATCTCAAGAACCGGGTGACCCTATGAGCGAGATGAGCGAGCGGAGCGGGCCGGCGGCGCCTGGACCGAGCCGGCCCGCCGACGCCGTCGAGGTTTCTGTACCGCGAGGGAAGGCGGCGTCATCGGCGGCCGCGGGAGCGAGCGAGCCAGCGAGCACCACATGAGCGAAGGGAGCGGCCCGGCGGCTCAGATCCGGCGCCCGGCTGATCTGCGACTGTACGGAGTCGCGGCGGGAGTGTGGACCACAAGCTTCGCCGGGCTGTGGTTGACCGCGGAGCGGGGCCTGATGGTGGCTCTGGTCGCCGCCGCAGTCGCCGCGGTGGCGTCATTCGCTCTGCGTCGAGGCGCTGTGGACGTTCGACTTCGCCGTAGTCGATCGGGTGGCGCGCACCGCGACTACCGCCACTCGGCGGCACTCGGCTGGGCCGTCGTAGCGATCGCTCTAGGTGCCGTTTGCGGCGCTGTCTCGACGGCTGCCCGTACCGTGACGAGAGACTCGGATCCACTCGCGGCCTTGGCCCGTGAGCACGCAACTGTCCACCTCGAGGCCACCGTTACCGACGATCCACACCGCGTCGGTGTGGCATCGCGGCCGATGTATCTTGTGCCCTCGACGCTCACGCGAGTCCAGACACCCGGCGTCGGCGTCGCCACCGATGTCTCGGTCGTGGTCTTCGGCACCACGCCGCCATGGCGCGAACTGCTTCCCAGCCAACGGTTCGCCGTCGACGCCCACCTCGCCCCTGCTCGCGGTGGAGATCTCATCGCGGCCGTGGCCAGCGCCCAGGGCGACCCGATCCTGCTGGGCCGTCCATCATGGACTCAGACGGTGGCTGGACGGCTGCGCGCCGGCCTCCAAGCTGCGTGCGCCGGCCTTCCGGCGGGTCCCGCTGGACTCTTGCCGGGGCTTGTGCTGGGCGACACCAGCCGGCTCGACCCCTCGATCGAGGACGAGTTCCGCACGACCGGGCTCACCCATCTGGTCGCCGTCTCAGGTGCAAACGTCGCGATCGTGCTCGGTGTCGTACTCTTCGTCGCGCGATGGTGCCGGGCCGGGCCGGTGCTCGCGGCCGGCGTCTGCCTGCTGGCGCTGATTGGATTCGTCATCCTGGCCCGGCCATCGCCCAGCGTCGTACGTGCAGCAGCCATGGGCGTGGTTGGGCTGTTGGCGCTCGCGTCCGGGCGGCGTGCGGCCGCCGCGCCCGCGCTCGCCGTCGCGGTGGTTGCCGGTCTGCTGTGGAACCCCGCGCTGGCGGCCGATGCTGGCTTCGCTCTATCCACCTTGGCCACCGGCGCACTGATCCTGCTCGCCCCGCGCTGGCGGGACAAGCTCGTGGCTCGTGGCGCGCCGGGGGTCCTGGCCGAGTCATTCGCCGTACCAGCGGCGGCGCAGGTGGCCTGCGGTCCCGTCCTCGTCATGCTCGCCGGCGGGGTCAGCCTCGTCGCGGTACCGGCGAACCTGCTCGCCGCTCCGGCGGTGGCTCCGGCGACCCTGCTCGGAGTCGGCTCGACCGTCATCACTCCACTGTGGAGCGAGGGCGGTCGCGCGCTCGCCTGGCTGGCGATATGGCCGGCTCAATGGCTGGTCTGGATAGCCCATCAGGGAGCCCAGATCCCCGACGCGACACTGCCGTGGCCGGCGGGTGTCGCCGGCGGTTCGCTGCTCGCCGTGGTTACCGTCGGGGTGCTCGTCGTCACGCGCTGGCCGGCCGCGACCCGCGTCGTGATGATCGGCAGTCTCGCGGTCGCGGTGGGCGCCGTTCCGGTACGGGTGCTCGCGAGCGGATGGCCGCCGGGCGGTGCCGTTCTGGTGGTCTGTGACGTCGGCCAAGGGGATGCCCTGGTGCTTCCGGTCGCCACGCATGATGCCGTTGTGGTGGACACCGGGCCCGAACCGTCCGCGGTCGACGGGTGCCTGCGCCGGCTCCGGGTTTCCACCGTCGACCTGCTCGTCCTGACCCATTTTCACCTCGACCATGTGGGCGGCATCACCGGTGTCCTCGACGGTCGGACCGTGGCGGGCGTGCTCGAATCCCCGTATCACGCGCCGCCGGAAGGGGAGCGGCTGGTCCACACCGCCGTGGCGGCGCTTCCTGTTGCCGATGCCGTGCCGGGATGGTCCTACGCGCGGGGCGGGCTGGCGCTGCGGGTCATCGGCCCGACGACCATGCACGCCGGAACCCGATCCGACCCGAACAACAACTCCGTGGTCCTGCACGTCGTGAGCGCTGGCATCACGATGCTGCTGGCCGGGGACGCCGAGACGGAGGAGCAGCAGGACCTGTGCTCGCTCGACCCGAGCGACCTGCGAGCAGACGTCCTCAAGGTCGCCCATCACGGCTCGGCCTTCCAGGATCCGTGCTTCCTCGAGGGGGTGGCGCCACGCATCGCAGTGGTCAGCGTGAGCGTCGACAACCCCTACGGACATCCGAATAAGGCCGTGCTTGCCCGGCTGACCGGAGCCGGCGTACGGGTCCTACGGACAGATCGGGACGGTGATGTTGCCGTGGCGGCGGACGGCGATGACCTCCTTGTGGCGACCCGCGGCCCGCCATGACGGGGATGTCTGGCCTGTCCCGCCCGTCGGTAAGGCGTGGTTTCGCAGCGGCTGTGCGTCGCACGTGTGCTCTGAGCGGTCGCCGGGCGACCGTGCAACGATGGTGCGCATGACGGCCGGCGCCCCACGACTCGTCATTGGCGAGGAAGAACTGCTGGTGGCTCGTGGTATCGCAACGGCGGTCGCACAGGCTCGGCTGGAGAACCCCGACATCGACGTGATGGAGTTCAACGCCGGCGACATGACCGTCGGCGATCTGCTCGCCGCTGTCAGCCCGTCGCTGTTCGGCGATGGCAGGGTCGTCGTAGTCCACGGAGCGCACGACGCGTCGAAGGAGCTCGCCGCGGCCATCCTGGACTACGCGGCGGCCCCGGAACCCGACATCGTTCTCGTCGTCACGCATGCCGGCGGCGCCAAGGGCCGAGCGGTCGCCGATGGGCTGCGGGAGGTAGGCGCCGCCGTCACCAGTGCGGCGAAGATCACCAAGCCGCGCGAGCGGGTCGAGTTCGTCCGGGCCGAGGTCATAAGGGCCGGCGGGCGCTGCGCTGAACCGGCCGCCGAGGCGCTGATCGCCGCCGTCGGCAACGACCTGCGGGAGCTCGCCGCCGCCGCGGCGCAACTGGTCGCCGACACGGACGGGCGGATCGAGGTCGCGACGGTCGCCCGCTACTACCGGGGCCGGGCCGAGGTCAGTGGTTATACGGTCTCCGACGCCGCGATCGTGGGCGACGTGCCGGCCGCCCTCGAGTCGTTGCGTTGGGCACTGCAGGTCGGCGTCGATCCGGTGCCGATCGCCGACGCGCTCGCCGACGGGGTGCGGACCGTGTCTCGCGTCGCCAGTGCCGGGCGTGGCAACTCGTACCAGGTCGCCACGACGCTTGGAATGCAGCAGTGGAAGGTCGAGCGGGCCCAGCGCCAGGCTCGGGGCTGGACACCCGAAACCCTGGCCGAAGCGATGCGGATCACCGCGGAGTGCAACGCCGCGGTGAAGGGTGGCTCTGACGATCGTGGGTTCGCGCTCGAACGCGCCGTATTCCAGTTGGCCGCCGCCCGCGCGGCGAGGTCGTCGTGACCGCGGCCAAGCGGCCGCTGTATTTTCGTCTGCTGCGGGTCCAGCACCTCACGATGCGGCCGTGGCAGGTCTTCCTGCTGTTCGAGGGTTCGATCGGGCTCGGTGGCCTGCTTGCGCTGGCCGACATCGTCAGCCCGTGGGGCGTGCTCGCAATACCCGTCGCAGTGGCCGCGATGGTGAAGATCAACGACGTGATCTCAGCCGCCATGCTCGAGCCAATGGCTGACGCCCAACTACGTACGCCCGGGATCCTGCCCCGTCGCGCGAGCGGCCACAGCCCTGTTCCCCGCACCGGCCGCGTCACCGCGCGGATCGAAGAGGACGACGCCATCGCCGATCCGGCGGCTCGCCCGGACGGCGTCGCCCGGGGCGTCGCCCGTCCCCGCTACCGGGGGATCGCGCCAGCCGGCGGGAGCCGTCGCCTGCCGCGCCCCGGCATCCAGACACCCGAGGCTCCCATCCCCGAGCACACGCCGGTCGAGACGATCGTCAATCCGGTGCCGCGCCGTCGGGAGGGTGCCGATCGGCGGAGCCGCGGGAACCAGGGCCGCTTCGAGTAACGCGGGCGTCCCAGCTCGGGTCGTACTCGGGTCGTGCCAAGCGCTCGTCTCGCGCCGCTTGCGCCGATCGGCGTCCAGTATCGCCGACGCCGGCTGGGAGCCTGTCGCGGCATTCGTGAAATGAGGTGTCCCGAGCGTGACGTTGAAGGATCGAGCGAACGGCTGCGTGAGCTACGTGTCCGTCTGCACGGTACGCCGAGTTTGTCCGGGTATGCTCCGCGGTTGCAGGAGAGCGCGAGCCCTTGTGGCTCAGGACGAAAGAGACTCGATGCGCTTGGCGATGGCGGACTTGCGGTTGGCGGCCTGGTTCTTGTGAATGACTCCCTTGCTGGCGGCCTGGTCCAGCTTGCGAGTGGCGGCGCGCAGCGCGACCCCGGCAGCCTCGGCGTCGCCGCCGGCCACGGTCTCATGGAACCTGCGGATAGCGGTCTTCAGCGAGGACTTGACCGCCTTGTTACGCATGCGGCGCTTCTCGTTCTGCTTGTTCCGCTTGATCTGCGACTTGATGTTCGCCACTCGACAGCCTCGTCCTAGGTCGTAAAGAGTGTCCGGATTTCGAGCACGCGGCAGCCACTGCACGCGACGCCTGATCGTACCAGTCGGCCCCTCGGCCACCCAAACCGTCCACGACCAGGGCAGCCCGCGTGAGCATGGGACCATAGAGCAGTGCGCCGCACCGCGGCCCCTATCCGTATCTATGCCGACAAGGATCATCGTGCCCACCACGCTCGAGCCCGGGGCGACCGACCCGGCGCGGATCCGCAACTTCTGCATCATCGCCCACATCGACCACGGTAAATCAACGCTGGCCGATCGGATGCTGCAGATCACCGAGGTCGTGGATCCACGCCAGATGCGTGCGCAGTACCTCGATCGGATGGACATAGAGCGGGAGCGGGGCATCACGATCAAGAGCCAGGCGGTACGGCTGCCGTGGCGGGTCCGGGCCGGAGAAAACGCCGGCGACCAGGCCGTACTGAACATGATCGATACGCCGGGACACGTCGACTTCACGTACGAGGTCTCCCGCAGCCTCGCCGCGTGCGAGGGTGCCGTCCTTCTGGTGGACGCCGCCCAGGGGATCGAGGCGCAGACACTCGCGAATCTGTATCTCGCTCTCGAGAACGATCTGACGGTCATTCCGGTCCTGAACAAAATCGACTTGCCGGCGGCCCAGCCGGACAAATACGCCGAGGAGCTCGCGCACCTCATCGGTTGTGATCCGGACGACTGTCTACGCGTCTCCGGCAAGACCGGCCAGGGTGTGGCGCACCTGCTCGACGAGATCGTCCGGCAGATCCCCGCGCCCGTCGGCGATACCGCCGCCCCGGCGAGGGCGATGATCTTCGACTCCATATACGACGTGTACCGCGGTGTGGTGACGTACGTACGGGTCGTCGACGGGCGGATCGAGGCGCGCGACCGGATCAAGATGATGTCCACCGGTGCGGTGCACGAATTGCTCGAGCTCGGCGTGATCTCGCCGGAACCGAGAAAGCACGGTGCGCTCGGCGTCGGCGAGGTCGGCTACCTGATGACCGGAGTGAAGGACGTGCGGCAATCACGGGTGGGCGACACGGTCACCATCAACAATCGCCCGGCGACCGTGGCCCTGGGCGGCTACAAGGACCCCAGACCGATGGTCTACGCCGGGCTGTACCCCATGGACGGCTCGGAGTACCCGAACCTGCGCGACGCCCTGGACCGGCTGAAGCTCAACGACGCGGCGCTCCACTACGAGCCGGAGACCTCCGGGGCATTGGGGTTCGGCTTCCGGTGCGGCTTTCTCGGCCTGCTCCATCTGGAGATCATCCGGGAACGGCTGGAGCGGGAGTTCGGCCTGGACCTCATCTCGACCGCGCCCAACGTGGTCTACCAGGTCGTCCTCGACGACGGGTCCGAGACGACCGTCACGAACCCGAGCGAGTATCCGTCCGGCAAGGTGGCCCGCGTCTTCGAGCCGACCGTACGGGCGACGCTCCTCACGCCGGCCGATTACGTGGGTACGGTCATGGAGCTCTCTCAGGGCCGGCGAGGCACCCTGCTCGGCATGGACTACCTCTCGACCGACCGGGTGGAGTTGCGTTACACGCTGCCGCTGGCCGAGATCATCTACGACTTCTTCGACCAGCTGAAGAGCCGCACCAAGGGGTACGCCTCGCTCGACTACGAGACCAGCGGCGAGCAGGAGGCGGATCTGGTCAAGGTCGATATCCTCCTGCACGGTGAGCCGGTCGACGCCTTCTCCGCGATCGTCCACAAGGACAAGGCGTACAACTACGGCGTCGCGATCGCGGCCAAGCTGCGCACGCTCATCCCCCGCCAGCAGTTCGAGGTGCCGATCCAGGCCGCGATCGGATCCCGCATCATCGCTCGGGAGACGATACGCGCGCTTCGCAAGGATGTCCTGGCCAAGTGCTACGGCGGTGACATCACCCGCAAGCGGAAGCTGCTGGAGAAGCAGAAGGAGGGCAAGAAGCGGATGAAAATGGTCGGCCGGGTCGAGGTACCGCAGGAGGCCTTCATCGCGGCTCTCTCCACATCGGACACACCGGCCGACAGAGCGGGCACCTCGCGTAAGTAGTCGCGGCGTTTGACCGCGGTCACCGCCGGGTATCGATCGGATGTTGTGATCCGATCCCAGAGAGGTGTAAGACCATGACCGCGAGCGGCATCATCAGCGCGATCATCATCGGCGCCGTCGTCGGCGCTCTGGGGCGTCTGGTGGTCCCCGGCCGCCAGCACATGCCCATTTGGCTCACCATTGTCGTCGGCATCGTCGCCGCGCTGCTCGGCTCGGTTATCGCGGGCGCGTTGGGCGTCAGCAACACTCCTGGCGTCGACTGGATCGAACTGTTCATCCAGGTCGCCTTGGCCGCGGTCGGGGTCGCTCTCATCGCGGGAACGACAGGTCGACGTCGGCTGAATTGAAAACCTGTCCGATAATCGCTGAACTGAAAGGCCTGTCCCATAACCGTGGGCCGTCCGGAATCCATCCGGGCGGCCCACGGCGATCAGGCTTGGAAGACCTCGGCGACGACCCGGGCCGCGGACCCGCCGACCTGCGCGTTCAATTCGGTCGCGGTCGGTTCCACGCCTTGCCATTCACCACTCTCGGCGCTCCACTCCTGGCCGCCGAAGCGCACCCTCTCGACGCCGTTGGCGGCCGAATGGGCGACGATCCAATGGGCGTACTGCCAGCCCACCTGGGTGTCGGTGGCGCCGAGAACCAGCCCCGCGCTGTTGGTCGCGAACGTCGTCAGTTGTCCCCAGTCCAACCGGAGCCCCGCCAGGAGCGCCACCGCGGCCGCCTCGCCGCGGTGGTTGGGCGCGCCGACGAGGGTGCAGGCGACCGCGTTGGGTACCAGGCCGGCGAAGGCGGAAGCCAGCACGGCCGCCTCGTCGGCCCACTTCTCATAGGCCTCGGGGTAGGCACTGCGTTGAACGAGCTGCGCGGCCTCCGTTACCCGCATGTTTTGCCAGCCGCTGACCCGTAGCAGCGCGCTGTAGAAGCTACCGGCGGCGTACCGCGGATCCTGCAGCTGCGCCTCGTCCCCCCAGCCCTGGCTCGGACGCTGTTGGAACAGGCCGATCGAGTCGAGGTCACCGGCGGCGAGGTTCCGCAGCTTCGACTCCTGCAACGACGCGGCCAGCGCCACGACGATCCCCTTGCCGGGCACGCCGCGCCGAAGGCCGACGGCGGAGATGGTCGCGGCGTTCGCCATCTGCTCGGTGCTCAAATCGACGACCCCGGATGCGGTGCGTACGGCGCAGCCCTCGGTGCGGAAAGCGCCCGGAATCTGTGCCCGTAGTCGGAAGATGACGAAAACGACCCCGCCGGCGAGCACGAGTAGCCCGACGACGGCGCAGATAACCTTGGTCCGAAGCCGCACGACCCAAACCTCCGGCACTCACCCTACGTGGTGGCTGCCACATCCAACACCGATGAGCTAGTCCTGCCGGATGGGCGTCACCCAGGCCGGGTCGCGCCGCTGCATGAACGAGAGCACCCCTTCGCGCCCCTCGGCCGAGGTGAAGAAGCGCACCGACAACGCGGTCAGCTCGGCGAGTTCGGCCCGGATCGATTCTCTCGCCGCCGCGCGGGCCAGTCTCTTGGCGACGCCGAGCGCTCGCGGGGCGCCGCGGAGTAGCGACGCTGTGTAACCGGCCACCGCGGCGTCGACCTCGTCGTCGGGAACCGCGGCGGTCACCAGCCCGATCTGAGCCGCCCGTAGGCCGTCGAACGAGTTACCGGTCAGGAACAGCTCGGCCGAGGCTCGCGAGGTGAGCCGAGGCAGCACCGTCGCGGAGATCACCGCCGGCACGACACCTAGCCGTACCTCCGAGAACGCGAACGACGCGGTCATGGCGCAGACGGCGATGTCCGCCGCGGCGATCAGGCCCAGACCGCCGGCCCGGGCCGGACCGCCGACCCGGGCGAGCACGGGTTTCGGGCACTCCCAGATCGTCGCGAGCAGGTCGCCCATGCCCGACGCCGGTATCGAGGTGCCCGATCCGCCGAACGCGGCCGCGGTCTCCTTCAGGTCGGCCCCGGAACAGAAGACCGGCCCGGTATGGGTCAGCACGATCACTCGTACGCCGTGGTCCTCAACCGCGCTCACCACAGCCGCGGTCAGCTGCTCTATTAGCCCCGCGGAAAGTGCGTTGCGGTTGTGTGGGCTGTCGAGGGTGAGCGTCGCAACCGCCCCGTCGTGGGAGGCATGAACCAGGCTGTCGTCGGTCATGACCGGCACGTTACGGGGCAGTATGGACGGCATGCCAGGCGCACCGCCCGAGGGCGAACCGGTACCCGCCGATGGGGCGATGCCCCCGGAGGCGCTGGCCGGCCTCGGGCGGCGTGGGTTCGGGGTCTACGTCCATGTGCCCTTCTGTGGCAGCCGCTGCGGCTACTGCGACTTCAACACGTACACCGCGGCCGAACTGGGCGGCGGTGCCACGATGGAGGAGTACGCCGACAGCTTGCTGACCGAGGTGGCTCTCGCCTCCCGGGTTCTGGACAGTTCGGCCCCGCGGGTGCAGACCGTCTTCGTCGGGGGCGGAACGCCGACCGTGCTGCCGGTAGCCGACCTGGCCCGGATGCTCGACGGCATCGACAGGGCGTTCGGCCTCGCCTCCGATGCGGAGATCACCACCGAGGCCAACCCCGAGTCGGTAGACCTGGCTTACCTGCGCGCTCTGCGTGCCGCGGGGTTCACCCGGATCTCCCTCGGCATGCAGTCGGTCGCGCCGCATGTCCTCGCCGTGCTGGACCGCCGACACTCGCCGGGCCGGGCCGCCGCCGCGGCCGCCGAGGCCCGCGCCGCCGGCTTCGACCACGTCAACCTGGATCTGATCTACGCGACACCGGGCGAGACGTCCGGCGACTTCGAGGCCTCGTTACGGGCCGCGATCGGCGCTGGTGTCGACCACGTCTCGGCGTACGCACTGATCGTCGAGGACGGCACCCGGCTGGCCGGCCGGGTCCGCCGCGGCGAGGTCGCCGCTCCGGACGACGACACCGCGGCCGATCGCTATCTCGCCGCCGACACCGCGCTCTCGGATGCGGGTTTCGCCTGGTACGAGGTCTCCAACTGGGCGTTGGCCGGCGGGGAGTGCCGGCACAACCTGCTGTACTGGCGCGGCGGCGACTGGTGGGGGTTCGGGCCAGGTGCGCATAGCCACCTCAACGGCGTGCGCTGGTGGAACGTGCGACATCCGTCGACCTACGCCGGCCGCGTCGCCGACAACCTGACGCCCGCACAGGCGCGCGAGATCCTCACGGCCGGCCAGCGCCAGATGGAAGACGTGATGCTCCGGTTACGGCTGGTCGAAGGGCTTCCGTTGAGCGCCGTACCGCTCGCCGCCCGATCCAACGTCGCCGGCCAGATCGCGGCCGGACTACTTGACGCGCAGGCGGCAGCGCACGGGCGGGCCGTACTGACCCGGGCGGGCCGGCTGCTGGCCGACACGGTCATCCGCTCGCTTCTGCCGTAGGCCCTACCGGACCAGGTCGAGCGAGAGCGGATACGCGTAGGACCGGCCGTCGTTGGCCCGCAAACCCGCGATGACACAGCAGACGGCGATGAAGAGCCATACCGCGAACGGTAGGAACCACAGGACGTCGAAGGTGCACACCCGGATGATGAACGCGATCACGAACGCGAGGCCCCAGGTGATCTGGAAGTTCAGTGCCCTGGTGGCATGGTCCAGGATGGTCCTCGACTGGTCGCCCTTGACCTTCAGCGCGACCAGCGGCGCGACGAAGAACAGGACGATACCCCCGAAGTGGGCGAAGAGTACCCAGCCGCGCTCCTCGCTGGAGGCGAAACCGGACGGGACGTTACTCATGCCGCACATCTCCTGCTGACGATGGATTCGGGTGTCGAAGGTCCGGCCCATGCACACCGTAGGTCCACGACGGCGTGCGCACCAGGGCGGCCCGCCGGAGTTCGGGCGTCGCGGTTGAGTCGCGCGTCGACGTAGACTGGCACTCACCGCGGCGGAGTGCCAGGTCGCGGCTGGCGCGCAGGCGAGAGGGCGCGGTTGTGTCTCCACGGAAGGATGTCGACATGTCGCTCGACGACCGGAAACTGGAGGTCCTGCGCGCGATCGTCGAGGACTACGTCCAGACCCAGGAGCCGGTCGGCAGCCGGGCCCTGGTGGAGCGGCACAACCTGCGGGTGTCGTCGGCCACAGTCCGAAACGACATGGCGGTCCTCGAGGAGGAGGGGTATCTGCGCCAGCCGCACACCAGTGCCGGCCGGGTACCGACAGACAAGGGTTACCGGCTCTTCGTCGACCGGCTCTCGCGGGTCAAGCCGCTCTCGCCGGCCGAGCGCAGGGCGATAGAACGGTTCCTGGCCGGCGCGGTCGACCTGGACGATGTCGTGCACCGCACGGTACGTCTGCTCGCGCAGCTGACCCGGCAGGTCGCAATGGTGCAGTACCCGAGTCTCGCCCGGAGCCGGGTCCGGCACCTCGAGCTGATACCGATCTCGACGACCCGGCTCATGCTCGTCATGATCACCGATACCGGCCGCGTCGAACAGCGTCTCGTCGAGCTGCCCAGGCCGGTCGACGGCGACGATGTCCTCGCGCTGCGCAAGCTGATCAACGAACGGCTGGACGGCCTGCTGCTCAGCGACACCAGTGCCGTCGTGCACGCGCTGCACGACCAGGCCCCGAGCGAACTTCGGGGGTCCATGACTGCGTTGGCGACCGTCCTGCTGGAGACCCTGGTAGAACGGGCGGAGGAGCGAATCGCCCTGGCCGGAACCGCGAACCTGGCCCGCGGTGGCCTGCTTGACTTCTCCGGCACGATCCGTCCCATCCTCGAAGCCTTGGAGGAGGAGGTCATCCTGCTCAAGCTGTTCGGGCAGACGGAGCAGGCGAAGACGCGAGTCCGTATCGGTGACGAGAATGAGATCGAGGATCTTCGTTCGACCTCGGTCGTGACGACGGGGTACGGCCCGGGGACCACCATAGTCGGAGGGCTAGGTGTCCTGGGCCCGACCCGGATGGACTACCCCGCGACTATCGCCACGGTCCGAGCCGTGGCACGCTACGTCGGCGAAGTGCTGGCGCAGAGCTGATCGAAGGACCGAGGGCATAGGACAGACGTGGCCAGGGACTACTACGGCATCCTCGGATTACGCCGGGACGCCTCTCCAGACGAGATCAAGCGCGCCTATCGGAGGTTGGCCCGGGAGTACCACCCGGATGTCAACAAGGACCCCGCTTCGCACGAGAAGATCAAGGAGATCAACGCCGCGTACGAGGTGCTCTCCGATCCGCGGAAGAAGGAGATCGTCGATCTCGGCGGCGACCCGCTGGCCCCGGGCGCGGGGGCGGGTGCTGGAGCGAACGCCGGCCCGTTCGTCGGCTTCCAGGACATCATGGACGCCTTCTTCGGCAGTGCCGGCGCGCGGGGACCCCGCTCGCGGACACGGGCTGGAGCCGACGCGATCCTGCGCCTGGAGCTCGATCTGCACGAGACGGCGTTCGGCGTCGAAGCGCCGATCAGCGTCGACACCGCTGTAACGTGTCTGACCTGTGGCGGCGCCGGCACGGCGCCGGGTACTCACGCGACCACCTGCGACACCTGCGGCGGCCGGGGCGAGATCCAGTCGGTCCAGCGCACGTTCCTCGGTCAGGTCGTCTCCGCGCGACCATGCCCGACCTGCCAGGGGTACGGGACGCTGATCACGCATCCGTGCGGCAAATGTGGCGGCGACGGCCGGACCCGGGCCCGCCGCAACCTCACGGTGAAGATTCCGGCCGGGGTGGAGGATGGGATGCGGATCCGGCTGGCCGGGCAGGGCGAGGTGGGCCCGGGTGGAGGTCCCGCCGGTGATCTCTATGTCGAGATCCATGAACGGCCGCACGACATCTTCTCGCGCAAGGGCGACGATCTGCATTGCCGCGTCACGGTTCCGATGACCGCGGCCGCGCTCGGCACCCGCATCACGATCAAGACGCTGGACTCGGAGGAGTCCGTCGACGTCCGGCCCGGCACGCAACCCGGCGCGTCGCTGCACATCCGAGGCAAGGGCGTCCCCCACCTGCGCGGCAGCGGGCGCGGTGACCTGCATGTTCACCTCGATGTCCGTACGCCGACGAAGCTGACCGGCGAGGAGGAACGAATGCTGCGCGACTTCGCCCGGGCCCGGGGCGAGGAGGTGGCGGAACTGTCGCGTAAGCAGAGCGGCTTCTTCTCCTTCATGCGGGACGCCTTCAACGGTCAAGCGTGAGCGCGAGGAGGCGAGCGTTCAGCGAGCCACCGCAGCTTGCGAACGGTTCTTGGCGGATGACGTGAGCGCGAGGAGGCGAGCGTTCAGCGAGCCACCGCAGCTTGCGAACGGTTCTTGGCGGATGACGTGAGCGCGAGGAGCGAGCGTTCAGCGAGCCACCGCAGCTTGCGAACGGATCTTGGCGGATGACGTGAGCGCGGCGCTGTTCCTGGTTCCGGCTCTCCCGGCGGGTGATCTGTACACATTGGACGGTCCGGAGGGGCACCACGCCGCTGACGTCGTCAGGTTGCGCGTGGGAGAACGCGCACTGCTGGGCGACGGTCAGGGATCTACTGTGGACTGTACGGTCGTGGCCACCGGCAAAGGTACCGTGACCCTGTCGGTCGGACGTGCCACGGTCGAGCCGCGTCCGTCGCCGAGCCTCACGGTGGTTCAGGGCATCGCGAAAGCCGACCGGAGCGAACTCGCCGTCCAGGCCATGACCGAGGTCGGGGTTGACACGATCGTGCCGTGGACGGCAGCCCGTTCGGTGGTGCGATGGACGGGCGAGCGGGGTCGTCGGTCGCAGCAGCGGTGGGTCGGTACAGCTCGGGAGGCCGCCAAACAGGCCCGGCGGTCCTGGCTGCCGGTGGTCGAGGAAACAGCTTCCACAGGTACGGTCGCGTCGATTCTCGCTTCGGCGGCCGCGGGACTCGTGCTTCACGAGGACGCGGCGGCCCGGCTGTCCACAGTGGATCTGGCGGCGTCCGGCGACATCGTACTGGTAATCGGCCCGGAGGGCGGCATCGCCGACGAGGAGCTCGCGGCCTTCATGGCGGCGGGCGCGGTCCCTGTGCTGCTCGGCCGCTCCATCCTCCGTACGTCGACGGCCGGGGTCGCCGCGCTGGCGGTCCTCTCCACCCGCCTCGGGCGCTGGTGATCGTGGCGCTAAGTACCTTCCCGAGGTACGAATCGACAGCCCAAGATCCAACAGACGTCGCGACAGGCCCAGTTTTCTGGCTTCTGATGCGACGTCTGTTGGATCTTTGTCCGGGCGGCTTTACGGCGTCGCCGTACGATGCGCGGGTGACTGATGATTGTCTGTTCTGCCGGATCGTGGCTGGCGACGTCCCGGCGACGATCGTGCGCGAGACCGAGGAGACGGTCGCGTTCCGGGATATCAATCCGCAGGCTCCCACACACGTCGTCGTCGTGCCACGGGTGCACTACCCCGACATAGCCTCGCTGGCGCGGGCCGATCCGGCCCTGGCCGGCGCCCTGCTCGTTGCGTCGGCCGAGGTCGCCGAGCTGGACGGAGTCGGCGAAGGATACCGACTGGTCTTCAACACCGGACGGGGGGCTGGGCAGACGGTCTTCCACGTCCACTGTCACGTACTCGGCGGCCGCCCGCTGAGCTGGCCGCCCGGCTGAGCGCCGATGGTGGATCGGCATCCGGCGGCTCGGCGGTTAGGGTGGCTGCGTGGCGCACCTCGTCTGGGACTGGAACGGGACCCTGCTGGATGACCTCACTCTCGTGGTCGCGGCAACCAACGCGTCCCTGGCGACCGTGAACGGGCCCAAGGTGACGGCGGACGAACACCGCCGGGACTTCCGGCGGCCGGTCTCGGCGTACTACGCCCACGTGCTGGGGCGCCCGGTGACCACGCTGGAGTTTCGCACCCTCGATGTGGCGTTTCATGATGCGTACCGTGCCGGCCTGGACGGCTGCCGGCTGACGGCTGATGCGATCGCGGCGATGGATATATGGGCCGGCACCCAGTCGCTGCTGTCGATGTTTCGTCATCACGACCTCGTACGGGCGGTGACGAGCCATGGCCTGTCCGCTCGACTGTCCCGCGTGGACGGCCTGCGCGACGCCTTGGGCGGCGGGCCCAAGGCTCCGCACCTTCGAGCCCATCTGATGGCGCTTGGTGTCGATGGGAACCACTGCATTCTCATCGGCGATTCGGTCGACGACGCCGACGCGGCCGCCGAGGTCGGCGCCAGGGTCGTGCTCTACGAGGGTGGCTTCACGCATGGCGATCGACTGCGCACGACCGGTCGCCCGACCGCGTCCAGCCTGGTCGAGGCCGTTCGGCTGGCGTCACGCGCGCTCGACGCGGCAACCTGACATCGGATGCGTGCCGATCGGCGGTATCCAGCGGGCTTTGGTAGCGTGCGCCGGGTGGCACCGCGTAACCGCCGCGCTCCCTGGGTCCTGGCCGGTCTCGCCATCGTCGTCACGGGCCTCGTGGTCGCGGGAACGGTGGTCGAGCGGAGGGATCTCACGGCCGCCGGGGCGCCCTCGCCCACCTGGGCCAGCTCCGCACCCGGAGGCGGACCGTCGGCCGTGCACGCACCGGCGCCCGCCCAACCCACAACGCCGCCGACGAGACCGCGCCACTACGTCTTTCCGGTCGGGGGGAACGTCACGTATGAACACACCCACCATGACTATCCCGCGACCGACATCATCGCCGCTTGCGGATCGACCGTCCGGGCCACCACCGACGGCGTGATCCTGGAGATCAACCGCGTCGACCGTTGGAACCCGGCGACAGATCTCGGGCCGGAACGGGGCGGACTTTCGGTCTCATTGCTCGGGGACGACGGCGTGCGCTACTACGGGTCGCATATGCGCATGATCGGCCGGAACATCGTCCCCGGTGTGCGCGTGAAGGCCGGCCAGACACTGGGCGAGGTGGGCATGACCGGCGACGCCGCGGTCTGCCACCTGCACTACGGCATCTCCCCGTTATGCGGACGTACCCGCGACTGGTGGATCCGCCGCGGCGAGGTCTGGCCGTGGACGTTCCTCGATTCGTGGCGCAAGGGCGGTCAGCTTTCGCCGGTGGCGGCCGTGGCGAGCTGGCACAAGGCACACGGCTGTCCACCGGTGACCGGCATCCCCGAGCCGTAGCCGCCAACGGCCCTCGGCGCTCCCCGATCGGGGCCGTCACGCCCTCAGGAATGCCAGAACGGCGAGGACGCGGCGGTTGAGCTCGTCGTCCGGGGGCAGGTCCAGCTTGGTGAAGATGTTGCGGACGTGCTTCTCGACCGCACCGTCGCTGATTACCAGCTGCTTGGCGATCGCGGTATTCGAGCGGCCTTCGGCCATGAGCGCGAGAACCTCACGCTCTCGGGGAGTGAGCGAGCCGAGCGGGTCGTGGGCGCGGCGCCGGACCAGCAACTGGGCCACCACCTCCGGGTCGAGCACCGTGCCGCCGGCGGCCACGCGGTGCAGGCTGGCGCCGAACTCCGCGACGTCGGCGACCCGGTCCTTGAGCAGGTACCCGACCCCACCGGCCCGGTCGGCGAGCAGGTCCTCGGCGTAGGACATCTCCACGTACTGGGAGAGCACAAGTACCGGCGCCCCGGGCTGCTCGGCCCTTACCCGTACCGCCGCCCGCAGGCCCTCGTCGGTGAACGACGGCGGCATTCGTACATCCACAATAGACACATCAGGCTTCAAGTAGAGCGCGGCATCCACAAAGGACGGCCCGTCGCCGACGACCGCGACGACATCATGGCCCTGCTCCGTCAGCAGCCGCACCAGGCCCTCCCGGAGCAGAACCGCGTCGTCAGCGAGGACGACCCTCAGGCCGCGGTCGGGCACGGCAGCTCCGCTCGGATCTTCGTAGGTCCACCGTCCGGGCTGCTGACCCAAAGCTCACCACCGGCCGAGTGGACCCGGTCGGCGAGGCCGGCCAATCCGTGTCCCTTCGCCAGATGGGCGCCACCGGTCCCGTCGTCGGTGACGGTGATCTCCAGCCGTTCGCCGACGACCCGCACCTCGACCACGCATCGGGTCGCCCGGCTGTGTTTGGCCACGTTGGTCAGCGCCTCGGCGATCGCGAAGTACGCGGTCTGCTCGGCGAGCGGGTGCAAGCGGCCAAGATCGGCCGGGATGTCCAGCTCGACCGGGATGGTGGCGCGAGCCGCGAGCGCGGCGACGGCGGCGGGCAGGCCGCGGTCGGTGAGGATCGGCGGGGAGATACCCCGGGAGAGGGTACGCAGCTCGTCAAGGGTCTCGCGGGCCTGCGCGAGCGCCTCGTCTACCGTCGCCCGGGCGGCGGCCGGGTCATCACCGTCAAGTTGCTGGCGGGCCCGGCCCAGGTCGACCGCGAGCCGGACGAGGCGTTGTTGCGGGCCGTCGTGTATGTCACGCTCCAGCCGGTGCAGGGCCGTCGCCTCCGCCGACATCGCCGCGGCGCGCTGGGACTGGGCGGTCTCCGCCCGTACGGTCAGGCCACTGATCTCAGCTCGCAGTCTGGCCACACCGGTCAGCATCGAGTTGGCGACCCACGCCTCGGCCAGGGCGACCGATCGGACGGCGATCGGCAACGTGAGTGCGCAGAACACTCCCACGACCGTGTAGAGGACGATCCGGCCGCTTGTGCCATGGCCGAATCCGAGCAGAGCTGGCAGCTCATCGTTGTTGTCTGGCGGCAGCCACTGCTGCCAGAACCAGTACGTGAGGCCGCTGGCCGCCACCGACCACCAGGTGACCGTCACGACGAAGGCGAAGAGGGAGATCGGGAACCGGACGATGCCGTGCAGAGTGTCCAGCCAGGCCTGGCCGTCCCCCAGGGGCACGAACATGCGCCGCCACCAACCGGCCCCGGGCGCGGCCTGACGGTAGCTCACCGGGGTCGGACCGCGGCGTAGTACCGGCCGGATGCGGGCCCGCTCGAGATGCGCGAAGCCCCGGGACACGTGGAGCGTGGCGACGAGCACGGGAAGGCCGACCACGGTGATCAGCAGGCCGCCGCCGAGCGAAAGGCCCGTGATCACGAGCGTGAAGGTGACAATGCCCAGCGGGAAGCCGATGAGCACATATGCCGTGTCGTGGCCGAGCTGGCGGATCATCCGTTGACTCGGCGAGACACGGTTGGCGCTGGTCGGAGCGGTGATGGTCGTCATGTCCTCGACGCTAGGTTGGGGGCGAATTTCGCCCCATCCTGCCCGCTGGCCTCTTTACGGTAGGGCCAGCCCCACCAGCCAGGCGAGCGCCGGTGCGTCGGCCAGACTTGGCGTGTGTCTGGCAAGTCCTGTTTGCGGAATACTGGACAGATGGATCCAGTCTGTGGTACGAGGCGCGGACAAGATCGCGATTTGTGCGCGGCTTCACAAGCGCCTAGTCTGGCACTTCGGCGGGCACCCACCTCCCGGCCGGCTCTCAGGGTCGGTGACGGGCCCGCATCCGAACCAGCCAAGCGGCACGGAGCACGATGAGTCAGAACCGCAACGGCGACAGTTCCGTTGACGAGCTGGCCCGGCCAGGCGAGCAGCGTTGACCGAGCCGGACTTTCCCGATCTGCCCGAGGCGACGGTCGCGCGGCTACCGGAATACCTACGTGCTCTGCACAACTTCGCCGAGGACGGTTCGGAGACCGTATCGAGCGACGCCCTGGCGACCGCCGCCGGAGTGAACTCGGCCAAGCTGCGCAAGGACCTTTCCCACCTCGGCTCGTACGGCACCCGTGGTGTCGGGTACGACGTGGCGCTGCTGGTAGCACAGATCGAGTCCGTGCTCGGCCTGACCCTGAGACGGGCAGTCGCACTGGTCGGCGTCGGGAATCTCGGGCACGCGCTCGCGGGCTACGGCGGCTTCGCCTCCCGCGGCTTCCGGATCGCCGCCCTGCTCGATGCGGACCCGGCCCGGGTCGGAGAGAAGATCAACGGCCTCGTCGTGCATCACATCGACGACCTCGACGCGATCGTGGCCGACCAGCACATCGACATCGCGGTGATCGCGACGCCCGCGCACGCGGCCCAATCGGTGGCCGACTCTCTCGTATCAGCGGGCGTCACCAGCATTCTGAACTTCGCGCCCTGCGTGCTCGTTGTTCCCGATGGGGTCGACGTCCGCAAAGTCGACCTGGCCGTTGAACTGCAGATCCTCTCGTTCCACGAACACCGTAAGGCATCGGCGGCCGGTGGCCTCAATGGCGAGCGGCTGGACGCCCGTGGGGTGATGCGGCGATGACCCTGCTTGTTGTCGGCGTCTCCCACCACACGGCTCCGGTCGAGCTGCTGGAGAGGATCGCCGTTCCGGTCCAGGCCACGACGAGCGTGCTGAGCGAGCTCGTCGCCCAGCCACACGTCAGTGAGGCCGTCGTGCTATCGACCTGTAACCGGGTCGAGGTGCACGCCAATGTCACGGCGTTTCACGGTGGACTCAGCGAAATCGGCTCGGTCCTCGCCGGCCGCGCCGGCCTGGACCTGAACCGGCTCGCCAGCCACCTGTACATCCACTTCGACACCGAGGCCGTTCGCCATGCCCTCCGCGTCGCCGCCGGTCTCGACTCGATGGTGGTCGGCGAGGCGCAGGTGCTCGGCCAACTCCGCGAGGCGTACGGCCTGGCCGCCCAGCACGACACCGTCGGCCGGCTGCTCCACGAGCTCATGCAGCAGGCCCTGCGGGTCGGCAAACGGGTCCACGCCGAGACCGGAATCGACCGGGCCGGCCAGAGCGTGGTCAGCGCGGCGCTGGCCCTGGCGCCGCAACCGGTGGCCGGGCACCCCGCGCTGGTCGTCGGGGCCGGCTCGATGGGCGGACTCGCTCTCGCCACGCTGGCCCGGACCGGTGCCTCTCCACTGCTGGTCACGAATCGGAGCGCACAGCGAGCGCGGCGTCTGGCCGAGCTTCATGGCGCTACTCCGATCGACTACGCCGACCTGGTGGCCGCGGTTCGCGCGGTCGACCTGGTGATCTGCGCTACTGCGTCGCCCGACGCCGTTCTCACCATGGACACGATCTCGGCGGCACTGCGCGGGCGGGAGCGTCGCGCCCTCACCGTTGTCGATCTGGCCGTCCCCCATGACGTGGCGCCTGACGTGGCGGAGCTGTCCGGCGTCACTCTCATCGACATGACCGCCGTCGGCGCGGCAAGCCTCGACCGACCGTCCACACAGGACGAGGAGGCCGCCGAGGCTATCGTGACCGCAGAGGTGGAGGCGTTCCTGGATTGGTTGCGTGGGACCGAGGTGGCACCGACCGTGGCCGCGTTGCGGGCGCGAGCCGGCGAGGTCGTCGCCGCCGAGTTGGCCCGGTTCACCACGCGGCGGGCCGACCTGACCGCCGAGCAGCGGTCCGACGTCGCGCGCACCGTGCACCGCGTCGTCCAGCGACTGCTCCATTCACCGACGGTACGGGTACGCCAGCTCGCCGGTACCCCCGGCGGCGACCAGTACGCCGCGGCCCTGCGTGAGTTGTTCGACCTCTCGGTCGCCCCCGCGGGGGAGGACCTGGACCGGGCCGTCGGCGTCGTGTGGGAGGTCGAGCGGAAATGACGCTGCGACTTGGTACGCGAGGCAGCACACTGGCGCTGGCGCAGTCCGGTCACGTGGCGCAGGCTTTGACCGCCTCGACTGGCGAGCAGGTCGAGTTGGTCCCGATCGTGACCGCCGGCGACCGCTCCGAGTCGCCGGTCCAGCACCT
This sequence comes from Actinomycetota bacterium, assembly GCA_046728155.1. GTDB lineage: Bacteria > Actinomycetota > Actinomycetes > Mycobacteriales > Micromonosporaceae > CAWDLX01. The sequence continues at coordinate 22,095 of JBKPDY010000019.1, forward strand.
CGGCGTCGGGGTCTTCGTCTCCGCGCTGCGTGAGGCTTTGCACGCGAAGGAGATCGACTTCGCCGTCCACTCGTACAAGGACCTCCCCACTGCGGCGGCCGACGGCCTCGTACTGGCAGCCGTGCCCCAGCGGGACGACTCTCGCGACGCGCTGATCACGATGGACGGTCGCGCGCTCGCCGAGCTTGGTCCCGGTAGCCTGGTCGGGACCGGCGCACCGCGCCGCGTCGCCCAACTCCGCGCCCTCGGCCGGGGGCTGGTCCCGGTGCCCTTGCGGGGCAACGTGGACACCCGGCTACGCAAGCTGGCCAACGGAGACTTCGACGCGATCGTGGTCGCCGCCGCGGGTCTGCGCCGGCTCGGCCGGGCGGCGGAGATCACCGAACTGATCGACCCGATGCTCATGTTGCCCGCCCCTGCCCAGGGCGCGCTGGCGGTGGAGTGCCGGGT
>JBKPDY010000020.1:0-64146 GCA_046728155.1 Actinomycetota bacterium
TGACTTCCTCAGCACACATCCGTCGTCTGACCGGACTGCTCCGTTTCCCGGCTCGCTGCCATAAACGCTGATAAGGGATCGGAGTCAGGGCTCGCCGAAGGCGACCGCAAAGCGGCAGCCCGAAGGGCTGGCCTTGACGCCGAGCCCGTTCAGCGGAGGATCGAGCCGCCGGGAAGACAGGATGCACCGCGAGTCGTCACGTGCCGAACGAATGCTGGGCTTGACAACGGCCCTTTGCGATGGTCACGCAGGGCTTGCCCCTGCCGGGCAGATGAGGATGCTTTCCCGGCAGCCGCCGCACGCTGCCACCATCAGCCTGACGCGAGGTGGGAAAGTCGAGTGAGTAGGCTGACCGCCGTGGTCGTGACGCTTCGCGAGATCACCGACGACAACCGCGAAGCCGTCCTTACGGTGCGCGTGGCACCTGAGCAGGAGCGGTTCGTCGGGTCGGTGCAGGGGGCACTGGAAGACGCCGCTGAGTACCCGCACGCCGAGCCGTGGTACCGGGCGGTCTACGCCGGCGACGATCCGGTCGGGTTCGTGATGGTGAGCTGGAACGTGCAGCCGCAGCCACCGGACATCATCGGACCGTGGTTCCTGTGGAAGGTGATCATTGACCGGCGATACCAGGGCCAGGGCTACGGCGCTGAGGCTGTGCGGCAGGTCGCGGAACTCGTCCGGGCCGAGGGCGCGACCGAGCTGCTGACCAGCTACGTACCCGAGGACGGCGGGCCGGCCGGGTTCTACCAGCGCCTTGGATTCGTGCCGACCGGCGAACTTGACGGAAACGGCGAGGTCATCGTAGGTCTAGCGCTGCTTCAGACGGGCTCTGCTGGCCGCCGCCCGCCAGCATGAGCTGCTGGATCTTCCCGCGTAACAAGGAACATTCGCCACTCGTGCTCACATCGGCATGATCGGGCCGACTGGCCACGGGCGATCAGCGGCAAGGTAGTGCGAATCTTGCAGTGGCACAACCGCGAGCGGGTTAGTGAGGGCACGAGCTTCAGTAAGCCCCTAGGGAGTTGTCTGCCCAATCCGCGAGTGCGGCTGTGACCCTGAGAAGCTCGACTTCGATTGAGGGCTGCGCGCACTCGTCGGCGTGCTGGCCAATGGTGTCGAGAGCCCAGTCGTCCCAGTGACCGTCGAAGTGCGTGCACTTCATCAACTTGCGCCCGCGTCCATCGGCTGGGCACGACGCAGAGCCGATCGGCTAGTTGTGGCCGTAGAACCGTCTCTACGGCGTCGACGTTCTTGGCTGCGATGACGAGCACGGCTTGATCCGACTGGGACGAAATGTCACGATGGTGACGGCCGCCCCGCTGGTCTCAAGATCGCCGACGTCGAAGTCGAGGTTGTGGTCTCGCTTGCCGCGTGGCCAGTCGCCGACTGGTGGTGGGCATGGCGGCTTCGTCCAATCTGGAACGGCTCGACGCATTGGCCCGGCGGGCGACTGGGACTGGACCTCGATCGCATCTCAAGCCAGATCCCGGTAATGGTGGCGCAGCGAGGTATGGCGTTGTTCGGCCCGAACTCGCTCGGCAGGGCGTCGACGTCGGCACCGATAAGGCGTACCGAATGGCGTGAACGAGGCCGCGGGCGATCGGACCACTCCAACGTCGCCACCCGCGCCAGATCCAGCCACTCGCCGTCGGCATCGACGACCATTCGCCCCCAGCCAGCGACTCGGTCGCCAACATCGAACACCATGGAGCGTGCATCCATCTCGCCATCACGGTAACGCCCATTTTCGATCGGCGAACGTCTCCTCAATTTGGAAGTTGCGTGTGCGCACTCCAGTACACCGGGATTCATTCGCTTGCCGGCTCGGGCTGTTTCTCGGATACCCCCGGCCGGGCCCGGGTCAGCAGTGGGACGACGATCAGCGCGCGGACGTCGAGGAGCACGTGCAGGATCACGCCGAAAAGCAGGCTCCCCGTCTGGGTATAGAACACCGCGAAAACGCCGCCGATGATCGTGGTCGCGAACACCCCGTTCCGACCCTGGTACAGATGCTGCCACGCGAACAGCAAGGACGTGGCTACGACGACCTCGACAACCGGCACGCCGAGCGATAGCCCGGCCGTGACGAGCAGGCCCCGGCACATGACTTCTTCTCCGATGCCGGCCGCGAACGAGACGACCAGAGCCCACCAACGCTCGGCCCGAGTGTCGGGCCACAAGCCGGGCGCCATCGTCGGCGTCGCCCGGCGGCGAGCGGGCCGGCTGACCGGCGCCAGCAGCAGGACGAGAAGCGCCAAGACGGCCGACATCCCGGGGACCGCCGGGCCATGAGGCCAGGCCAGCCCGATGTCGGCCACCCGCAGGCCCGTGGACAAAGCGACCGCCGTCAGCGTCAACGTGACGAAGATGCCCAGAGTCAGGATCATGCGGAGGTAGTAGCGGCGCAGGACCGTCGGGTCGGTCTGACGACGCTGGATGAGCCGACGGTAGCGGCGAACGGCGAACAGCGGCGCAACCAGTAGGTACGCCAACACCAAGCCGACTATCGCCGACGCTGCGGCGCCGAATGGTGGTACGGAAGCGATCGCTGGGGTCAGCATTCACACCAGCATGCCAGGCCAACGGCGCCCGAGCGGTCCCCGCTGCCGGCAACGGTTGATCTATGATCTGCGCGTGATGTGCTGGTCTCACCGATACACGGCACGCGCACCGCAGCACAGGTAACCGTCTGCTTTGACACCTCGTACGCCGCTATGCCGGTCGACTGCCTCTATCCGGCCGCGCTGAGGACGCAGGCGGTCTGGGCCGCCACAACAGTGGACGCCCTGCCGGCCGTCCGGCGGGTCGGACGCCCGACCCGCGTCCTTGGCCGTGGCGTTCGGTGTGCGCGGCGGCGTACTGATCGCGCTGGGCGGATTTGTCACCGACGAATCGCATGGATACTGCCCAAGGCCGACATCCTCATTTCGGCATGACCGAGAATCTGATACGTCCCAATCGCGGCGTGAGAGTGCCGCTCATTCGTTATTGGTTACGCCTTAACAGCTATGAAATCATGATCCGATTCGAGTACACCCACTCATGCGATGTGCGCTTGGACGACCAGGTATCGAATGCGCCTGTCCCCATCCGTGAGGACCGCAAGAGCACGCCATCCAGCGACACCTATGGAGCCGGCCGCATGCTGGCAGACCATCATCCATTACGACACACCCGGCGCGTTGATAGCCTCGTGGCATGTCTCGAAAGCCGGACGACGTGGCCGCCTACGACGAGGGCGCTGGCGAAGGTGGTAGTTGGCGGCCCGCAGCCGTTGTCCGCACCGATCGAGATTCAGAACTACGACGCGGTGTGGCCGGAGCTGTATGCGAGAGAGGCGGCGCGGGTGCGCCGGGTGCTGGGCGGTCGGGTCATGCGCTTGGAGCACGTCGGCTCCACCTCCGTTCCCGGCCTCCCGGCCAAGCCGATCATTGACATGGTGCTGGAGGTGCCGGACTCCGCCGATGAGCCAACTACGCACCGGCCCTCAAGGCGGTCGGGTAAAGACGCGAAGAGCGGGGTTGTCGCCGAGATCATGGCCCGTGCGACGGCGGCGCGGGCCCGACCTCGGGCGGGTGCCCGTCGCCAGCCCGACGCGCGTACCCGACGTCAACCCGCCGCCCGCGTCGTCAGGTCCGGTCGTGACCCTGTGTCCCAAAGAAACCCGCACATCAAGGATGAGCGGGCGCTTGATCTCTGAGCGGGCCACGATCTCACGCCCACTTGCCGCGACCATGACAGCGCAGCAGTTGACTACATTCCGAGTGGTTGGTGAATGGGCGGGCGTCGGTCCCCCAGGGAGTGTGCCGGGTTCGGAGTGCCAGACTGGGTAGATCTGATCGCTTGCTCAGGAAGGCCCGCCAGTGACGCGTGTCGCCGTCGTGCAGTCTGGATCCGTGAGCTTCGACACCCCGGCCACTCTGGTTAGGCTCACCCGGCTGGTTGACGAGGCCGCAGCCGGCGGGGCGCGATTGGCCGTCTTTCCCGAGGCATACGTCGGCGGATACCCCAAGGGCCTGACGTTCGGCGCACCCGTCGGTCGACGCACCGATGCCGGCCGGGACGAGTACCTGCGCTACGCCCGTGGCGCGGTGGACCTGCACGGCCCGGAGATGGCTACGGTCGCCGAGATGGCCGCCCGCACCGGCGTGTTCCTGGTGGTTGGGATCGTCGAGCGCGCCGGCGGCACCCTGTACTGCACGGCCACGATGATCGACCCCGTCCACGGCCTCGTCGGGCACCACCGCAAACTCATGCCGACCGGCGCGGAACGGCTCGTCTGGGGCTTCGGCGACGGGTCCACCATCCCGGTCGTCGACTCCCCAGCCGGCCGACTGGGGTCGGTCATCTGCTGGGAGAACTACATGCCCCTGCTGCGGCAGGCCATGTACGCCCAGGGCGTCGAGGTCTACTGCGCACCTACGGTGGACGACCGGAACGTCTGGCAGCACACGATGCGGCACGTCGCGCTGGAGGGCCGCTGCTTCGTCCTGGCCGCATGCCAGTTCGCCCGACGCGACGATTACCCGGACGACTACGCCAGCGCCATCGACCCCGGGCCCGACGGCGTGTTGATCCGCGGTGGCAGCGTCATCGTGGATCCCCTCGGCGAGGTGCTCGTCGGCCCGGTCTATGGCAAGGAGTGCGTCCTGTACGCCGACGTCGACCTGGATCTGAAGACACGCTCGCACCTGGACCTCGACGTCGTCGGACACTACTCCCGACCCGACGTGTTCCACCTCCTCGTCGACGACCGGCCCAAGGCGCCGGTGACATTCCAGTCACAAACGGGCGCGTAACCCAGGAGCAGGACAACGCCACAACCCATCGATGGACACAACTTGGAATCGCACGCTCATCGGCATGAGAGGCGCTGCGACACGATGTCGCACGTTATGAGTAAGGTCGTCGATTGGAGGTTCGGCGTGATGCCGAAGACGTGACTCAGGTCAGTTCCAGACCCTGTCCCCGCCCGGACGTGCGTGGCCGGTAACGGCTGGGTGCGACGCTCAGCCCGACTCTAAGGCTTCGTACTGGACAGCCAGGTCGTTCGGTTCCTGGCCGCTTGCGAAGCATCTTCCCGTCGACGATCGCAAAGACCCGCGCGTGCGCCTTGACACATCGACAGATTCATGAATTGTGTAGCGAGGAGGCACCAGGGGAGGGCTCATGACGTTCGCGGATCATGTCTATGTCGCGGACCAGGCAGGCGCCACCCTGCTCCAAGCCCTTGCCGCACCGGCAACCGAGCCGACGCCCCGCCAGTCCCGTCGCCCGTCCTCAACACCAACGGCATCGTGAGCTTCATCGCGACCAAGGTCACGCCCATCCTGCTCGCCGATCTTCATAAGCCGCGCCGGCAAAGGGGAGATGTCACGAGTCTTGACATCCTCCGCAATCGCCATCATCGGGCTCGGGTTCATCGCAGGCGCGACTCTCTTGTTCCCTCGCTAGGGATCGGAGCGGGGTCCATCCTGATCTGCCACCTGCCAGCTGCGTCTTGCGCGATTTGAAGAACATTCGCGGCGACACACGAGGACGAAACGCAACACGTGTTGGTGAGAACGGCATTCACGCATCGCGTCCGCACCGGAGGACTGTCAATTGAGCCAGATATCGTTCAGCCTCGGCACATCGGCCCATCTCAAGGAGGATATTGACGAGGCTCGTCGGCCTCGTCAGTGCGTTGGCGTAACCGGGCTGATGTCGACCGGGCAGTCTGCGGTCGTCGAAGGAGGGCAACGGCTTCCGCGGCAGTCTCAGCGTGTACTTAGAGCGGCCGTCGGCGAGCACGTAAAGGCCGCGAACCTCGTGGCCGAGGGCGGCGCATGTACGTTGGCTTAAACAACTGCGGCCACGTCTCGGGAATATCGGTTTTGTCATCCCCCATGTCGCTGACGCGGGCGCAGTCCGCGATGACATCTCGAGGACAAATGATCAATGGCCAGATCATCGACCGCGACGATCTAGCCCTTGACCTGGGATTCCTTGGTGGAGCTGAGGGGATTCGAACCCCTGACCCCCTCGATGCGAACGAGGTGCGCTACCAGGCTGCGCTACAGCCCCCGAACAGGAGACAACGCTAACAGGTCCGGCACGAGCGCCGCGAACCAGATCCTGCGATCAGGTACGCGGGGCGGCGGGGCGGGCGTACCGCTCGACGTACTCCGTCGGTGCCCGGCGGCGGGTGGTTTCGCGGGCGGCGGCGGCAACGCGATGGGCGGACCGGCGCTCGGCGGCCCGGCGCGCCTGCTGACGGCGTACGGCTGCCTGTTCCGCAGCGATCCAGGCGCGCCTGCGGCGTTGGGCGGCGTGGCGGCGGGCGGCCACGACCGCGCGATGGCGCAAGTAGATCAGATCGGCCAGGAGAACGCCGAAACTGACGATGAAGCCGACCCAGAAACCGGGCCCGACCAGGATCGCGCCTGTGAGTTCGACGAGGTTCAACGCGACCAGGGCCAGCAGGACCCGGCGCCGGCGGTGCAGTGCTGTCGGGGCAGCCCGGCGACGCCGGATCGTGCGAGCTCGAGCACGGCCGCGCCGGCTGCGCGCAACACGACCCCGTTGCTGTGGGACGTGGGCGGCCAGAGCAACCCAGGAGGGCGGGTTGACCGGCCGGCGGCCAGGGACCGTACGGTGCCGCCGGCGGCGGGTCAATACCCGCGCCGTGGATGTCGCCCGCTCCGCGCCCATCCCCTCGGCGGCATCATGGCGGCGCGTTAGCGCCGGCGCGAGCGCCAGCAGACCGGCCACGGCGAGGACGGCGAGGAGCACCGACGTCGGCACCCTCAACCCTCCCGGGCGAGGAACGCCAGAAGTCGCCCCTCACCCTCCGCAATACCCGACTGAAGTGGCACGCCACATGGGCCACACCAGGCGCACCAGTGCTTCGAGGCTACGCCCTCTCGGGCGGGCTCGCGGTCGCCACGCCACCGGCCGCCACACCACCATCCGCCGCCAGGCCACGATGCGCCGTCAGGCCGTCCCCCACCACGCCATCGTCGTCGGTGAAACCGCTCCGCATCCGCCGCCAGCGGGCCATGAGCCCGCCATCGGCGATCACATCCTCGGCCGTGATCGCGTACCCGATGTGGTCACGCCAGGCGCCGTCGATGTGCAGATACCTGGGGTGGTATGCCTCCTCGCGGAAGCCGAGCTTCTCCACGACCCGGCGGCTGGCCTTGTTCTCCGGCCGGATGTTCACCTCAACCCGGTGCAGGGCACCCGGGCCGAAGGCGTGGTCGACGACGAGAGCGAGCGCGGTTGGGGTGACGCCGCGTCCGGCTACCCGGGCGTCAACCCAGTAGCCTGCGTACCCAGAGCAGAACGCGCGCCGGACGATGTTGCCCAGAGTCATCTGCCCGACCAGCTGCTCACCGCGCTCGGTACGTAGGCACACGGCGAACGGCATCGCCGCGCCGGCCATCGCCGAGCGCCTCAGCTCCTTGTGGATGAACCGGAAGGCCGACGGTGAGTTCAGCTCGGCCCAGGTACCGCGCGGCGGTGTCGGCTCCCAGGGCGCCAGCCACTGCTCGTTGGCGCGGCGGCTACGCGACCACGCGCGCGCGTCGGATCGGCGGTACGGCCGGAGCACGACCCCGGAGCTGGGATCGCTCAGCACGACCGGCCATCCGGGCGCTGCCACCTCACCAACTCCTCCCGGTCAACGTCGGCGATCCAGCATCAGAACGTCCACTGTGGAGCCAGCCGGAGCGTTGCCGATCCGTTCCCCGAGGACGATCAAAGCATTCGCCATCGCCATGCCCGACAGGGTGTACGGCCCACCAGGCATAGGTTGCGCAGTGTAACCCCCACCCCGACGTTCGGATACCTTGGCCGGCCGGAACTCCCGCCTCCCCAACGGGGAGACAAGCGTCTCCAGCAGGTGCGCCCGTACCGCCGGACGGAACACGCGATCCGCGCCGGCGAGCTTGCGGATCACCGGTCGGGCCAGTACCTCGAAGCCGATCAGGGCGGACCCAGGGTCGCCGGGCAGGCAGACGATCGGAATGCCCCTGATCTGGCCGAAGCCCAGCGTCGAGCACGGGTGCAGGGTGACCGCGGTGAACCGTACCGACGCCTCGGTAACCCGACGGACCATGTCCCCGGGGCCGGCACCGGTCCCCCCCGTTGTGACGATGAGATCGGTCTGGCCGAGCTGCTCGCCAATCACGCGGTGCAGCGCGTCTGGGTCATCGTCGCAGATGCCCACTCGGTACGGCATCGCCCCGGCGTCGGCTACGCAAGCGGCGAGGGCGTGCGAGTCCACGTCCACCACCTGACCCGCCTGGCTCGCCCTCCCGGCCTCGACCAACTCATCCCCACTCGCGATGACGGCCACCCGCGGACTCGGCCGTACGGTGACCTGCCCCACACCCGTGGCAGCCAGCATCGCGACCAGCGCCGGAGTCAGGTGGTCGCCGGGGCCGGCGAGCACGGTACCGGCCTCGATCTCCTCACCCGCCCGGCGCAGGCCGTTTCCTCGCTTCGGCTGCTGGCGGATCTCGACTGCCGTCATGCCCTGGTCGGTGTCGGCGGGCGGCACCACCACATCGGCGCCGGCCGGCAGCGGGGCTCCGGCGGCGACGGCGAAGCAGGTACCGGCGACAAGGCGGGCCGATCGCCAACTTGCCGCAGTGAGGTCCCCCACCACGCTCAGGCGGACGGGTCGATCCGGAGTCGCGCCGAGAATGTCCTCCGACCGGACCGCGTAGCCGTCAATCGCGGCGTGGTCATAGGCCGGGAAGGCGGTACGGGCCCGCACCTCGTCGGCGAGGATTCGGCCGGAGGACTGGGTGAGGTCCATGTCCAGCGGCGCCAGCGGACGCAATAGTCTCAGGACACCTGTGAGGTATTCGGCGAGCGGTGTCGACTCGGGGGTGGCGGCCAGCGTCGTCGTTGGGCGCATCTCCTCGGCTTCAGGTCTGGATCGTGGACACGTACTCGGTCAGCCAGGCCGTGAACGCCGGTCCGAGGTCGTCCCGCTTGACCGCCAACTGGACCACGGCCTGCAGGTACCCAAGAGGCAGTCCGGTGTCGTAGCGCATCCCGCGGTAGACCAGGCCGTGTACGGAAACGCCCTCCGCCAGCAGCAGAGCCATGGCATCGGTCAGTTGGATCTCGTCCCCCGCGCCTGGTTTGATCCGCCGGATGGCACCGAAGATCTCCGGCGGGAGGACGTAGCGGCCGAGGACAGCGAGGTTGCTCGGCGCCTTGTCCGGCGGCGGCTTCTCCACCAGGCCGGTCACCCGGAAGACACCGCCCAGCCCCGCATCGCTGGCGAACTGCTCGAGACCGGGAGCATCGGCGACCGACGCGATGCCATAGCGCGAGGTCTCCTCGGGGTCGATCTCGAGCAGGGCCAGCACGATGCCGCCGGTCTCGGCCTGGAGGTCCAACATCGAAGGTAGAAGCGGGGCGTCGGTATCGACGAATTCGTCGCCCAGCAACACCGCGAACGACTGCTGCCCGACGTGTGACTCCCCATAGGACACCGCGTCTCCAAGGCCGAGCGGCTCGCCCTGACGGCATGTGTAGATCTCGGCCAGCTCGGCCGGATGCCGCACCGCCGCCAGCCGCTCGAGATCGCCCTTCGCCTCCAACCGCGCCTCCAGGTACGGCTGCCGGTCGAAATGGTCGACCATGCTGGTCTTGCCTCGCCCGGTGACGAGCAGCACGTCCCCGATGCCGGCGGCGGCTGCCTCTTCGACGATGTACTGGAGCACTGGCCGGTCTACGACCGGCAACAGCTCCTTGGGGACGGCCTTGGTCGCCGGCAGGAACCGGGTGGCGAGACCCGCGGCGGGAATGACTGCTTTGACGGCCCGGGTCCGGGCGGCGGCGTCGGAGTCTGAGGTGTCCGGCATGCCGCCGAGACTAGCCGTCTGTGGTGATCTGGGTGCACGGAGTTCGGACTGACGCGCCGCCGGCCACACCTGCGGGCGTGGCCGGGCGCGGCTCCGCCCGCGGTGCGGGAACGCTGCCGTTGGCCAGTACGAACGTGTCCCGCCCGGCCGCCTTGGCGGCGTAGAGCGCGGCGTCGGCCGCCTCAAGCGTCTGTACCCCGGTGCCGGCATGGCGTGGGAAGACAGCGACCCCGATCGATACAGTCACTGATATGCGCAGGTCGGCGACGGCGAACGGTTCCGCTCGTACCGCATCTCCGAGTCGGCGCGCCGCGGTGAGGCTGCCCGCGACATCCGTCTCCGGCAGCAGAATGACGAACTCCTCGCCGCCCTGGCGGAAGGCGAGATCCACCTCCCGGACCACGCCGCGGATCCGGCGGGCGAACTCAGCCAGGACGGCGTCGCCGGCACGGTGCCCGTACGAGTCGTTCACCTCCTTGAAGTGGTCGAGGTCGAGCAGTAGCACGCCGACGGCGCGGCGGAACCGGGTCGCCCGCTCGATCTCAATCCGCAGCGCGTCAGCGAGGTGCCTTATGTTGCCGAGGCCGGTCAACGCGTCCGTGACGGCCAGGTGCTGGGTCTCCCGCATCGTGCCGACGAGCCGGTCGAGCCCTCCGGCGATCCTGCCGACCTCGTCCCGGCCGGCAATCCGCGACCGTGCGGTGAGATCGCCCGCGGTCACCCGGTCGACCGTTGCGACCAGATGCCGCAGCGGCCTTGTGGCCAGGCCGGCGAGCCAGGTGCCCAACACCGTCGCCATCACCACAGCGGCCACCGCGGCAGCGAGCGCGACCGGCCAGCCGCTGCCGGTATCCGTGTGCGCGGGCTTCCCCAGGGCCAACGGCAACGGACCCAGGCCGGGCGCGGCGGTATCGCTCAGGGTCACCGGGACGCCTGCGGCGGCGGAGAGGTCGGAAAGGAATGCCGCATCCACCGGGCGTACGGCGTACGCCCAACCGGATCCGACCGGGAACCGCGCCGCGAGCACCGTGTAGCGTGCCCGACCTGGAGCCTCGCCGCACACCGCCCACTCACCGATCGTGCCGGCCGGCATCACCGCGTACGAGTCGGGTCGCGCTACCGCGACGACAGCGAGCGAGCGGGCCTGCGCATTGAGTCGGGCGCATTCGGCCGCCATCCGCACCCGCACCGCGGCGGCCGCCTGATCAGTCCGGTCGGCCGTGGGGGCAGGCGCCACCGCGTGGTCCACGAGGAGGGCGAGCAGCGCCACCGGTCCCAGAAGGATGGCGGCGAAGGCGATGGCGAGCCGGACCCGCAGCGACACAGGTCCTCACCCCCCCGACCGGTGTCCGCTCCTGAGACGATCGTGCCTAACGTGACCAACCGACCAGGACGACGAGAGGACATGGGCGGGCCGAAAATGTCTGACAAGTCTGCCCTGCGCCATCGCGTCCTGGCCGCCCGCAGACAGATGGCCGAGGGCGAACGCGCCAGGGCGGACGCTGCCCTTGTCGCCGGCGCCGTTGCGCTTGCTCGCGGTTACGACACGATCGCCGCGTACGCGCCGATGCGGGGCGAACCCGGCGGGTCGGCGCTGCCGGAAGCACTGGGCGCGGTGGTCAGTACGGTGCTGCTTCCGGTGCTCGAGCCCGATGGCCACCTGGACTGGGCCGCTTATGCCGGGCGACTCGGGCCCCCGGGTCCCCGCGGCTTCCAAGCCCCGGCCGGCCCTCCGCTCGGTCGGGACGCGATCGCCGGAGCACAGTTGGTCTTCGTCCCTGCGGTCGCCGTGGACCCGACCGGTCGGCGACTCGGGCGCGGTGGGGGCTCCTACGACCGGATCCTGGCGCGCGTGCGACCGGGCGTCCCGATCCTGGCACTGTTGTACCCGTCGGAGCTGATCGAGGCGGTGCCCGCCGAGGCGCACGATCACCCTGTCACGGGTGTCCTGCTCCCCGACGGGCCGCAGTCATGTGCGTCACGACCAGCCGTGCGGTAGTGGACGAATGCGTCCGGATACGCCACCATTGGCACTCGAGGTGTTTGAGTGCCAGCCCGATGGAGGTCGGACGTGCCCACGTACCAGTACGCCTGCACAAGGTGCGCTCACGCGCTCGAGGTGGTGCAGTCCTTTACGGACGAGGCGCTGACCGAGTGCCCCGTGTGTGCCGGGCGGCTGCGCAAGGTGTTCTCCGCCGTGGGTGTGGTCTTCAAGGGATCAGGCTTCTACCGCACCGATTCCCGGACCGCCGCCGCGTCCTCGGGGGACGGCGGGACGAAGACCGAGACCAAGAGTGAGTCGACCTCAGCCGCGAACACCACCTCGTCGGCGGGCGAATCGAGTTCCTCGACCACGGCCCCGGCGACAGCCCCGGCGGCCGCCTAGTCCCGCTGCGGCGGCGGCCAAATTCCCATCGCAGGCGCCGCCAAGTCTCATCGCGGGCGCCTTAGTCCCAGTGCGGCGGGCGCTCCGCGCGCAGCCAGTCGTCGTCACGGCGAGGCCGTTCGCCCCAACCCTCGTCGGTGTCGTCCCGGGACGACTCGGACAGGGTGGGTACATCGTCGTCGTTGAAGTCGACGACCCGATCGCCATCGACGTAGGTCTCCCGATCGCCCATGGCGACGAAGCCTAGCCCGTTTGCCCGGAGAGGTTGCCAAGCACGTATAAGCCCGCGGCCTTACAGCAAGCCGCCCCTCCGGCAGGCTCAAACCACGGCCGGTGCGCGCGGTGTCGCCCCGCACACGCTGTGCGACAGGTCCCCTGACGACTATGGCTCAGTAGTTGTGGCGTTGGTCCGCGAGCCCCGAACTTCGCGGCCAAGAGGGGAGTATACGTTGACAGTGGTCAATCATTTCAGCTTCGGATGGTCAACCCCGGCTCTGTCGTACCTGATGTCGGTGGTCGGCTGCCTGCTCGGGTTCATGCTGGCATCCAAGGCCCGGCGGTACACCGGATACCGCCGGACCCGACTTCTCATCTACGCGACGGTCGCCCTCGGTGGCATCGGCATCTGGCAATCCCAGGTCATCGCCCTGCTCGGAGTGAGCCTGCCGGCGGCGGTCGTCCGTTTCGACCCGAGGACCCTCGGTCTCAGCCTCGCGGTCGCGCTCGTCGACGTGGGAACCGGACTGTTCCTCGTCGCCCGGGGACAACTGCGGGCCGCGCGGTTGCTGATCGCCGGCTTGGTCATCGGCCTCGGCGCGGCGGCCACCAGCTACACCGTGCTGGTCGCTCTTCGCATGAGCGCGGACGTGACGTACGACCCGGCCCGGTTCGGCACCACGGTGGTGCTGTGTATGCTGCTCGCGCCGTTCGCCCTGTGGAGCATCGCGGCTTTGCGCGGACTCGTGTCCACTGTGGTCGCAGCGCTCACACTGGGCCTGGTGGTGTGCGGGATCCACTACGGCGGCCAGTGGGCCATGGTTGTCCACTTCAGACAGTCCACTGCGGACGTACCCGGGCTCAGCGCGACGACGCTCATAGCGCCGCTCATGTTGGGCGGCTTCACGGTGACGGTCATGCTTGCGTACTTCACGATCGGCAGCTCGACGATGCGCGAGCTACGTGCGATCTACAGCCCGCACGAGAACAGCGAGCCGATCGAGCCGAGGCTCATCGAGGAGGTGACGCAACGGGTCGTCAACGGCACGACGATCAGCCCGCTCCCGGCGTATCTGGATCGTTCGCGGCGCCCGGATCACCCCCGCCGAGCCAGCCGGCCCCGCCCAACGCCGGGCAGCCAGCTGACCTGGCGCGGAATACCGGGCTGGGGCACCATCGACCGGAACAGCCTCGCCCACAACGACCCCGACCGGCATCAGGACTCGTCATCGGTCGAGGTGGTCGGCGTCGGGATCGTCAGAGTGGCGGAAACAGGTACCGCGCTGCCGAAGCGCACCGTCTCCAAGGTCGCCGCCACGGCCGCGGACAACGTCGACCTCGCCGCGATTCCCGAGGCGGTCATGCTGGCCCAAGCGCGCCGCTCGGATGGTCAAGCCGCCGCGCAGGGGGCGTCGGCACGTCGGTGGCGCAACCGCCGCCGGGCCTGACGCGGCACGAGTCAGGCGCTTGGCGGAGCGAGGTCGCGCGATGCTCGCGTGATCACGGCGATCGCGGTCCGCCGGGGAAGAAGCCGTGACATCAATGCCGACGACAGGCGCATCGGCACGCCGGGAACCACCCGGGGCCCGTGCCCGAGGCCGGCCAGTGCGGCCGCGACCACCTGCTCGGGGGTACGGGTACCCGGGGGCCGCCGGGCTTTCGCTCCGGCGAGGCCCGGTGTCGAGATCGCACCGGCGACGCAGGTGACGACGTCGACACCGGTCCCGCGCATCTCGGCCCAGAGTCCCTCGGCCAGGATCGCCCCGAACGCCTTCGTCGCGGCGTAGAGCGTGATCGGCGGTGAGCCCTGCTGGCCGGCGAGCGACGACATGATGACGAAGCCACCGCGACCACGCTCGACCATCGGTGGCAAGAGCGACCGGGCCAACCTCATCGGCGCGCCGCAGTTGAGGCTGAGCGCACGTTCCAGCCGCCGCAGCGGTTGATCGATGAAGTGCCCGATCGGCGAGTACGCCGCGTTCGCCACGACCAGGCCGACCTCATGACCGGCCGCGGCATCGCACGCCGCCTTCACGCCCTCCACTGTGGATAGATCGGCCACCACGGAAACCGTCGGGGTCGCCAGCCGGGCGGCCAATGTGGACAGAGCACCCTCCCGCCGGGCGACGAGAATGACGCCCAGCCCACGCGTCGACAGCTCGGTGGCGAATGCGGCGCCCAGACCCTCGGAGGCACCGGCGACCAGAGCCCAGCGGCCATACTTCGCGCGGAACGCCTCCGCCTTCACGTCGGCACCGCGTTCACGTCGGCCGCTGGCAGGTCTGCGGGCCGCTCCGCCCGGCTCGTGAAGGGCTGGTCCCGGCGCATCCGGAGGATCATGCCGATCGGAACGGCCAGCCACGGCAGGTTGAGGGCGAGCACGATGCCGAAATGCGGAGCCGGTGCGCGGCCGTACCGCTCCTCCATGAGGATCATCAGCACGTTGGAGAGCATCATCCCCGACCACACCAGGGCCGGCAGCCGGATCCACGTCCGTCCCCGGATAAAGGCGTAGATGGCGAACGCGTAGAACGGGCCGAACCCGATCACGTCGATCCAGATGGCCATCCGCCAAAACGGTGGCCGGGCGAGGAGCAGCGGATCAAGCGATGACCCGTACGAGTGGACCAGGTCGACGAGGGGAGCCGGCGGCCACGCCGGGTACCCGAAGTGGGACGGATCGGCGATGACCAGCTGCTCGAGGTCGACGATGTAGGTGACGAACCCAAGGTTGATCACGAAGAACACAAGGAACAGCAGGTCGACCTTGCGCTCGCGCAGCGGCAGCGTCATGTGCCGATCTTGGGCTCTGCCTGTGGCGAACGCAACACCCAGCCGGAGGCCGGGAGTCCCAGGTCCGCTATGGCGAACTCGCAATGACCCAGCCGCCGAAACGACCGACAGACGGGCCCTGCCGGCTAAACCACGGAGAGATGGACGTGGTTGGTGTGTTCGGATGCGGGATCGCAGCATCCATCGTAGGAACGCCATCCGATGCCGGGCATCCAGATCTGTCTGAACCAGATCACGTACAGGACACCGAGAGCGTCCGAGTTGTGGATGAACCAAGCGGCCAGCCGGTTCCCGTACGTCCGGTCCGCACCGGTGGCCACGCCGCCGAAGCCGTTCGGGCTGGCGGCGAAGTCGCAGGCCCGCCCGAGCGGATGTTCACCCCATGTCGCCGCACGCCAGCATGCGGTGTAGTGGGTGAAGCCGGCGAGTCGGGCCTCGGTGAGGGCATGGTAGAGCCGCGGCGTGACGCAGCCGGTGGTGGTCGGGTCCTTGAGCGAACACGACTCCCATCGGAAGCTGCCGTCGGCGTTGCGCGGCGCGGGTTGGGCGTCGGTGACCGGCCCGGAGTACCCGGCGCTCACCAGTCCGCCGACCGAGGCGAGGGCCTTCTCCGCGTTGCGTTTCGCCTTGTCGAGGGCGGCGTACTGCTGCTTCTCGTTGGCGATCTCGGCGTCGAGGTCCTTCTGCGCCTGGGTCGCCGTGGTCTGGGCGACATTGAGCTGGTGCAACTGCTGGTCGTCGCGCCACACGAGGTACTGGGCGACCGCCCCGGCTTGCAATAGATCGCGGGGGTTGGCCGAGCTGGCGAACAGCCCGTCGATCACGTTGAGCGAACCGCCCTCGAACCGGGCGGCGGCGATGTCACCGACGACGACCTTGAGCCGGACGAGGCTGAGCTGCGCGTCGGCGAGCTGTTTCTTGATCTTCGCCTGCCGTTGCTGGGACGCGGTGAGTTTCGCCTTGATGTCGTAGTAACTGCGGGCCGCGGCCTGAAGTTGGTCACTGAGCGCTTTTGTCCCACCCTCCCCGTCACCCGGGTCCGCGTACGCGGGTAGGGCGTTGCCGACGAGCGCGATCACGGCGGCCAGTACGACCACCATCAGCGCGAGCGCCCTCCGCCCGGTTCGTGCGGGTGGGTCGATGCGCCCGCTCTGCCCGTCGGCCATTCCTGTGGCAAACCTCTCCGTCGACCGCCTGCCGAGACAGCTGACGGGGTCGGGCCCCGATCAGCCCGACCCGTGGCGCGGAACCCGCTAAGGACCGCGGGCAAGCTGGGTGCTCGCTGACGCCGGCGCTCGCGCCAGGTCACCACGATGTTTCACGTGCAGCGTCGCTGGTTCCCGGCTCACCAGGTGGTGATTCGGCGGTGACCGTCGCGGCACAGTCCGGTAGCGCCGTGGGGGGCGACGGTCGGACGCAGCTTACCGGAAACCCGAGGCCGGTTCACGCTGCCGCGCACGTGCATCTGCACACTGCGGACGACATCGATACCTACATTTGCGGACGCATCGTGATGGTCGGGGCGTCTCCCATCACGGAGCCTGGCCCGTCGATCGAGCGGGCGAGGTGCTGGTCGGCCCGGGAGATCGTGACGCCCTCGTACAGCTCAACGCTGTCCCAGGGCTTGAGCGGGAACGGCGGAGCGCCGGTGAGGTGGATCATCTCGCCCGGCGAGAACGGACCTTGCCGGGTGCGCACGATGGTGCCGTTCGTGGACATGTCGATCGCGTACAGGGCATCCTCGCGAAGCTCGAGTCGCACATGGCTGCGGCTGATCATCGCCGCCGGGTCGCCGGTCAGGTACTCCCCGATCCGGATGCCGTCGGGATCTTCCGGTGATCGGCCTACGACGAGCGGCCGCCCCATCCGGACCACGAACCGGTCCCGCACGATCCCGCCCACCGAAAGCACCAGCGTCAACGCCGGCGGTTTCGCCCCGACGTTGGTCAACGGGTCCTCATGCCGGGGACAGACCGGCACGCCGGCACGCATTCGGGGTACGGACTGCGACATCGCCCGCCGATCGCCGAAGGTCGGACAATCGCGGCGCGGGCAGCGCCAGATACGGGACAGCAGAGCCGACCCGGGCGGCGGTGGTTGTGCTGGACCGGGAACCGAGCCGAGTACCCGAGCACCGGACTCACCAGGCACCAGTTGCAGTACGCGGTCCGGCTGGCCGCGGAGCCAGGGATACCGACCCTCCAACCCGGGGAAGGCACCTCGGGTCACAACTGGCAGACCAGTGATGTCGGCGACCTCCGGGACGCGGTCGGCCACGGTCGGCACGACCTCGATCACTCCGTCGTTCGCCCAACGCCCGAGGACCATCCGCTCCTTGGAGGTGAGGTCGGCGTCGGTGAGCAGCGGCCGGCCGGCGACGGGGTACACCATCACCGCGCCCTCGCCGAGATGGCGGGCGAACGCGTCGACGGCTTGGCCGACACGGAGCAGGTTGACCGGGCGACCGCCGTCGAGCGCCTCGTACCAGGAGATCTCGCCCACGTCGATGACGGCCTGAGCCAGCGCGACTTCTGTCGTCAGATGGCGCTCGATCGCGTCCAGTACGTGGCTGATCTCGAACCGCATGTCCGCGCCTCCCTCGGGAGACCACCCTAACGCCCCCGGGCGACATAACCCTCTCGCGCGATCAGGTGCGGGAGGGGAAGTGATCCAGATAGGCCTCGATCCGCTCGGCGGGTTGGGGACGCGCGAACAGGTGACCCTGGCCCATCGTGCAACCGGCTGCGCGGACCACCTGGAGATGCTCCGGCGCCTCCAGCCCGTGGGCGACCACCTCCAGACCGAGGCGCCGGCTCAGCCCGACCATGACGTCGATGATCGGCATTGTCCGCTTGGCGGTCGCCCGGGTCGGGCCGTCGGTCGGGGGCGCGCCGTCGAAGAAGGATCGGCCGATCTTGACCATGTCGATGGGAAGCTGGCGCAGATGGGTCAGGGACTCCGCCGCCGTACCGAAATCGTCCAGCGCGGTCCGGATGCCCCGCCCACGCAGCTCGCCAAGGTACGGCGCGACGTCGGACGCGTCCGGGGTGAGGCCCCATTCCGCCAGCTCGAGAATCAGTCGTTCGGGCGGTAAACCGTGCTGACGCAGCGACAGCTCGACCTCCTGTGTCAGACCGGTCTCGAACTGACGCGGCGACACATTCACGGCAATGGACAGGTCACGCCCCTCCCGCAGCCATGTTGACAGCTGTCGGGAGGCCTGCCCCAACACCCAGTCACCGATCGGCCCGATCAGGCCGAGATCCTCCGCGACCGGGATGACATCGACGGGAAGGAGAGTGCCCAACCGCGGGTGCCGCCAGCGCAGCAGTGCTTCGACGGCGAGTGGACGATCGGCGACGAGGTCGAGGATGGGCTGGTAGATGAGGTCGAGTTCGCCACGGTCGAGGGCGCCGGGGAGTTCCTGCTCAAGGGTCATCCGGCGCAGGAGCTCCTGCTCGACCGCCCCGTCGTACCACTCGACCCGGCCGCGGCCGAGCTGCTTGGCCCGGCGCAGCGCGAGATCCGCGCGGCGAAGCACGTCGTCGCAGTTCGCGCCGCCGGTCAGATCGGTCATGCCCACGCTCGCGGTGAGGTGCACGGTCACCCCGCCCGGCAGTACTACCGGCTCGGCGAGCATCGTGACCAGGCGCGTGGCCAGCGCATATGCCCGCACTGGCGGTTCCTCGGTCACTATCGCGAACTCGTCGCCGGAAAGGCGGGCCGCGAGATCGGCGCCACTGGCACCCGTGCGTAGGCGGCGAGCCACCTCGATCAGCACCGCATCACCGATGTCGTACCCACGAACGTCGTTGACGGCCATGAATCCGTCCAGCTTGATCAACAGGACTGCGCCGCCGACCCGCGGAACGGACCGCAGAGCATCCACCGTGCGCAGCACCTGGCGCCGGTTGGCCAAGCCGGTCAGCTGGTCGGCATACGCGAGCCGGTGCATGGCGCGCTCCATCTCCTTGCGCTCGCCGACGTCGCGGATGTGCAGCACGAGGCCGCCGACCTCGGGTACGTGACGCTGATCGCTGATCGAGGACTCGGTCTCACGCCACCGCCCGAACCCGTCCCGTACCCGAGCCTCGATGAGATTTGGCCGCTCGCCGCCCTCCTCGCAGTTGGTGGCGCAGCTCAACCGTACGGACGCGGCAGCTGCATCGGCGGGGTGGATCATCGACTGGACGTGGCGACCGACGACGTCCTGGTCCGAGAGGCCGAACTGGCGCGCCGCGGCCGGAGATTGCCAGCGGACGATCAGGTCGGAGTCGAGCACCATGATGACATCGCTGGAACCGGCGACGAGATTGCGGAACTGCGCCTCCTGCTCCACGATGCGACGAGCGTACCGGGCAACATCGAAGCTCCCGAGCGACTCGCGAAAGGCCACGGCGGCGACCCCCACCACGGCGAGCAACATCGATGGTCTGTCGAACGCGCCTCCGGTGACCAGCCGGTGCAGGGCTACCGCGATCGCCGCCGCCGCGGGTACGGCCAACACGGGGTAACCGGCGATGGTCACCGACTCGGGGGCCGTCGGTTCGGTCCTCTCGGGCGCCGTAGGGATGCCGGCCCAGGCAAGGACCGGCGCCGCCGTGAGGAGTGCGGCGAACAGCCAGGGCCAGCCGGTGCCGATGTCGCCGTCGAGCCCGCCAGCCAGCCCGTCGAGTCCGATGACGGTGGCCGCAACCGCCGCCCCGTAGGCGAGGGCGCCGCGGCGCATGGATGTGGCGCGCAGCACGGTGAGGAGCATCAGGGCGAGCAGGCAACAGGTCAGCACCGCGATCCAAAAGCCGACGCTGTCGATCCGCCCCAGCGGCGCGATGATCAGCACCCAGCAGGTGAACAACAGGCAGACCCCGACGCTCACCGCGTCCAGGATGCGGCGGAGGCGCGCCACGGGATCGGCGGCCGCACCCGGGAGGAGCAGGAGGGCCGGAATGAACGCCACGCAGGATGCCGCCAACCCGCTCGCCACGACGACCGATAGCGGATGCCGGGGCCCCAGGATCAGGTACAGCGTGGCAGTGACCGCACAGGTCACCGCCGTACCCGCGAACCCGGCCGCGATCAGTCCGGTCCGCCGGCACGGGGCGAACCTCGAACACGACCCGGCGCCGCACAGCTGCGCGGCACGACGGATCAGGCGGACGGCGTAGATGCCCATCCAGGCAGCGACGACGCTCAGGGCGGCCGGCAGTTCGGCGCTCTGGCCACGGCGCTGAGCGGTCGCAGCGACGGCCATACCGACCCCCGCCGCGATGAGCACCCGCACCAGCGGGGCGATGTCGAGCCGTGCCTGAGATCGAGGGGTGGTCACGGTGCCAGCCGATCCTTCGGGGTGGGGTGCGGAACTCTGGCATTTTTGCGACGGAGGCAGACGACGTGGTCAGAACCTCCCGACAACACTCAACGAACAACGAGCCGCAGGCGTTACTGTGATACCTGCGCTCGCTCCGCTCGCGCGTGCCGTGGGCCTTGGTGGGCGCACGGCGCTGCTCAGTCCAGACGACGCCGGCCCACGGCGTTCAGGGTTCGGGTCGCGATTCTGCTTGCCCGGTCGGCCGGCAGAGGGTGGACTGACCAGGTGGCGGCGGGAACGGTACGTGTCGGGACGGCGTCGTGGACCGACAAGACACTGCTGGCGTCGGGTTGGTATCCGAAGTCCGCAACCTCGGCGGACGCCCGGCTCGCCTACTACGCGACCAAGTTCCCGCTGGTCGAGGTCGACTCCACCTACTACTCGCCGCCGGCCGAGCAGACCGCCGCGCTGTGGGCCCAGCGCACGCCAGCCGGGTTCATCTTCAACATCAAGGCGTTCAGCCTTCTCACCGGCCATCCGACCAAGGTCTCCGCGATCTACAAGGAACTGCGGCCGGAGACGGACAAGACCAACGTCTACCCGAAGGACCTGGATCCGGATGTGATCGACCAGATCTGGGACAGGTTCCTCTCCGCATTGGGCCCGCTCACATCGGCTGCGAAGCTCGGCGCCGTGCTGTTCCAGTTCCCGCCGTGGTTCACGATCCGACGGTCGAACAAGCAGTACCTGCTCGAGGTGGCCAAGCGGTGCGCTCCGCTGCGGATCGCGGTCGAATTCCGGCATTCCTCCTGGTTCGACGGCGACAACCAGGCCGAGACGCTCGACTTCCTGAGTCGACATCACGTGCCGCTGGTCTGTGTGGACATGCCGCAGGGGTACCGCTCGTCACTACCTCCGGTACTCGCCGCGACGTCGGACCTCTCCGCGGTGCGGTTCCATGGCCACAGCGACAAGTGGACGAGCAAGAACATCTACGAGAAGTTCGGCTATCTGTATTCGGAACAGGAACTCGCAGAGTGGGCGCCGAAGGTGGCCAACCTGGCCCGCAATGTCGACGAGGCCCACGTGTTGATGAACAACTGCTATTCCGACTACGCCCAGCGCAACGCTCAGACCTTGATCGATTTCCTGAGCCGCGAGAACGTCAGACTTCCGGACCCTGCTGGCTCCCGATCAGCCGACGCCACGGAGTAGTCTGCTCGGGCGTAGTCCCATGATCGTCCTTGAGGAGACTTTCTGATGCAGGTGGCCATCGTCGGTACCGGATATGTCGGCTTGACAACGGGCGCCTGCCTCGCGCTGCTCGGCCACCACGTGACGTGCGTCGACGTCGACTCGACCAAGATCGACACTCTGCGGGCCGGACGTATTCCGATCTTCGAACCCAGCTTGGCGGAGCTGGTAGCCGAGGCGTGGGACCGGCTCACATTCACCACCGAGTACCCCGAGGCCATCCCGGGCAGCGCGGTGGTCTTCATCGCGGTCGGGACCCCGTCATTCGATGACGGCACCCCCGACCTGCGCTATGTCGAGGCGGCGGCTACGAGCATCGGCGAGCACCTCGGCGACGGGTTCACCGTGGTCGTCAACAAGTCAACGGTGCCGATCGGCAGCGGCAACTGGGTCGACGCGATCGTGCGCGAGTCCTACCTGCACCACCACGGCGGCGGCCCGACCGACGTGTTCACGGTCGCCTCCAACCCGGAGTTCCTGCGCGAGGGATCGGCGATCCACGACACGCTCTACCCGGACCGGGTCGTGATCGGCTCGGATGATCCACGCGGTCTCGAGGTACTCAACCGGCTCTACCGGCCGATCCTCGACCAGTCGTTCACCGCGCCCACCTACGCGCCGCGGCCGGAGGAGATGGGAGCCGTTCCGCTCGTCGCGACGGACGCCGCGTCGGCCGAATTGATCAAGTACGCCGCGAACGCGTTCCTGGCGCTGAAGATCAGCTATATCAACGAGATCGGCCAGCTGGCCACGAAGGTCGGCGCCGATATCACACAGGTTGCCCGCGGCACCGGGCTGGACGCGCGGATCGGCTCCCGGTTCCTGCAGCCCGGGGTCGGCTGGGGCGGTTCCTGCTTCGGCAAGGACACCGCGGCGCTCGTCTCCACGGCGGCCGACTACGGGCTCATGATGCCGATCGTGGCCGCCAGCCGCGAGGTCAATCAGCACCAACGTGACCTCGTGGTGACGCGGCTCCTGGACGAGCTGCGGATCCTCAAGGGGCGCACCATAGGGCTGCTCGGCCTCGCGTTCAAGCCCAACACCGACGACCTTCGGGACGCGCCGGCCCTGGACATCGCCCGCCGTCTGATCGACCGCGGTGCGCGGATACGCCTGCACGACCCGGTCGCGATGGACCGCTTTCGGGTCGACCAACCCGACCTCGCGCCGTACCTCTGCGAGACCCCGGACGAGGTGGCAGATGGCGCCGAGGCGCTCGTGCTCATCACCGAGTGGCCGCAGTACCTCGATCTCGACTGGGCGAAGCTCGCCGTGGTGATGCGGGGAGCGATCATCTTCGACGGCCGCCACGCGCTGGATCCGCAACGGCTGACGAAGGCCGGTTTCCGCTACCTCGCCAGCGCGGGCCGTACGCCTACGTATGCGTAGACCCGATTCACCACGGCCTGCCGGCCAAGATACGTCGGCGGTGCCGATGTCGGTCCGCCTGCGTTCGTCGAGTCTGGAATCACTACTCGACAACGGAGGAGACGTCAGATGTTCACTCATCCACAGCTCATGCTGGACCTGGCCAAGCAGCGGCAAGCTGATCTGATCGAGGACGCGCGTCGGTTCCGGCGGCGGCACAGAGTGCCGCCAGAGCATCGCGCCCGACCCGCGCCGGCCACCCGGCCTGCGCAGGCATCGCGGCCGGCGCCGGCATCGCGACCCGAAACTAATGTCGGACCCGTCGGTACGCTTTCAGTGTGCGAGATGCCACGAGAGCTCACCGCGGGGCGAGCCCAGTGATGGTCGGGCGTGCGGACGAGCTGCGCCAGTTGACGCAGCTCGTCTCGTCGCCCGGCACCGCCGTGGCCGTCCTCGCCGGCGAGCCCGGCATCGGCAAGACCCGACTGGTCCACGAGTTGATCGCGTCTGTACCGGCGGGCACGACTGTCCTCTTCGGACAGGCGGAACCGGGCTCGCTCGGCCGTCCGTACGAGCTGCTGCTCTCGGCCTTGGACGGCCGTACCGACGTGGACCAGGCACTCCTGCAAACCCTGAACGACTCGTCCCGTACCCAGGTGGAGCGGCTCCGGGCGGGGCTTCGGATCCTGCTCGCTCTGACATCATCCGGCCCGGCCATCGTCGTCTTCGAAGACCTGCACTGGGCCGACTCCGAGAGCGTCGCTCTGTTCGAACGGATCGCCGACCTCGAGGGCGACCGGCTGCTGCTCGGTACGTACCGGCCGGCCGAGGTGATGCGCCGCAACCCGATCGCCGGCCTGCTCGACCGCCTCGAGCGGCGCTACACGGTCTACCACATCAGGTTGGAGCGGCTCGGCCTCGACGAGACCTCCGCCTTCCTCACCGCCGCCCAGGGCCGACCGCCGGTCTACCGGGCCGCCGTCTCGCTGCACATGCGAACCGGTGGGAACCCGTTCTTCCTCGAGGAGCTCCTCCGCGACAGTCCTGATCTCGACGACCTCTGCGAACGGCCGCTGCCATGGAGCCTGGCCGAGACGCTGCGGCTCCAGGTCGAGCACCTCGAACCCGATCAGCAACGTCTGGTCGAGGCGGCGTCGGTGCTCGGGTACCGCATCCCGTTCGACCTGCTCGCCGCGGTGACCGGACGGGAGGAGCGCGACCTCATCACGGCGTTACGTCAACTGGTCGCCGATGGTGTCCTGGTCGAGACCGGCGAGGACGAGTTTGCGTTCCGGCACGCTCTCGTGCGCGAGGCGGTCGGCGAACGGCTGCTAGGACGGGAGCGGCGACGCCTGCACGAGGCGGCGCTCGACGCGCTGCTCGCCTCCGGGGATGCCGACTGGGCACTGGTCGCCAAGCACGCCGGCGGGGCCGGACGCTACGACGACATGTTGGCGGCCGCCCGCAAGGGCAGTGAGGTCTACCTCGGAATGGGGTCGGCCTTCCAGGCTCTGCAGCTGGCCGAGACCGGCCTCGAGGAGGCCTCGGACGATCCCGACCTGCTGGCCACCGCGGCGCGCGCGGGTTGGCTCGCCGGGCTCTACGACGACGCGGACGCCTACGCCCGGCGCTGGCAACTGCGCGCCCGCACACCAGAGGAGTCGACCGCGGCACTGCGGCTGAGGGTACGGCTCGCGTGGGAGGTCCAGGATTTCGATCACATGAGCGCGCTCAGTCGCGAGCTGTGCGACATGGTCGATATGCTCCCGCCCGGCGAAGAGCAGGCCAGTGCCATGGCCGCGCTGGCCCAGTCGGCTCGCCTGCGTGACCTCGACGACGAGGCGCTCGACTGGGCCGAGCGCACTGTGGCGCTCGCCGATCGGCTCGGCGGCCTCGACGGCCAGCGGCTCGCCGCTCAACTCGAGAAGGGCGCACTGCTCGCCGCCCACTCCGCCACCCTCGAGGCGGGCCGCACCCTGCTGGCCAAGGTCGCCGACGAGGCCGAGAAGGCGAGCGAGTGGTTCTCTGCCGCGGCGGCCCTGAACAAGCTGGTCCACCTGCCGTTGCCAACGCACTGGGGTGAGCTCGCCGACCTGCTCGAGCGGATGCGGGCCGACGCCGAGCGGGCCGGCTCGGAGAACCTCGCCGTGGCCGCCTACTACCAGGGGCGAGCCCGGGTGTTCATGCGCAAGGGCAACCTCGCCGCGGCCACCGACGCGATCGAGCGGGGCCGCGCTCACGACCTCGGTTACCGCCGTACTCTGACCAAAGTGGACAGTCATGGACCGTTCCTCGCCGGTCTCCGGCTCGAAGCCGGTGATCTCGACGGCGCCGCGCGCATCGCCCAGGAACTCGTGGGTATCCCCGGCATGGAGGTCGGCGCGCCAGGCCTGGACTTCCACATCGCGTGCCGCCGCCACCAGCTCACCCGCGCCCGCGATCTGCTGCCCGACGTGGTCTCCGTCGCCCAGACGACGGGCGGACGCAACGGCGAGTTCCTGCACGACGTCGTCTCGGCGGCGCTGACGGCTCCACTCACCGTCGACGAGGTCGGCAAGCTCGTTGACGGGCTGGACGGGCCGACCGTCGACCCGGCGTACCGGAGACTCGTCCAGGCTCAGCTCACCGAGGCCGAGGGCGATCCGGCCATCGCGTTGGAGCACTTCCTCGCCGTCGCCGATGCCTCGGCCGGCCTCCCACCCGCCGCGCAGGGAACCGCCGAGGTCGGAGCGGCCCGTTGCCTAGCCGCCCTGGTCCGCTACGACGATGCGGTGAGCCATGTCCGTCGGGCCGAGGAGCTGCTGGCCAGATGGTCCGGCTGGCGCGTCGACCAACTCAACTCCGTCCGCGAACTGCTGGGCATGCGGGACTCCGCGAGCCCCGGTGCCGCCCTTACCCCGCGGGAACGGGAGGTCGCGCTGCTCATCGCCGAGGGCTTGACCAATGCCGACCTCGCTCGACGGCTCTACATCTCACCCCGTACGGCCGCCGTGCACGTCTCCGCCATTCTGCGTAAGCTCGGCGTCTCCTCCCGCACCGAGGTCGGGCCAGCCTTGACTTCCCATTGACGTATCGTCAGGAGCTCCCTTTCTTGGTGCGCTTTCGCCGGCAATCCCATCCCGCACCGGAGACGACACCCGGGAGCGTTACTGACACCGAGCCGCCGGTCGTCTTGGCAGCTGGTCCCGACGTGGCGCCCTGGCGGGCCAGTCATACGAGGCGGCTACGGCGTTCCACGAGGATCACGTCCCGCCATCGGCCGTGGTGCTGGCCGATCCGTTCCCGGCGGCCGACCGTACGGAAGCCGAAACGTCTATGCAGGGTGAGGCTCGCCGCATTCTCGGGGAAGATGCCCGACTGTATCGTCCAGATTCCGGCCGCCTCAGTCGAGGCTATCAATGCCTCGAGCAATAGCGAACCGATTCCGCGACCGCGCGCGGATCGCGCGACGTAGAGACTGTGCTCCACGACCCCGGCGTAGCACGCACGGGACGACACAGGAGATACGGCGATCCAGCCGACCACCTCGTCGCCGTCGACGGCGACGAACCGGTGCCCGGGCAGTCGGGCGGCGTCGAATCCCTCCCACGATGGAGCGATCGTGTCGAAGGAGGCATCACCGCTGTCCATGCCCGCCTGGTAGATCGCGAGGACCGCCTCGGCGTCCGCGGGCACCATCGGGCGCACGTACACGCCATCAAGGCTACGGCGCAAGCCCTAGGGTGGAGTCATGCGTCTCGCGACCTGGAACGTGAACTCGGTGGCCGCCCGGCTACCCCGGCTGCTCGAGTGGCTCGAGGCTGTCAAGCCCGACATCGTCTGTCTACAGGAGACAAAGGTCGCCGATTTCCCGGCCGAGGAGGTCGCCGCGATCGGGTACGAGACGGCAGCGTACGGCAACGGCAGGTGGAACGGCGTGGCCGTGCTGTCCCGGGTCGGACTCTCCGATGTGGAGCGTGGGTTCACCGACGAGCCAGGGTTCCCCGACGCGGAGCCGCGGGCCATCCGGGCCACCTGTGCGGGGATCCGGGTCTGGTCGGTGTACGTGCCGAACGGCCGTACCCCGACCGATGAGCACTACACCTACAAGCTCAGCTGGTTGGAGGCTCTGCGGCGCGCGTTGGTGCCCGATCTGGCGGCCAACAGCGAGCTTGTCGTCACCGGCGACTTCAACATCGCCCCGACCGATGCCGACGTGTGGGATCCGGCGGAGTTCATCGGCGCCACGCACGTGACTCCGCGCGAGCGGGCGGTGCTGGCGTCCATTCGCGACATCGGCCTGACCGACATCATTCCGACTCCGATGAAGGGCCCGTCTCCATTCACGTACTGGGACTACCGCGCCGGCATGTTCCACCAGAACAAGGGCATGCGGATCGATCTCGTATACGCGTCGTCCACAGTGGCCGATCGGGTCACCGGGGCCTACATCGACCGGGAGGCGCGCAAAGGCAAGGCTCCGTCGGACCACGCGCCGATCGTGGTCGACCTCGCCGAAAAGGTCTGACGTTCGCGGAGCACCGAGGTTATCTGGACGTCTGCACGGTCCGGACGCCGCCGAAAGGGTTTCCTGGGTGGGTCGGCGCCGATCACGCCGACGACGCCCGATCCGACGGAGAGCCCGAGATGACCGAGATCACCGTGTGCCCCGACCCTGCCTGCCATCTGCCGGCCGAGGTGCTCGATCGCTTCGACCTGTGGTCGACCGATGGCCCCATCGAGCACATCAGTACGCGCTGCCTGATACGCCACACGTTCACCCTGCCGACCGACCGCACCTGCGGCGACACGAGCTACGCGATCCCCACCTCACTGGTGGTGCGTGGTCTCGCGCCTCCGTTCTGAGGCGGCGCGGCCAGGAAAGGCGAGAGCAGCCCGGGCAGGACCTCGTCCGCGATCGCTACCGCGACACCGGCGCGCACGTCGAGCAGTTCGTAGTGCTGGTGCCCGGCGGCCGTGGTGGCAGTGAGAGTAACGAGTCGGTTGCGGCGCTGGAAGAACGACTGTCGCAGGGTGAAACCGATGACGCCGTCGGCGGCGAGTACCGACCGCCGCCGAACGAGCGAGCCGAGGCGGAACACGACAGTACGGCCGACGACCGCATGGCCGAGGCTGCGATAGCGATCGAACGCGAGCAGCACCGCGATCGGGACCGAGACCGCCGCCACCGCGATGATCCACACCGGCTCGGCCACCAGCCAGGCGAGCAGACCGAACGCTCCAGTGAGAATGGCCGCGCCAGCCAGCGCCCGAATGAGCCGCCGGCGCAGGGCCGCCCGCGGATGGCGGACGAGCTCAGCGGTCAGCGCACGCTGCCCGTCCGCTGTGAATCCACTCAGGACGGAGCCGCCGACTCGCACGGCCTCGGCGAACGGCGCGGGCGGAAGAATCAGTGAACCACCGCGTTCGGCACCGCGTCCGACCCGCAGGCCCGTGGTGATGGCGATGCAGCGTGCCGCGCCTACCGCCCGTAACAGCAGCGGTTCGCTGAGCTCGACCCCGCGCAGGCGGCGTTCCTCGATCGTCGTGGCCCTGGTAGTGAGCAGACCGCGCGAGATGTGCAGCGTCCCGCTGTCGCTGCGGACGATACTGAAGTTCCAGAATGCCAGCACATACGCCACTGTGGAGAGTACGGCGAGGACCGCAAGCCCACCGACGACCACCTCGGCGACGGCCACTGGCACCGGTACGTGGGAAAGCTGGCCGGTCGCCCAGTGGATCGCCCCGACCCGCTCGGGGTCAACTGCACTCTCGTTGATGGTGCGCCAACCGAAGGCCACGATGACCCCGATCGTGACCAGGCCGGAAAGGGTGAACGGTCCATAGAGGATCCATGCCGGCGAGAGCTTCGCCAATTGGGTCTCGCGCCGCAGCACGGGTAGCGCCCCCTGACTCAGCGCCGGCTCGGGGCGGATCGCCCCGCGACTGTGCAGCAACTCGTCACGCAGCCGGACCGCGTCGCGCGCGGCCATGCCGTCGAGGACCAGCCCCTCCTGCTTGCGCCGGTCGGACTCACCGGTACCTACTGCAACCCGGACCAGCCCCAGGATCCGGTGCAACACGTGGGCCGTGACATCGACCGTGCGGACGCGGTCGCGCGGCACGGTCACGATCCGCCGGTTGAGCAAGCCACGCTGGATCTCGATCTGGTCCGCGGTGATGCGGTACCGGGTGGTGGCCCATCGCAGCAGACCGAGGCCCACCGCCATTGCGACGCCGACGACACTCCACCAGCCGCCCTCGCCACGCTGGCTGCCGAGAATGAGCAGACCGAAGATCACCGGCAGCGCCCGTCCGAGCTCGACGATGGGGTGTACGAGGAGCATCCGGATGCTCAGGCGGCGCCAGTCGACCTCGGTCCGAAGAACCGTCGTCATGTCGCGTCTCCGGGCGTCGCTTGTGTCGTACGGATGAGGTCGTCGACGAGCGCCTGCGCCGTGGCCCGATCCAGCCCGTGGATCTTCAGGGGACCGGCGGCGGACGCCGTCGTGACGGTCACGTTGGCCAGCCGGAAGAGGCGCTCAACTGCCCCCATCTGGCTGTCCACGGTCTGGATCCGCGATATCGGGGCGATCCGGCGTTCGACGTTGAACCAGCCCGACTGGGTGTAGACCGCCTCCGCCGTGCGTTCCCATCGGTGTACCCGGTACCGCCAGTTGGGCATCACGATGAGATGTACCACCGCCACCACCGCCGTGGCGGCGAGGATCGCCTCGTGGATCTGATCGGAGCCGCTCGGGTCATTGATCCACACGACGAGCTGGACGATGAGGAGCAGGAGCCATCCGGCGGCGGCGCGCAGTGTCCAGTACCAGATCGCCCGGCGGCTGACGAGCAGGTGCGGGGGACGCAGCGTCAGTTCGGCCATGCATTCAGCCTGGCACACCGGCGCACGCCGGGGCAGGTACGCCGAGCGCGGTCAGGATGGGACGAACGTCACCCGAGGCTATGCCATCGGAGGGGTGACCACTGGGCGCGGCGCCTCTTCCTCGTCGGGCATCAGGATCCACAGAATCGGGTAGATCAAGATCTGGATGCCGGGGATCACCATGAGCGCCAGGACGAACAGCAGCCGGGCGGGCCATGGGTCGAGTCCGAAGCGCCGGCCCAGACCCGCGACGACGCCCCCCAGCACGCGTCCTTCGCGCGGCCGGACAAGCCCGTGCTGGCGGAAAGTCTGGTGGATCTCGTTCATGGCGCACTCCCTCATGTGATGTCACGTCCAGCGTGCGCCTGGACATGGGTGCCGTGCTATCGGGGTTCCCCCTGGTCGGACCCCGATGCTTGCCCGGACAGTTCGCTAACCGCACTTGTACGAGCCCAGCGCCCCACTGACACCTCATAGCGTCTACAGTGGATGGATTCCGGCCCGGTTACACCGCGACAGCTAGGCCACCAGGAACTTCAGCAGCTCGTACACCAGGAAGACCGGCCAGACCAAGGCCTTGAGGATGCCGAGGACGACGGACCAGAACCCGCTCGCCGCCTGAATGTAGTACACCATGGCGCCGATGATCCCTAAGCCGTAGACCGCATCGCCGCCACCACGTCGGTTGCCCCAGTATCGTCTGTCCCTCTCGTTCATGTGCTGACCCCTCCTGCGAATGATCTAGTCGGCGTCCATTCGAGCGGTGCCATGACGCCCCTAGCATCCACTTCAGCCGCCAGTGTCTCAAGGGCCCGCAACGGCCGCCCGTTCTGGATCGCGCCATCGCCCGGAGGTGAAAGATCCACGATTCGTCGACCTCCACAGTGGATGAGCGGTCAGGTCTGCTCCCGTGAGCGGTCAGGTCTGCTCCCGTGATTGTCAGGTCTGCTCCCGTGAGCACCAGTAGGTCGTCCGACCGCCGACGGTACCGCTCACCATGGGGGCACCACATCGTGGACACCGTCCGCCCGGCACGCGCGACGGCAGGACCGACAACACGTGCACACCGCCGCCGTTGACGGCCGCGTCGATGGTGCTCCGAAGCACGCGGTACAAGCGGTCGATATCGGCGTGCGACAATTCATCGACGCGTCGAGCCGGGTTGATCTTCGCGAGCCACAACGACTGATCGGCGAGCAAGTTACCGACGCCGGCGATCGCACCCTGGTCGAGCAGGCGTGCCTTCACCGGCGCGGTCCCTCGCGCCATGATCGCTCGGAACCGGGCCAGTTCGATCTCGCCGGCGTCCGGGCCGTACATCTCGATAGGCGGGTCGAGGCGCACGCGGCCGAGCCGGCGGGGATCGACCAGGATCAGGAACGCGCGGTCGGCGAAGGTCAGCGAGAACCGGGCGAACCGGTAATCTCCGGGCTCCCGGCCACGTTGCCAGTAGTCACCACCGTCGACTTCGAGCCCGCGCCCATCGGCGACGACTATCTTGCCCGACATCCCGAGATGGACACCGAGGATCGGCCCGGGGCGACGAGATCGACCGACCGGCGAGGTCTCACACCACATGTTCTTGCCGCGCCGGTGCGCCGTAGTCAATCGGCGACCCAGCAGCGCGGCACGGATCTCACCCGGCGCGTGCGGACGACACACGAACGTGTCGGAGTCGTCAACATCAACGATCCGGCGGCCGAGCGCCATGTGCTCGATGACCCGACGCGCGGATTCGACCTCCGGGAGCTCAGGCATGAGCGGTCAGGCGGTAGGTCGCAGGTGACCGTGCATCCGATGACCGTACAACTCGACGGCCGCGCGGCGCCCACCCGCCGTGGCCGGGTGTGGCGCTCGGGGACGCCCTGACATGGGCGTGGATCGTTGTCGTGGTATGGGCCTGACCGACATCGCACGGTGCCGACCACGCACCGGTCATCGAGCGTGTCTAACGCCGCCGCACAGTCACTCAGGGCTTACGGTAGCGCCACGGCTAACCGCGGATGGCTTATTTTCATGATCGAGTCCCAGACAAGCGTTATAACGGCGCGGCCGGAGAACCCCCCGGCAACGGCTGTCGCCGATGCCGATCGCGACCAGACCCGGGCCCAACTGGGGACTATCCCCGACATCGAGCTTGATCAGACTGAGCAGTCTTCCGCCGCCGATGTCTGTCGGGAGCAGACCCGCGTGCTCCCGCGGCTGCGAGCGTCCATCGGGTGGGCCGACACGCAGCTGATGGCCATGGTGCATCCGGTGTCGACGCCGTCGATCGGCGGAGCTCCGGCCCTCTCGCAGATCGCCTGGCTGGCCCCGGCGTTGGTCATGGCCATGTTCGGCTTCATCCGGCTGTCCTGGCCGAGCTTGTGGGGGGATGAGCTCGCCACGTGGGGGATGGTGACCACCAGCTGGAGCGGCATGATCGCCGTGCTGTCGTCGTTCGACGCGGTCATAGCGCCGTACTACGTCCTGATGCACGCGTGGGTGGACGTATTCGGCGCGTCGGACTTCGCCCTGCGCCTGCCATCGGTCATCGCGATGACGGCCGCGGTCGGGATCACTGCGCGGATCGGAACCCGGCTCGCTGGTCCACGGGCCGGTTTCCTGGCCGGGCTGCTCCTCGCCGCCGTGCCGACGACCAGCCGCTACGCCCAGGAGGCAAGGCCATACGCCTTCGTCGTTCTGGCCGCGACACTGGCGACGCTCGCGTTACTCCGGTTCGTTGAATCGCCGCGGCTTGGCCGTGTCTTGGCCTACCTCGCCTCCGTGACGTTGGTCGGCCTGTTCAATGTCGTCGCGCTGCTCATCGTTGTGGCGCACGGCCTCGTTGTGCTCATCCACCACCGCTCGCTCTTCTGGCGTTGGCAATGCACCGTGGTGCTGGGCATCATGCCAGCGATACCGTTACTTCTGCTCGGCAGCCGACAGACGGATCAGGTCTCCTGGATCCCGCCGGCGACCGTGACCCGCCTCGTCAGCCTTCCGACGGGTCTTTTCGGCACCGGACTCGTCGCCGGCGCGATGGTCGCGCTCGCCTTGCTGTCGGTCTCGCTGCGCAAGCCTGCGGTGTACTACGCGATGGGGGCGCTCGCCCCGGCGATCGCGCTCTTCGTCGTCGCGCACATGGCGCCGCTGTGGCTTCCTCGTTACCTGCTCTTCACGCTGCCGGCGTGGGCGCTTCTCGCCGCGACGCCGTTCACACGGACGCCGGTCGTGCGCGGCGTCGTGGCCGCCGCCGCGATAGCGGCGATCGGGATCCCGGCGCAGTTCGCACTCCGTCAGGAGGACGGTCACACGCAGGACTCCCGCAGCGCGGCGTTGGTGATCGCACAGAACGCCCGGCCCGGCGACGCAATCGTGTACGGCCCCAACTCCCAGGGAGAGAGCCGGGTGGGCCGTGACCTGCTTGCCCGCTACGTCCCGGCAGATGAACGACCGACCGATCTCCTTGTCGTCCTTGCACCACGCGCGGCCGGCAACTTCATGCCAACCGAGTGCGACAAGCCGGCGGCGTGCCTGAGGAACCCGCCGCGCGTCTGGGTGCTCAGGGTAGGCACGTACCAGAACCCGCTCTACCAGTTGGGTAACGAGAAGGCCCGTCTCCTCACCAACGGATACGAGGTGCAGTCCGAGTGGTATCCGACCGGCCTGACGGTGGCTCTACTCGTCAGGAAGGCCGCGTAGGTAACGCATGCTGGCATTTCTGCTCGAATTGGGCGCATGGTCGGAGTCAGGCAAGGTCTATCTGTTCGTCATCCTCATGGCTGTCATCTGGCTGCTCTGGGGTATCCGGGTCCTCCTCGCCACGCACTACCGCCCGTGGCGTGAGGACTGGTACGGCTCCGCATCGGTCATCATCCCGGTGGTGGACGAGCCGATGGAGCTGTTCCGATCGGTTCTCGACCGCATCATCGCCCAGCGGCCGCACGAGGTCATCGTCGTCATCAACGGCCCCCGCAACCTGCCCATCGAAGCGCTCTGTGCCGACGCCGGCGTGCGCTGGTGCTGGACCGACCGGGCGGGCAAGCGCAACGCCGTGCAGATCGGCGTAGGCCTTGCGACCGGCGAGGTCGTGGTGCTCGTCGACTCGGATACACTGTGGACAGACGACACGCTCAGAGAGCTCGTCAAGCCGTTCCGCGATCCGACGATCGGTGGCGTGACGACGCGCCAACGAATCTTCGAGCCCGGTCGGGCTGCCCTGACTCGGTGGGCCGACTGGCTCGAGAACGTACGGAACGAGTACTCGATGCCCGCGATGAGCGTACTCGGAACGGTTGGCTGCCTTCCCGGCCGGACGATCGCGTTCCGGCGCAGCATCCTGATGCGCTGCATGGAGCGCTTTCTGACGGATCGGTTCCTGGGCGTCGTTCTCGAGGTGAGCGATGACCGGGCTTTGACCAACTACACGCTGATGGCCGGATACAGGACTGTCTTCCAATCGACTTCAGTCGTCTACACGGACGCGCCGACGCGGCTGCCCAAGCTGGCGCGACAGCAGTACCGATGGGCTCGCGGGTCGCAGTACAACACGTTGCGAATGCTGCCGTGGATGCTTCGTCATACGCCGATTCTGTCGGTGTTCTACGTCGCCGACATACTCGTTCCGTTCGTGCTGGTCGGCTCGTTCGCATCGTGGGGTGTCTCCGTCGTGACCGGGGCGAAAGCCGATCTTTATGGGCGGTTGCCACTGCCATCCGGCCGGTGGGAGGCGATCTCGATGATCCTGCTCCTCGCTTCGTTGATGACCGTCCTGTCCATGGCTGTGCGGTTCGGTCAGCATTTCGCGTACCGGCCACGCGACATTCTCTACCTTCCTCTCTTCGTGTCCGTCAACACGTTTCTCCTGATGCCGGTCCGGGTGCTCGGATTCATCAGGATGGCGCACAACGCCGGGTGGGGCACCCGTAGGGATGCATTCGCCGGCCTGCGAGAGCGAAACCTACTGGCCGTCATTCCTTACGTACTGGGTGGTTCGATGCTGATGAGCTCGGTGATCCTCGGTGTCTGAGGGCAACACATACCCGCGCCGAACGGTCAACATCTGGATGGTGGTCATGGCGTCCATCCTGGCCGCGCTCAGTGTCTGGGTGGTTTCGGTGACCACACAGACCCCCGCGGCCAAACTGCCGCCCCGAGCCGCCGCGGTCGGGACGCCCAGCCCAGCGGCGCCGGCGACCGTGCCCCGGGTGCCAACCCGCGACGACCTGCTTCGCCCGTCGGCACCCCGGTTTGGAATCAGCGCCCCACGCGTTCCGTGGTCGGCGAGCATGGTCGACTCGATCGCCCGACTCGCGGGGCGACGACCGACCATGTTGGAGTACTTCGTCAACTGGCGGTCGACGTACGACGCCACGCCGGTACGGCTTGCCTACCAACAGGGTGCCGTGCCGGTCCTGTCCTGGGAGCCGTGGGCGGGCGAACGAGCCGGTCCGGATCAGCCGCCATACACCTTGCGAAGGATCGCGTCCGGCGGCTACGACAGGTATGTCACGGCCTTCGCGACGGCGGTGCGCAACGCGAAGTGGCCGGTCGTCATGCGGTTTGCCCATGAGATGAACGGGAACTGGTACCCGTGGTCGGAGCAGCGATCGGGCAACCAACCCGGCGACTACGTCAGGGCGTGGCGCCATGTCCACGATGTGTTTGCCAGGGTAGGGGCGACGAATGTCATCTGGGTGTGGAGCCCGAATATCATTCGCCCCGTCCCCGACATCGACCTCACGTCATTGTTCCCCGGCCCGGCGTATGTCGACTGGGTCGGACTCGTCGGATACGGGGTGCGGGAGCGCGGCGCGGGCATCACGTTCGACCCGACCATCTCCGAGATCAGGCGGTTCACGACGTTGCCTTTGCTGATCACCGAAACGGGTGCCCGACCCGGGCCCGACAAGACCAGATGGACATCCGACTTCTTCAGGTGGCTCGCCCACCACCTCGATGTGGTCGGATTCATCTGGTTCCAGTACGGCACCTCCGATGGCGGGACATCGGACTGGCGCTTCAATAGTGATCCACAATGCCTGGCCGCATTCACCGCGGGTCTCGCGAAGGCAGACCTGGCTGAACCTGTCGTTATATCGGGCTGACAACGCCAGCGTTTGCGTGGTTTCCAGATTCATCCTATCGTGAACCGGACAGAGCCGAAAGGCGTCGGCTGTCGTTGAATTTGCCGGCTAAGTTTCGGTCTGGACTCGTGGTGAGACGAAAGGCTCTTCTGGATGGCGAGCGAATTCCCGCGCGTCAAGCGGGTCCTGGTCGAGGTGCGGCGGTCGCCGATGCGGATCCGCGGCCGCGCTGGCCTGCTGGCCGTGTTGCTGGCCTTTCTTACTCCATTCATCGGGCCTCTGGAGCGAGCCTTTGCCGACGAGTTGACCGTGTCACAGGACGTGCTCCGCACCGGGTGGGACGCCCAGGAACCAACGCTTTCTGCCGCCGGCATCCGGAGCAGTTCGTTCGGTCAACTGTTCACCACGAAGGTGACGGGACAGGTGTACGCCCAGCCGCTCGTCATCGGCGGCACCGTCATCGTCAGTACCGAAGACGACTGGGTGTACGGGCTCGACGCTGTCACCGGCGCCGTGAAATGGTCGAGGAACCTCGGTCCAACCTGGCCGAGCAGCACCATCGGCTGCGCCGACCTGGCTCCCAATATCGGTAATACGTCGACCGGCGTCTATGATCCCTTGGCCGGCCTCGTCTACCTCACCACGAAGGTCAACAACGGCCCGGACGCGTTGAGCCCGAACTGGTACCTCCATGCCCTGACTGCGACGACCGGCGCCGAGGCATCCGGCTGGCCGGTGAGGATCACCGGCACACCGAGCAACGACCCGGTCCATCCGTTCAACGGCAAGGACGTGAACCAGCGACCCGGCCTCCTGCTGATGAACGGCGTCGTGTACATGGCATTCGGTTCGCAGTGTGACTACGGCACATACGTCGGCATGGTCGCGGGGGTCAATACCTCGACCCGGGCCATCAGCATGTGGTCGGATGAGTCCGGTACGACGAGCTCGAAAGCCGGAATCTGGCAGAGCGGCGGCGGAATCGTCTCGGACGGACCCGGCCGTATGTTCGTGTCCACCGGAAATGGAGTCACCGCGCCGGACGGCCCCGGCACGAGTCCGCCATCACACCTCTCCCAGTCCGTGGTCCGGTTAGGGGTGAACGCCAGCGGTGTC
Source organism: Actinomycetota bacterium (assembly GCA_046728155.1). Classification (GTDB taxonomy): domain Bacteria; phylum Actinomycetota; class Actinomycetes; order Mycobacteriales; family Micromonosporaceae; genus CAWDLX01. The sequence goes on from JBKPDY010000020.1 coordinate 37,244, forward strand.
ATCTCCGCCCAGGACTTCTTCAGCCCGGCCAACGCCGCCGTTCTCGACCGCAACGACGAGGACCTCGGTTCGGGCGGGCCGGTGGCGCTGCCCTCTCAGTACTTCGGCACGCCGTCCGTCCCGCATCTCATGGTCGTGATCGGAAAGGAAGGCCGGCTGTTCCTGCTCAACCGGGACCACCTGGGAGGCAAGGCACAGGGTTCGGGAGGAACCGACGACGTGGTGCAGGCGCTGGGGCCGTACCGCGGCGTGTGGGGCCACCCGGCGGTCTATGGAGGCGAGGGTGGCTACATCTACGTGGTCCAGACCAACGGGGCGATGCTGGCCTTCAAGTCCGGCACGGACGGGCAGGGAAGGCCGGCCCTGAGCCTCGCCGGGCACACCACGGAGACCTTCGGCTTCACGTCGGGATCGCCGGCCGTGACGTCCAACGGACTTACTGCCGGATCCGCGGTGGTCTGGGTCGTCAACGTGGACGGTCCGACCGGTACCAACGGCCGGCTGTGCGCCTACAACGCGGTTCCGACGAATGGGCATATCGCCCTGCTGCGCTGCTTCCCCATCGGTACCGGTGTCAAGTTCAGCACCCCGGCGACCTCCAGCGGCCGCGTCTACGTGGGCACCCGGGACGGCTTCGTGTTCGGTTTCGGCCAGCCGGCGTCCTCGGCTCTCAACGCCCCGCAGACGAACTTCGGAAACGTCAATGTCGGCTCGACCAAACACGCGTCCGTGATGGCGACCGCCAGCCGCACCGTGACCGTCAACTCGGTCAGCACCGCCGCCCCGTTCGCCGCCACTGCGCTGGCGGCGCCCGTGACGCTGGCCGCCGGCCAGACGATAAAGGTCGATGTCGCGTTCACCCCTAACGTGCCGGGCTCCGCAACCGGGGCACTCCAGTTCGCGCTCGTCGACCAAGGATCGCCGGCCGGATACGGCGCCGCTCTGCAGGGCATGGGCATCAAGCCAGGCTTCACGGCCTCGCCCGCGCAACTCGACTTCGGCCAGGTGCCGGTCGGGGCGAACAAGGCGTTGACGGCGACCTTCACCAACTTCGGTACGGCGGACGAAACGGTCACGTCGGTAACCGGGCCCAGCCAGCCGTTCACCATGGCGGGGGCGCCGGCGGACGGCGCCGTCATTTCCCCGGGCCAGTCGATCGCAGTGTCCATCACGTATACACCGACCGCGGTCGCCCACAATACGTCGTCGGTGACGATCACCGGTCCCCACGGCTCAGCCGCGGTCTCGCTCGGGGGGAGCGGTGTAACCGGAAATGCGCAACTGACGATATCGCCGGCCGCGATGGACTTCGGCAGTGTGTCGGTCGGAAAGTCGGTCTCGCAGACGCTGACGGTCAGCAACACCGGCAACCTCGACGTCACGATCACCAAGGCCGCACCGCCGGCACTGCCATTCGTGGTTGCGACTCCGCTGCCCGAAGGGCAGGTGCTGGTGCCCGGCGATGTCGTCAAAGTCATCGTGACCTTCGCACCGACCGCCGTCGGGTCATTCAGCAACGCGTACACCATCAGCTCCGACGACGGTCGTGGCGAGCACGTCGTCCCGGTCACCGGTGTGGGCACCAGCCCGGCCGCCGGCGTTCCGCTGCCATCCGTTGTCGGCGGCGGGTGGGTGCTCAACGGCTCGGCCGCGGTGTCCGGAACGACCCTGATACTCACAACGCCCAGCCCGAATCAGGTCGGTTCGGCAGTGCTGGCCAACCCGGTGCCCAGCGCCGGGCTCGACGTCTCCTTCACCGCGCAGATCAGCGGAGGTACGGGCGCGGACGGACTGACGTTCGCGCTCCTCGACGCAACCCGCAACACGCCGAAGACCATCGGCATCGGTGGCGGAGGTCTGGGCTTCCTCGGCCTGGCCGGTGTCGCCGTAACCATCGATACGTATAAGGGCGGAAATGATCCCTCGGCCAACTTCATCGGGCTGACAACTGGCGGCATCAACGGAGCGCTCACATACGTGAGCACGGCGACGGCGATTCCGCCGCTTCGCGCCGGCACCCATTCGGTGCACATCACCGTGACGAGCGGACGCGTCACCGTATCGCTCGATGGGAGCCAGGTTCTCGCCGCCAACGTGACAGTGCCCGCGAGCGTTCTGCCGGCCTTCACCGGGGCGACGGGCGGATTGACCGACAAGCACGCCGCGAGCGATGTCGTCATCAGATCGGGGTCAACGCTGTTGCCAGCTCCGGGTACCGGCTGGCGCTTCAACGGCGCCGCCACAGCTTCCGCGGGCGAGGCCGTGCTCACCCCGGCGCAGGTGAGCCTGGCCGGGTCCGTCTTGTACTCCGATCCGGTGCCCACCAACGGCTTGACCGCGTCCTTCGCCCTCACGACCAACGGCGGAACCGGAGCCGACGGCACGACGTTCGCGCTTCTGGACGCGGCCAAGCAGAGCGCGACCAGCCTTGGTCCGGTCGGCGCGGGTCTCGGCTTCGCCGGCCTGGCCGGAGTCGCGGTGGCATTCGTCACGTATCCGCAGAACGGCATTGACTCTCATAACTTCGTGGCGATATTGACCAGCACCGCTGGCGGACCGGCCACAGTCGTTTCGTCGACCACGAACGTGCCCAATCTACGAACGGCCCCACGGCAGGTGACCCTCGGAGTATCGGGGACAACGCTGACCGTGTCAGTCGACAGCAAGCGGGTGCTGACCGCGACGGTGCCGTCAGTGCCCAAATCGGCGATCGTCGGCTTCACGGCATCGACCGGTGCGAGCACGGATGTGCACCGGATCGGCAACGCCCAGGTCCTGGCGGGCCTGACGTTCGTGCCGCCGCCACCGGCGACGGGCTGGACATTCAACGGCGTGGCCACCACCCTCAATGGCACACTGCGGCTGACGCAGGCAATCACCGACCAGATCGGTTCGGCATTCTATGCAACAGCCATACCTACGGCCCGGCTGCACGCCAGCTTCGACATCCGGATAGGTGGCGGAACCGGTGCTGACGGAATGACATTCGTGCTCCTGGACGCGTCAAGGGCCGGCCCGACATCGATCGGCGGCGGTGGCGGCGGACTCGGATTCTCCGGGCTGCCTGGCGTTGCGGTGACCTTTGTGACGTACAAACATGCTGGCGAGCCATCGAACAACTTCGTGGGTATCAGCACGGGGGGATCCGGCCGAGCCCTCACCTACGTCGCCACATCCACGGCGGTACCGGCGCTGCGCACCGGCTCACACCACGTCGACATCGCGGTCGGGGCCGGCGGGCACCTTGTGATCACAGTGGACGGTCAGCAGATCCTCGACGCGTTCGTCGCGATCCCGACGAAGGCGCTCGTTGGGTTCACCGCGGCCACCGGAGCCCTGACCGACGACCACTCCGCGAGCGCCATCACCATCGGTTACTGACGCGGGCCGGAGCCGCCCGGCGGTCGTGCGGGGTTTGTCGGCATCGCCACCCGCCGCCATGGACGTTTGGCGGATGTGCCAGTCCGACCGACTCCTGGCGCCGACCCGGACGGAGGTTGTGAAGCCGCCGGATCCAGACGTCGAATGATGACCTGCCTATCGACCCCGCCGAAAGGGCATCATGGACGAGCTCATCACGAGGCTCAAGCCGAGCCGACCAGTGCCGCGAGGCTGGCCCCGGCGAAGAGTCCGAGAACGCGTCGTCGACGCAGCATCGTCGACAGGTCGAAGTGCAGTCCGCGGTCGAAGGTATCGGTGTGATCGTGGTCGGACACGATGGCCTCCTGATGGTGCAACGGCTGGACGACCACGAGTGTCACGACCGAATCTGTCCGGAATCCATGAGGCGGCTGTGCGTATACCACGGGCGGGCTGATGAGGCTCCACAGTGGACAGCCAGCAAAGAGGCCCCGACCGGGATTCGAACCGGGTCATCTGGTTTTGCCGGCCAGCACCTCACCGCCCGGTCAAAGGACCATGCGCCCCCGACTGGGATCGAACCAGCGACCGCCGGGCTCGGAACCCGGTGCTCTCTCCGCTGAGCTACGAGGGCAAGGTGTAGGTGGCAGGAGTCGAACCCACCGCGTCCTGCGTATAAGGCAGGCCCCACCAACCAGGTGGGCTCCGGCGCGGACGAGCTGGCATGGGCAGACTCGAACTGCCATGACCTCCTTAACAGGGAGGCGTCCTGCCGTTGAACGACACGCCATCTGGCTGGGTGTGCTTACATCCGCAGTACGCCGTGTAGGACTTGAACCTACGCCACGCAAGGCTTAAGAGGCCCCGGCTCTACCTGCTGAGCTAACGGCGCGTAGATGAAGGCAAAGGAGTCGAAAGCTCGGGTGTCACCCCGGCCTGGCTTTCAACGCCAGTTGGCCACCGCTGGGCACCGCCTTTCCTGTACCCCTGAGAGGAATCGAACCTCCACGGCCGGCTTCGTAGACCGGTGCTCTGTCCATTGAGCTACAGGGGCATGGTCCCGCCGAGTGGAGTCGAACCACCTGCCTTCGCCTTATCAGGGCGACGCCCTTACCACTCGGGCCACGGCGGGACGTGCGGAGGGGGAGGGATTCGAACCCGCGCCGGACTGCACCGGTCTGCCTTAGCAAGGCAGCGCCTTGGACCTCTCAGCCACCCCTCCATGACGCTGGTTGGCGCCGGCGAAGGGAATCGAACCCTCGCCCTCCCGGTTGACGGCCGGGCGCTCTCACCACTGAGCTACGTCGGCATGGACGCGTACCCGACGGGGGATTCGAACCCCCAACCTCCGCGGTCTGAACGCGGCGCCTCTACCTGCTTGGGCTACCCGGGCAGGGTGGATCGACGGAGAATCGAACTCCGCACGCGAGGCTTGCAAGGCGACGCTGTGCACCAGCACTCAACCCGTGGAGCCAGCGACCCGGATCGAAAGCACTCCTCCGCATACAGCGGCGGCTTATTACCCTCGGTGCGCTGGACTGGCACGCCGGTGCTTGCCGGCAGGTGAGCTGAGGGCGGAGGATTCGAACCTCCACGAACGGGTTCAGAGCCCGTCAGGCTGCCGGATTACCTCAGCCCTCAATGCGGTCGGCCGCTGGCCCGGGGAACCCGGATCGCGGCCGGTACGGACCTCGCCGCGCCGAGGATGCAGGACTCGAACCTGCACAAGCGCGTCCAAGCGCGGCGACCTACCTTCAGCCGAACCTCACCGGCGTTATTGACATTGCCACGGAACCGTCGGCGGGAGTCGAACCCGCTACTCCTGTTTGGAAGACAGGCATGTCACCGTGGACACCCCGACGGCATGAGTAGCGAGTACGGGAGTCGAACCCGTGCTTCCAGGTTGAGGGCCTGGTGGCCTACCGCTAGCCGAACCCGCCATGCACGCCGCCAGCTCCCGCCATAGAACCGTGCGTCCGGGACCGGCGAATCGAACGCCGTCTCTCCTGCTTCCAACGCCGGCGGGTCAGCCAGCTCCCTCGCCCCGGCTCGTGCCCCCACCGGCCGCCGCGCGGCCGCGGCGGCGGGCCAGGTCATTTGCTGTCCACTGTGGAGTTCTCAAGATGCAGGCCCCCGGGCACGCCGGGAGCGCATGGGCGGTAGGAGTCGAACCCACAACTCGGCGGCTTTGGAGGCCACTGCTCTGCCAGTTGAGCTACGCCCATGTGTTGTTGTTACTGAGTACGAGAGAGCCGCCCTGCCCCGTACCCCGGGTGGGCGGCTCGCGTGCACATGAAGTGTCCGTTAGTCGCGCCACCTGGTCCGGGTCTGGTCGCCGCCGTAGTTCGGTTGCCCGAACGCGGGCGTGATCGTCCAGCCGCGGAGCACCAGGCTCACCGGCTTGCTGACGGACGACCACAACATCATGTATTTAACGGTAAGTCGCACGCGGCGAGAACGCAACGACTTATCGTCACGCCGAGACGAACACCTCAGCGCGGTCCGAGAAGTCCGCGGCGGCGTACCTTGAGAAGGGCGAGAGCACCAGCAGTTCGACATTGCGGTCCTCGATCGCGCCCCGGCGCACGTCGCTTCTGTTTTGCCAGTCGTTGGCGGACAGTTCGCGCGACAGAGAGGCGAGCGCCGCGACACTCGACAACGGACTGGCGGTCGAGATGGGTCCGCTGTGGTCGACGATGGTGCAGAAGACCGAGAGCGTTCCGTCGAGATTGTCGACCACTTCGACGATGCGGGCCTGCTCCGGCCAGTCGATGTGAGCAGCGGTGTTGACCTCCCAGAAGCCACCGCCGATGGGGGCGCCCGCGGTCCGGGCATGCGGCAGCACCTGATTGCGGTGGGTGTGTCCGTTGACCCACAGGATCACGTTCGGGTAGCGCAGGAGCAGATCGCGCACCTCCTGCCCACTGCTACGCCCGCTCCCGGCGGGGACGTTGTCCATGGTTCCGATCGTGTGGTGGCTGAAGATGGTGAAGTACTTGTCGGCCCGTCCGGGTCGCCGCACGAGCTCCCCCGACGGCGAGAGCCAGCGGCTGCTGGCCGCCTGAAGCTGGCCCTCGAGCCAGCTGAGTTGGGCCGGGTCCAGCGAGCCGTTGGGTCCTCCACCGCTGTTGACGGTGTCCAGCACTATGCCGCGGACCAGGCCTGCATCGAAGGTGTAGTACGCGGTCGCCGCGGACATGTTCTCGGTCGTAAAGCCGTGACCGACCGGAGTACCGGTGGTCGTGAAATGCTCGGCGACCGTGGTGGTCCGGTCGACGATCCTGCGACCCGCGTCCGGGGTCACGAAACGCCGACCGCCGGCGGACAGCTCGAGGGCGATCGCGTTGGGGTCCTGCGCCAGAAGCCCGAGGATGAACTGGATCTGCGCCGACAACGGGGATGCGAGGATCGTCGGCGGCAGGCTCGTCAGCTTCAGCGGGCCGGTGGCGAGCTGCTGCAGCAGCTGTGTTCGGGGCACGTTGCCCTGCACCAGCCCGTCGTGGTTGCCGTAAACCGCGTACCAGGGCAGACCAAGACCGGTCGCGTGGAACGGCGCCCGTGCGGCGTCGAGCAGACCCGGCACGACAGGGAACCCGAACAGCGACGTTGGCTGACCAAAACCGGTCTCGGGGTGCCAGAAGTAGCCGCTAGGCGCCACGTCGTCCATCACGCCCTCGTAGCGGCCGATGTCTCCGGAGTCGGGCCGAACCACGTTGCCGTCGAGCAGGTCGATGTACCAGCGCAATTCGTTGAACTGGCAGTTATCCGTGTTGTCGCCGGTGACGATCGCGAACCGCAATGGTGCCCCAGTGGCAGGACCGCGGCCCACGAGCCGCAACTGCTGCACCATGGCATCGCCGACCTGGGCGCTGAGCAGTTCTTGCGGCCGGTACGCACTGGCGAAGTCGGAGAGGAACGGGATGCTGCCGTACGCGTCGAAGAACTCGAATCGCGCCGGGGACTGCACGTCCATGACATGCACGTCGGTTAGGTGCGCGAAGCACGCTAGGACCCGCCGATCGCGGGCCGCGTGGCTAGCCGTCCCGCCAAGTTCTCCCCGGAACAGCAATGGCTCGCCGGCGCCCGCGGCCAGCGGCGCGTAACCGCCGCTCCCCGGCACGCCGCGGACAATCGTCTGCGCAAGCGTCGTACCATCCCCGGAAGGCGTGGGTAAGGCGTACGCCTTGCGGGCCGCCAACCCGCTGACTCCACCGACGAGTGTGATCCCTGCGGCCCCGAGCGCTCCCTTGAGCATCGTTCGTCGTGTAACAGCCACCGTGGATCCTCCTCGCGACCTCGTGGACGGCACGATACCGCCCGCGGACATGTGGAAACGATCTTCGCTCACGTGCCCGGACGCAATCAGCTGAATGGCCCCCAGATCGGACCCTTTTACGGCAACCGTCCCTGGGAGGGCACTTTCCAAGATGCCGGCAGCCGGCCGCCTGCGTCGCCTGGTCGAAGACCCGTTGAGCGGTCGTCAAACTTGGCAACGGCATTGCGATCTTGGTCAGCAAGTAGGCCGGTCATCCGCCACGCCGCGCAGCGATCGACGCGTGAGACATCCCTGACCGCGCGGCAGGTACGCTGAGCGCCGGAAGTCCAGGCCGTTGAACAGCTGGCGGCCGGAGCAGCTTTCGCGTTGATCACCGCAATGTCCCTCATACTGTCAATGTCATCGTCGCCCCGCGGAACGGGTACAAGGAGATGCTGACCGACTTCTACATCGCGTTCGCGACCGTGTGCTTCACGCTGCTCGGCCTCTGGGTCGTCGTGGTACAGACCCGCCATGCCGACTGGCGGCGGAATCCGGTGCACCGACGGCGGGCCTACGGCGTCTCGTTACACTTCTCAATGCCCGGACTCATGGGCCTGCTTGCCCTCGTCGATCCGGCCAGCGCGGCACTTTGGCGGATCTCCTTCGCGATCGTCGCCGCCGGAGGTGCCATCGTGCTGACCCTGGTCCGCGGTCCGGCGCCAACATGGCTCGGTATGGCCAGCTACGTGTTGGCGGTCCTCATTTATGTCCTGGTCGCGGTCGTTGCTATCGCGCCTACGCTCGTGGCCGATGTGGGGATCTCCGCTCCGCCCGTCCGGGTGGAGGCGATCCTTCTCTCGCTACTGATGTTCCTCGGAATCAACGTCGCCTGGTTGCTGCTCTTCGATCAGTCCGGCTCTCCGGCGAACGCCGACAGTCGTTAGCGGCGTGTCCTCATCGCCCAGGGCCCTCAACGCCTGGGTCACCCGAGCCGCCTTCCCGCTCACAGCCGGCCAACCTCGACGGCGGGGCCCGACGCTTCGCCAAGGTGCGCGTACGGGCCAGGCTGTACGCGTACGCCGTCGACAAACACGATTGTGCTCAATCGGACGGTCAACAACCTGGCACCGTGGCAAGGTGACTATTGGAGAGCGGTCAGGCCGCTTTGCGCCGAGGAAGAACGACTGTTTGCGGAACCGTTGGGCATGTGATCCAGGATCAGCGGACGTACTGGAGGAAGCGATGGGCAAACACGTCAGGTACCGAAGGATCTACGATGACGTGTCGTCCGAGGACGGTACCCGTGTACTTGTTGACCGCCTCTGGCCTCGTGGGATGCGCAAGCAGGACGCCAACGTCGATGAGTGGATGCGTGACGTCGCACCATCCACAGAGCTCCGCCGCTGGTACGGGCACGACCCGGACCGCTACACCGAGTTTCGCCGGCGCTATATGGCCGAGCTGCGCGAGCCGGAGCGGCAGCAGACGCTTCAGCGACTCCGCGAGACCGCAGGACACCACCAGATGACGTTGCTCACGGCCGCCCGCGATCTCGAGCACAGCGAAGCCGCAGTCCTCGCCGAATGGCTGAATCGCGTCGAAGGTACGCGAGGCTGACCTTGGATTCGCGCCCACCCAGGTGGCGCACCACGGACCCCCGGGGTTGGCGTCTCGTCAAGGTGGAGGCGGTCACTGCGTAGATCCTTGAGACGACCAAGTCAAGGTGGCTACCGCGCACCAGCCGGACCGGGTCAGCAGCCTGCGCATCCTCGCCGCACGCGGTGATCAGCGGAGGGCAATCGTGTTCACCGAGCACGCGGGGTGCGGTAAACGTACGCCGATCGCGTTGGAGAGAAGCGCGCGCGGATGCGGTGCAATACCGTCGGCACATGACGACGACCGTGACCAAGAGCAATCAGTTCTGGACCGACGTGCGGGACCACGTCGTGCGCTACGGGGGTACCTTCACGCCGGAAGTCATCGCGCGGGCCCAGGGCAGTTTCGTCTATACCGAGGACGGGCGCCGCATCCTCGACTTCACCTCGGGGCAGATGAGCGCGATCCTCGGCCACGCCCACCCGGACATCGTGGCGACCGTAAGACGGCAGATCGGCGTTCTCGACCACCTCTTCAGCGGCATGTTGTCGCGACCTGTCGTCGAGCTGTCGCGCCGGCTTGCCGGGTCGCTGCCCGAACCCATGGCCAAGACACTGCTGCTGACGACCGGCGGCGAGGCGAACGAGGCGGCTCTCCGCATGGCGAAGCTGGTGACCGGGAGGCACGAGGTTGTCTCCTTCGCCCGGTCATGGCACGGTATGACGCAGGCTGCCGCTGCAGCCACCTACAGCACCGGGCGCCGAGGCTACGGACCGGCCTCGCCGGGCAACTTTGCGATACCGACGCCCAACCCCTACCGTCCGGACTTCGTCACGCCCACCGGTGAGCTGGACTGGCGGCGCCAGCTCGACTTCGCGTTCGAACTGATCGACGCTCAGTCGGTCGGTAGCCTCGCGGCCTGTCTCGTCGAGCCCATCCTGAGCTCCGGCGGAGTGATCGAGCCGCCACTCGGCTACCTGGCCGCGTTGCAGGCCAAATGCCGGGAGCGTGGCATGCTGCTGATCCTCGACGAGGCGCAGACCGGGCTGTGCCGCACGGGCACCTGGTACGCGTTCGAGCGTGACGGCGTGGTACCGGACATCGTCACCCTGTCCAAAACACTCGGCGCCGGCCTGCCACTCGCTGCAGTCGTCACCAGCGCCGAGATCGAGGAACGAGCACACGACCTCGGCTTCCTCTTCTACACCACGCATGTGTCCGATCCGCTCGTCGCCGCGGTTGGTAACACCGTGCTGGATGTGCTCGAGCGTGACCGGCTGGAGGTCCGGGCCGGGCTGCTCGGCGAGCGTCTGCGGCGGGGACTCATGGAGATGAAGGAGCGTCACAAAGTCGTTGGCGACGTGCGTGGACGCGGCCTGCTCCAAGGCATCGAGCTCGTCACCGACCGCGAGACGAAACAGGGCGCCGAGCAGCTCGGCGCCACGGTGACGCGGTGCTGTCTCGCTCTAGGGCTGCACATCAACGTCGTGCAATTGCCGGGCATGGGTAGCGTCTTCCGAATCGCCCCCGCCCTGACCACAACCGAGGAGGAGCTGTCGCTCGGCCTGGAGATGCTGGACCAGGCTCTTGGCGAGGCAGCCCATGAGGCATGGTGCTGAGGTGACACACCCCCAGCCGAGTCGAGGCGCACGTCGACTGATAGCCGGTGCCGCCGCGATTCTGCTCGGCCTTGCCGGCTGTACCGGTCCAGCGGGTCGGCCACAGCCGCCAGTCGTGGCCAGTGCCTCCGGTACTTACTCGTCAAGCCCGAGTCCTACCCAGCCCACCACGATCACCATTGTGGGCTCGGGGGACGTGCTGCTGCACCCACCACTGTGGGATCAGGCGAAGTCGGACGCACAAGGAGACGGTCTGACCGGGTACGACTTCGAACCGATCCTCGCCGGCGTAAAGGACGTCGTATCCTCGGCCGATCTGGCCATCTGCCATCTCGAGACGCCAATCGCCCCGGTGGGCGGGCCGTACTCCGGCTTCCCGCGGTTCTCGGTACCGCCGCAGATCACGACAGCGCTCGCGGCAACCGGGTACGACACCTGCTCGACAGCGTCCAACCACACAATCGACCAGGGTGAGGCCGGAGTCGACCGGACCATCGCGGCATTGGACGCCGCCGGGATCCGACATGCCGGCAGCTACCCGTCGGCGGCCGCCCACGCCACGGTGAACATGCTCGCCGTCAAGGGTGTGAAGATCGCCCACCTGGCGTATGCGTTCGGTTTCAACGGTCTGCAACGTCCCGCCGGAAAGTCATGGCTGGCCAATCTGATCGACGTACCAGCGATCCTTTCCGAGGCCAGACGTGCCCGGGCCGAAGGCGCGCAGATCGTCGTTGTGAGCCTTCACTTCGGCACGGAGTACCAGCACGCGCCGAACGACCAGCAGCTGACCGTGGCTCGGCGGCTACTCGCCAGCCCGGATGTAGATCTCCTCCTCGGCCATCACGCACACGCCGTACAGCCATTTGAGAAGATCGGCGACAAGTGGGTGGCATACGGCCACGGCAACGAGATCTCCCACCACGCCGAGCCCAACAATGACAACCGGGAAGGAATCCTCTCCCGCTTCACCTTCAGTCGAGTGTCGCCTGGACACTGGCAGGTCACGAAGGCCGAGGCGATTCCCATCTGGATGGCCCTCTCGCCGGATCGGTTGGTCCAGATCCCGACGGCGTTGGCCGACCCGGCGAACTCGGGCGAACAACGGTCGGTCATGCTGGCGGCGTTGACCCGCATCAGCAGCTATTTAGACGCCCGCGGAGCCGACAAGGCTGGGCTCGTCATCGCCGGCGATTGAGTTCGGAGCGTAACAATGAAGCCCGCCCGGCCGGCGCGGTGCGGAGCCATGGGAACGGGTTCACGCGACTCTCCTCAGGTAGATCAGACTGTCCAGGGCTAACGGTTGGCGGAGCCCATCCGGCAGGGCTTCTCAGCCACCGCCGTAGCTCCTCGAGGCTGTAGCCCGCCATTCCCTGCTCATCGGCGAGGTCGTGGATTCAGGGCACCCGCGGACCAGGCACGGCGCCCGGCAGCGGCCACTCGTGCACCGGGACGTTGCTGTGCATGCGTTGCCGATATTCGGCGAGCATGGCACGCAGCGCCTCGTACGGCGGCTCCCCGTCCATGCTTGTATCGAGATGCCGTACTGCCGCGACCTGCCAGTCGGCGCCGTTGCGGCTGCTGATGCAGCGGCCCTCGATGATGGCGAGCATTCGGTCCCGATCAGCGGGGTCGACGCCCCAGCGATCCAGGCCCGAGGCGGCCATCGGAAGCAGGCGGCGAAGCACGAGCTCGGTCACCGGGGCGTTTCCCACGCCGGGCCAGAACACAGACGCGGCGATGCCGTGCCGAGCGCCAATGTGGAAATTCTCCTCCGCCGCATTGAATGACATCTGTGTCCAGATCGGACGGTCCTGCTCGGCCAAGGTGCGCACCAGTCCGAAGTAGAAGGCGGCGTTGGCCATGATGTCCGCGACCGTGGGGCCGGCCGGCAGCACGCGGTTTTCTACCCGCAGGTGCGGCCGGCCGTCGACGACCGCGTAGATCGGTCTGTTCCACCGGTAGATGGTGCCGTTGTGCAGGGTCAACTCATGCAGGCCGGGGGTATGGCCCGTTTCGACCGTCGCGGCCGGATCCTCGTCGTCGCAAATCGGCAGCAGCGCCGGAAAGTAGCTGACGTTCTCCTCAAACAGATCGAATATCGACGTGATCCAGCGTTCGCCGAACCACACCCGTGGCCGTACTCCTTGGGCCTTGAGCTCGTCGGCCCGGGTGTCCGTGGCCTGCTCGAACAGCGGGATCCGCGTCTCGCGCCACAGCTCGTGGCCGAATAGAAACGGGGCGTTCGCGCCCAGCGCCACCTGGACACCGGCGATGGCCTGCGAAGCGTTCCAATAGGCGGCGAAGGCCTCCGGCGCGACCTGAATATGGAACTGCGCGCTCGTGCACGCCGCCTCTGGTGCGATCGAGTCGCAGTGCATGCGAAGGTGGTCCACGCCCGAGATCTCGATGACCATGTCCTCCCCGCGGGCGGCGAAGATCTGGTCGTTGATCAGGGAGTAGCGAGGATCCGCCGACAGAGTCTCCTCGGTCAGGTGCTCACTCCGAAGCGTCGGCAGGATACCGATCATGACCAGGTGCGTGCCGATGGCGGCGGCGCGGGCCTCGGCGGAATTGAGGCTGGTCCGGATCCGAGACTCGAAGGCGGTGAGCCCGTCGCCTCGCAGCTCGCGAGGCGCCACATTGATCTCGATGTTGAACTGGCCAAGCTCGGTGACGAAGTCCGGGTCGGCGATCTCGGCGAGGACGGCGGCGTTGCGCATCACTGGATCACCGACCTGGTTGAGCAGGTTGAGCTCGATCTCCAGGCCGGTCATGGGCGCGCTGGCCTCGAACGTCGCCTCCGACAGCATCCGGCCGAGGACATCGAGATTGGTGCGGATCTTGTCCCGGTATCGGGTGCGGTCCGCTCGACTGAACGTCCGCAGCTGCACATGTCGACCCATGCCGATCCTGCCTTCGCTATGCGCGGTCGGCGAGCCAGGCGCCGATCAGTCCGCGGAAATGGGCGACGAAACGCTCGTGCTCGTCGGGTGGGTATGTGGCCCGAACGGTGCTGACAAGCAGGTCGTCGAAGTCGGGTGACAGCACCCAGTCGTGGACCATCTCGTCGACGTAGCTCAGCTGGGTGGAGCAGAACTCGGCGTACCGGTCGGTATCGAAATACTCGTCGGCCAAGCTCCGGTAGCTCGCCAGCTTCTCGCCGTACGACAGGTCTGCTCGATCGGCGATCTCGAAGTAGCGACACGTGTCGGTGTCTATCCGAAGTGGCCGCCCCGTGACGACGCAGAAGACGCTCCACCGCAACAGCGCCGCCATCGCCCACGGGAAGTAGTAATGCAGGGACGTCAGGGCCACGTCGGGGCAGGCATTGGCATAGTCGATGGGGTGTACCGTGTCGCCCTTGATGAGCATCTCGCAGGAGTTGAACTCCCAGCGGAAGAACGCGTTGACGAGACGCGAAATGGTGAGAACCTCGTCGCCGGTCGCCGCGGACAGGAAGCCGTGTTCGACGGCGTACCGCTCGTGCATCGGCAGCTCCGGCCGGAACTTCATCACCATTGTCTCGGGCCCTATGGACAAGGAGCGGACGAAGACGTCGTAGTTCTCGACCGCTTGCTGCAGGTGCATGAGGCGCTCACCGGAGGCGTCGTATGCCGCGTGCAGCTGCGCACTGTCGGCGATCCGCGAGACGCCGACCCAGCCGCCGCCGTCGTACGGTTTCATGAATAGCGGATAGCCCAGGCTCTCGGCCACCGCGTCCAGGCTGAACGGCCGGTTGTAGCGGGCCGCGGTGTACGCGTAGCGGACGTTGTCGACCGGGTGTTTGTAGGGCACCAGTACCGTTTCCGGGACGTTCAGACCCAGCCGGATCATCGCGCAGTAGGCGGCGTGCTTCTCCATCGACTGGAATGTGAACGGGCTGTTCAACAGGTACGACCGATCCATCAGCGCAACCTTCTTCAGCCACTCCCGCGGATGGTAGTACCAGTACGCCAAGCGATCGATGACGAGGGCGTGTCGGGGGCGGTCCCGCAAGTTGAACGGTTCGATGGTGACGCGGCTGCTGCTCAGGCGGTGAGTGTTGCCGCCCGCGTCAGTGACCGGACCCAGCCGCGCGAGCAGGGTCTCGAACGCGCGGGGCCAATCCTCCTCGATGCCGAGCAGGAGACCGATGAGGTGTTCGGTTTCTGTCATTCGTCCTCCCTGAAGTCCGCGGCCGGGTCAGCACAACCGTGGCAGGTGGTAAGCCAGCTGCGCCCGCCACGCGGGCCAGTCATGCGGCGTGTCCGCGCCCCACAGGTCAAGCTCGTGCCGGATGCCTTTGTCAGCTAATATTCCCGCCATCCGGCGGGTCGAGTCGAGCGCGCCGGTGGTGTCCTCCCACTGGCCCTGCCCACAGACCAGCACGATCCAGAGCCGGCCGCGAAGCCAGTCCAGATATTCGCCGTGCAGGTTCGCCACGTAGTCGGAAGGGTTGTTGAAGTAGACCGCATCGCCGGTGTCGCCCCAGCGGTTCCATCCGGTCGGGTCGTAGTTGCCGGACAGGCAGAGCGCGACCGGGAAGAGGTCGGCCCGGCGAAAGGAGAAGTTCAGCGCGTGGAAGGCGCCCATCGAGGCACCCGTCGTGGCGATGCCGGACGTGCTGCCAGAGTCGTCCACAATGGATGGCACAACCTGATCCAGGATCCATGACTCGTACCAACCGTGGCGTTGGGCCCGCTCCTCGAGCGGTATGTCACCGTGGGACCACGATTCACCGTCGTACGCGTCCACGGTGTAGAGCCTGACCCGGCCGGCGTCGATCAGCGGTGCGACCGCGTCCACCATGCCGTTAGCGGCGAAGTCGGGTGCCCGCCCTCGCTCGGCCGGAAAGACCAGCACGGGCCGGCCCGCGTGTCCATGCCGGATGAGCTCGCCTGCGGCACCGATCGCCGGCGAGTGCAGCCACGTGGAATGCACATCCACTCAGCCATCTTGCGCCCGGAGCGGATCACCGGTCCATACCGCGCTCGCGAGCGCGGCCAAGTGGGGATGCCAGGCATCGCGCCAGGCAACGAGGTTGTGCGCGTCCGGCACTTCGATCAACCGCACCGGATACCCCTGGTCACGCAGCGTGTCCGCCATGTTCCGGTTGTTCGCCAGGTTCTCTTCTGCGATACCGCACGTAATTACGGTGTGCACGGGTGCCCCAGCGGGCCGGCGTCGCCGTACTCCGGCCACGAAGTTGACGATCCGGCGGTAGTGCGCGAAGTTCGACTCCTGCGCGTCGAAGCGGTGTTGGAAGAAGCTGCCGGATTGGAGGAACATCCCGCCAAAAAGGTGCGGGGTCCGGCGCTGGGCGTGCAGGAGGGCGAGCGCGCCTAGGCTCGCGCCGAGCGCGACAACCGGAGCGTCGGTACCCAGTTCCCCTCGGACCGTCGGCAGCACGCGGTCTGCGAGCGCTCGCGCGTACGCCGGGTTCGCCGAGTACCACTCGTTCCGGTCGACCGGACTCAACAGCACCAGATGGTGCGGCGGCATGGCGCCAGCGGCAATCATTGCGGAGCTGTAGTGACTGAGCTCGGTCAGCCGGTCGAGCTGGCCGCCATCGTGGGCCAGCAGGATTCCCTTCGCCTCCCGTCGCGCCGCGATGCGTACTGGCACGTCGGTCTTGAGCGCCCGCGATCCGACGGTCAGATCGCGCCACGCCAAAGGCGTCCCCGGCACATCCAGCCAGTCGGGCCGCCGGTAGCCGGCCAGCTCGATTGTCGACTTCTCGCCGACGCCACCCGGTGCGCGTTGCGGGTTGGCTGGATCGCAGATCACCTCGGATTGTCCGTTCCGGCGCAGTTCGAGAAGGTACTCCAAGCGCCTCACCGGAACAGGCGGCAGATGCAATCGCCATGCCCGCTCGGCCTCGTCGTACTTGAACTCCAGATCATCGACCAGCCCGACTTCCTGCACCAGGCGGACTCCCGCGAGCGCGTGATCGGGATCACTATGTTGGAGCACGATGGCGTCGGGGGTCAACACCGCTCCACCCTAGCCGTCACTCAACCCCGAAACCGCGAGGGCGTGGATATCCCGAACGGCGAACGCAAATATCACTCCATCGACTGTTGGAATGGGTAGAAGATGCAGCGCGGCTCTCAGCCAGGCCTGAGCGCGCTGCGCAGGAACGACGTCGCCTGGGTGATGGCACCGCGAGCTGCCTTGGTCTCGCTGAGCGGGTTGAGCAGCATGAAGTCGTGGATTGTGCCGTCGTAGCGCACTGTGGTGACTGGGACATCGGCCATGCGCAGTTTGGCGGCGTACGACTCGCCCTCGTCTCGCAACACGTCGGCCTCATCGACGAGCAGGAACGCGGACGGCAGCCTGGCAAGTTGCTCGATGTTCGCCTGGTTCGGGGAAGCGGTGATCTCCATCCGCTGCGCTTTGTCGGGCGCGTAGGCGTCCCAGAACCACTCCATGAGTCGCCGGCTGAGGTAGTAGCCGGTCGCGAACTGCTCGTAGGAGTCGGAGTCCATCGCGGCGTCCGTGACTGGGTAGTACATCGACTGCTGCACGAATGTGACGTCGCCCCGCTCCTTCGCCATCAGCGTCAGCGCGGCCGTCATGTTGCCTCCGACCGACTCTCCGGCGACCGATACGCGACTGGCGTCCAGGCCTTTGGATGCGCCTTCGTGCGCAATCCACCTCGCGGTGGCGTAGCCCTGCTCGATGGCGACCGGGTAATGCGCTTCCGGGGAGGGCGTGTACTCCACGAAGGCCACCGCTACCTGGGCGCCGACGACCAGCTCTCGCACGAGCCGGTCGTGGGTTCCCGCGTTTCCCAGGACCCAGCCACCGCCGTGCATGTACACCACGACGGGCAGCATCCCGGTCGCGCCCTTCGGCTTCATGATGCGAACCCGCACGTCGCCTACGGAGGCCGGTACGGTGACCCACTCTTCGTCGATCTGCGGCTTCGCGATTGGTTTGGCTTGGACGTCATCGAGGACCTTGCGTGCGGCGACTGGGTCCATGTCGTACAAGAACGGAGGCTTCGAGGTCATGTCGGCGAATTCCCGAGCAGCGGGTTCGAGGACGACCTGGGTTTGGGCGGGCATGAACCCCTCCTGTGAGAAAGTTGGACGGTTCCGTGCAGAGCCTGTGGCACGTAGACAACAGGGGCGGAGTACTTTGATGAGTCCGCTGAGGCACAGTGAAACTAGTACCTGATGTGCCTCGACACCTTCCTCTATCAGTGTCGCCCCTCGTGACCACGCATGCGTTGATGATGGCGAAACGCGCTGGGATTTCGCGGGCATCGGGCTGCGCTCCCACCGCGCCCACGCGTCGTCGCCGGTAGGCGGTGCCTACGAGATCGTCTCCCGGCGCACCGTCGCGGTGCGGGACGGGCAGGTCGGCGTCAACCGGGCCGCCCCACTTGCTGGGCATCCCGGCCGACGCGATCTGGCTATGTGACCTCGCGGCGCTACGTCGCCGACCGTCGGCGTGTCATCGTCACCCTCATGCCGGAAGACTCGACCAGCGGCATCGTCTCTAGTCCACCGGGAGTCTTGCACAAGTTCTTATGCATACGATACTGTGCACTCATGACGCGGGTAGGCCGGCCGGAGACGGTGGTGCTGCGGGCCCTGGGTAACCCGGTGCGACAGGACATTCTTGACCGGCTCGCCGCCGGTCCGGCGACCTCGGCGATGCTGGCGCGGGAGATGGGATCCAACACCGGCGTCGCGTCCTATCACCTGCGCGAGCTGGGCAAGGCGGGCCTGATCGAGCCGGACGAGCGACGAGGGCGGGCACTGTACTGGCGACTGTCGCATTCGGACGTTCGCTTCCAGGATCCGTCGTCCTCGGCCGCTCCAGATCTGGCCCGTACCACCATCGACCTGACGATGCAGCGGCTGGCCGGCGCGGTGAACGCCTACCTGGCCCGGGGTGACCTGAGCGATGACTGGCGCGATGCCGCACTGTTCTCACAGTCGTCTGCGCTCTTGAAGGTCACCGATCTGGCTGAGTTCACCGCGGAGTACCTGGCCTTTCTGCGGCGCTGGGTCGACCGACCGGCCGCCGGTCGTCGCGGCCGATCCCGCGCCACGCGTCCCGTCCGGATCGCCTTCTTCGCCTTCCCCGACGATGTCCAGACCTAAGACAGGAGCTTCGATGACCGGCAGATCCCTCGACAACGTCCGGATCGGCGCGATCGACGACGGCGTCGTCATCGTTCGTACGAGTCATGACGGCCAACTCACGGTCGACTTTCCCGGCCAGCGCCGTTACCGAGTGCCACATCCCGCCAATCTCGACGGAGTCCACTTGGCCCCGGTTAGGCCAATACCCGCCACAATGGACAGTGTGGCTGGCTGGTACGAGTCGCCCGACCGTCGCCTGCTGCTGACCCAGGTGCCGGAGGCGTACTTCGGCGAGCCTATGGTCCTGCTTGCAGAGAGCGACCAGATCATGCGGGCCTACCCGGTCGGCGAAAGCCGCCTGCTCGCCGATGACGGGACGGAGATATCGTTGACGGCCGGTGGTTTGACGCTGACGGCCGGCGGCACGACCGTGTCACTCGCCCGCTCCTCACGCTGGCGCGAGGAACCGGTGACCTTCGAGGCTGGCGGCGCGACGCTCGCCGGTACTGTCGTCGTGCCCGCGTCGCCCGGCCCACATCCGGCCGCGGTCCTCGTTCACGGGGCGGCCGGCGGGCAGCGTGACTTCTGCCGGCTCCAAGCTCAGCCATTGCTTGAGGCCGGGGTGGGGGTCCTGATCTACGACAAGGCCGGGCACGGGCGGTCCGGCGGACCGACGAACCCGTCCATTTTCGACCAGGCCGCAGCGGCCGAGGCGGGCCTGGCGTTGCTGGCCGCACATGCCGACATAGATCCGCGGCGGGTGGGCCTGGCCGGTTTCTCCAACGGGATGTGGGCCGTACCGATGGTGGCCGCACGTAGGCCGGTCGCATTTGTCGTCGGGATCGGCGCTCCCGGTGTCTCGATGGCTGCATCGGAGGTGCACCGGCGCACGAAGGTGCTCCGCGAGTGTGGCGTCAGCGAGACCACCATCGCCGCCGTCGGGGAGGCTTGGCAGTGCATCTTCGACGTCGCAGGCACCGGACGGACAGACGCCATGGAGCGGCTTGACCAGGCCTTGGCCGCCGTCGCGCAGGCGCCTGATCTCGATCGCTACGAGGTGCCCGGCTACGTGGTGCAGAACCCGATGCTATCCGCCGTGCCACCAATGATCGCGGCCGCCGAGCTCGCGGCGATGCTTCCCGCCGAGGCCGATCCGCAGCTCGTATACGATCCGGCAACCGACTACGCCCGAATAAGCTGCCCGGTCTTCCTGCAGTACGGCTCCGACGACACCAGCGTGCCCGTGGCCGCGTCGGTGCGGGCCATCGTCACCGGCGGCCCGCTGACCGTCCGGGTGTATCCGGGACTGGAGCACATGCTCAACATCGTGCCAATGCTCGACGGCCTGAGCGCCGAGGAGTCGATGTTCCAGTTCCACTCGTTCAGGTTCGGACCGGATGTCTGGCGCGATCTCATCGATTGGCTCGACACCGCGGCCAAGCGGCCGGGCATGCCAGAAGAGCAACCCACGGCGGGCACGGTGAGTGCGAGCCTTCCACTGCTGGATCCGAGTCGCTGAGGTCACCCACCTGTGCGGGGACTTGTAAACCTCAGGACAGTTGACGGTGGCTGCGCAGGGTCGGATCGGAGCCCCCGCTGCGGGTCGCTGATGCAAGACACGAGCAGACCGGCCCGCTCTCCAGACGGGCCGGCTGTGCCGGGCAAGGATCACGCCGTCTGAATGTCGAAATGGATCACATAGAAGAGTCCGTCTGATCCGTCGGGCTTCAGCCCGCCCGTAGCCAAGACCGCGGCGAGGTCCTAGGCTGGCCCGCGTGTCACACCCCTCAATGGCTGCGCAGACCGCCCAGCGTCCGGACTGGATGGGCTTCGCCAACGGCTACACGTTGTGGATCGAGAAGGACCACTTCTTCGTGCGCCACACGTGTGGTGCCGAGTGGACCGTCCCGAATGGCGTCAACATGTCGGCGGTGTCGCACTACATCGGCCAGCACACGTGCACCGATCTGCTGCCTCACCGTCCTAAGCCGACTCTCCGCAAGGTGATCCGCGAGTCGTTCCTGCTCCGGGCCGCCCTGCTCGCTGGAGCGCTCACCCTGGTCAGCGCGTATATCACCTGGATCATCATGGTGCTCGGGCGGGCGAACCCGCCCAACTACTAATCGACCTGCGATCCGCAGGTCATGGTCGCCATCCGCGCGTCGATGGTGAGGCTCGTGTGAACGCCAGAGATGTCGATCGACGTTTCCCTTTCCCCGGTGTAGGTCAGCGGCGACGTGATCACTGCAACGGATACGGGCGATCAACACCACGGGCAAGACCGACGAGCCTGTCGAGTTCATCGGAACGCTCGATGATCTCGACACCATCCTGTCGACGTCCGACATCGTGTTGCTCGCCCTACCTCTGACCCGGCGAACTCGCGGTCTCATCGACGCCGTGAGCTCGGATTGATGAACGACAACGCGGTCCTCGTCAATGTAGCCCGCGGTGCACTCGTTGACGAAGACGCTCAGCGCGAGCACCTCAGTTCGCACCCGTCGTTCTCCGCTGCCATCGATGCGTGGTGGACGGAGCCGACCGCGGCCGGACAGTCGTTCCGAGAGCGTCTCCCGTTCTTCAGCCTGCCCAATCCTCTTGCGTCGCCGCATAACTCGGCGATCGTGCCAGACCTCCTGCCTCGGGCAACGGCGCGCGCGGTCGAGAACAGTCGACCAATTGCGGCGGGCGTCCGGTCCAGCCGGAGGCTGGGCCGCCATTGCAGAACGTGTTTGCGGGTCGCACCAACGCGATCACATACCGCCTGTGGTCTGGGAGCGGCCGGACATGCGCCGGCTGCTGGCCAGCCATGACATCGCCGGCGTGTACCGGCTGCTCCAACGCGACGGCGTCTCCCAGCCCGCTATCGCCGCCCGGACCGGCATGAACCAGAACGAATCTCGGAGATCCTCACGAGACGGCGCCAGGTGCACTCGTACGAGTTGCTCGTCCGTATCGCGGAGGGCCTGGGCGTACCCCGTGGCTGGGGGGGCTCGCCTTCGATGAATCCTCGGAGCCCTTCGTCTCCACAGGCGGCGACTCATGATCCCGGTGGAGCACTGGACCGGCGCGCCTGCTGCGCCACGCTCGCCGCATGTCCATCCGCCAGTTCGCTCGTCACCTAGGTGTCTCGGACAGGATGGTCTCGAAGTGGGAGTCGGGTGGCTCGGGCATCCGCCCCCGGCCGATCAACCAGGCGGCGCTGGACGAGTCGTTGCGCCGGTGCACACCCGTTGAACGCAACCGCTTCGACGGCGCTCTCCAGGGGATGCCGGAGGACAGCCGTTCCCCGCGGAGTCCGATCCGGTGGACGCTGATCGTCGACCTGCCTCCCGACGATGTTGAACTGGCCGCCACCATCGCGGCCGCCGTACGAAGCGCGGTTCTCGGTCGCGACACCCCGAGCGAGGTCGGCCCGCACCGGTAGGCCGAGCATCGCCTGGTCCCAGTCGGTGTCGGCGGGACGAGCTCCGCCGGTGAAGCTGGACCAGGCGGTCGCCGTCCGGCCCCGCGCCGCCTCGGTGGCCACGACCTGCTCCTTGGTGGCGGCTTCGACCGCGGCGGCCTGCTCAGCCGCCCCGGCCTTCATTTTCGCCGTGGTCGCCTCGGAGGCGACCCGCCACTTCCTCCAGCGCTCAGCGTCCCCCTTGCAGGCGTAGATGAACGCCTCATCGGCCTGGGGGTCAGGGTGGTGTATAGGCCGACGACCTCCATTCCCATCGCGATCACCCCACATGAACAATCGCCCTGCCTGAAATGGTCGAAGATCATGTGAGGCGCCGAGGTTTGAGCCCGTGTGGCGGGGGCGATGGCGAACCTCTACGCTGTCGCGCGTGTCAGACCCCTCAATGACCGCCGTCCCCGAGTGGCTCGGCCTGGCCAACGGCTACACCATCTGGGTCGATCGAGGGAAGCTCTACGTGCGGCATGTTTGCGGCGCTGAGTGGGGCATCCCGAACGGCGTCGACGTGACCGACGTGACCTACCGGATCGACCGCCACACCTGCGCTGATCTGCTTCCGCACCGGCCGTGGAAGGACCTGTGGCAGGTGATCCGCCACTCGGTGCTGCTCCGGGCGGCCGGGCTCGCCGCGCTGTTCACCTTGTTCAGCGCGTACCTCGTGTGGTTCATCTTTGTCGTCGGCCGGGCCGGGGGCCGCTGAGACATGGGCAGACGTATCGCAGCGATCACTTTCGCGATCCTGCTCGCCGCGTTGGGCGCCGCCGGCGGCCTGTTCCTCATCCTCACCGCGGACAAGCGAGCGCAGGACCGCATCCAGGACCCGGTGACCGTGCTCGTCGCGAACAAGGACCTCCCGGTCGGCACCACCGCTCAGAAGATCCGGGCCGATGGCCTCGTCGAGGAACGCCACTTCCCCCGTTCGGTCGTCGACCAGGGTGCGCTCACCGAGCTTGGCCCGGACTACGACAAGCAGACGCTGCAAACCCCGGTGCGCGCCGGCACCATGCTGATGGCGGCGGACTTCGGCACCGCCGCCGATGCGCCGCTGACGCCCGAGGGCGAGGCACAGGTGCAGCTGAAGACGACGAACACGCCTGATAGTCGGTTCCGCCCGGGCGCTCAAGTGATCGTCTTCCGGACCGTCGCGACCAAGGATAGAGGCATCGTTACTCAGCAGATTCTCGAGCGGGCGACGCTGCTCAGTGTCAGTACGCAGGGCGGGGTTCTGCGGGTCTGGGTCGCGGTGAACCCGGACAAAGCGGGCGAGCTCGTGACTGCGATGAACACCGGCACCCTGTACCTCGCTGTGCTCAGCGAAGGGGCCTAGAACCGCAGAGGCGCCGGCATCACACACGTCAGAGGGAGAGGCAAATGAACCGCGGCGGCGTCTCGCTAGACGAGCCGGCGCCAGCCGGTGCCGTACACCTGGCGGAATAGCACGGGGGCGACGGCGGTGACGCCGAACTTGAATGCGGGCTCCAGGAACGGGAAGCCCACCGCGGTGCGTACGACTGGGGTTTGCGTGATGCTGCGGCGCAGATTGCCGGAGATGAGCGCCGGGCCGCGCCCGGATAGGCCGGGGTCGATGTGCCGTAGCGGTGGATGTGGCCGCTCAGGTTGATTTTCGCCTGACGCTCAATCGCGAGCACCAGGGGCTCAGGGGCGAGCCGCCCGCGCCGGCGCCCCTCCTCCGCGAGGCGGGCGAAGATGGCGCCCGGCACACGGGTCGTAGCTATGTAGGCATCGCCCCCACCCCTGACGTTCATTGCTCTGCTTGGCCTTCTCGAGCGGCTCCGCCTCATACGCCATGGCAGCCTGCCGAAAGTCGTAGCAGAACCGCTGCACGTACTCGGGTGTTGCCCGCAGCTCATCCCACGACCAGCGCATCTCGTACATGAGGAAGAAGTCGATGAACTCCCGCGGCGGCGCCCCGGATCCCCAGGTGCCGTCGATGATGGACTCGACCGCGGTCAGCACCTCGAAGTACTCGGAGTCCGGGGTCAGCGAGGGTTGCGGGCCCTCGCGAGCACGGTCGCGATCATGTCCCCAACCACGACCGGCACCTGGTTGCGCAGCACGTCCGCGTTCGTCGGCAGCGGCAGCACCCGCGCGTCGTCTGAGAGATCCATTATGTCAGTCAGACTCCAGTCGACGATGAGCCCGGCCACGACCTCAGCGCCGGCCTGCAGCGCCTCGTTCCGGTCGACGGGGGTGCCGTCTTCCTTCATCTGCACATCTTGCTTGGGCATCAGGAGGCTCTGCGGCATCAGCATCGGGTTGCGGATCGTGATCCAGATGTCCTTACCCAGATTCGGCAGGACGATCGGCTTGCCGTCATCGTCGGTGAAGTCCAGTTTGGACTTGCCGTCGAAGCGCAGGGTGATGGTCGGGTTGAGGTACGCCATTGCGGGGTCTCCTGTGACGGGAAGGGGTGACGGGAAGGTGTCCGGGCGCGGCGTTGGCGCGTAGGGCGCGGTCACAGCGTGGAAGCGTCTCCTGCTCCGGCAGCATAAGAAGCCCGCTACCGTCAACCAGGCGTTGGCCGCGGTGGCCTTGCTCTATGAGCACGCGCCGCAGCCACCGATCGACGTGAAGTCGTCCCGCGTGGCCCACCCGGCGAGCCGCCCGCAATGACTGAGGCGCAGCAGCGAATGGTGGAGCGCTCGGCTGCCCGCCGACGACCCCGGGACGCCGCGATCGTAGCGATGCTCCTCCACGCCGGCGCCAGAGTTGAGGAGTGCGCACGCCTCGACGTGGCCGACGTCGCCATCACAGCCCGCACCGGCCTGGTTCGCTTGCACGGCAAGGGCGACGAGGTGCGGGAGGTCCCGCTCTCAGCTGCCGTCCGCGAGCGCGTCTCGGCGTGGATGCGGATCCGAGGGCCGAAGCCAGGTCCACTCTGGACAGGGCAGCGGGGACCGATGACGAAGGCCGGCATCACAGAGGTGGTACTGCGCACCGGTTGGGACGCTGGATTGCCGTTCGACTTGCGCCCGCACCAGCTGTGGCATACCTTCGCGACCAGGTGGCGCCAGGGCGGGGTGGATCCGGCCGTGATTCAGCGGCTCATCGGTCACACGTCGCCAGCGACGACAGCCCCGGTACTACCGAGCCGGCATGCAGGAGATCGCGGAGACGATGGAACGCATCTTCGGCGAATAGGGATCCGGGCCCCGGTTCCCTAGCAGTTGGACCGGAGCCCGGTGAAACCTTGTTCTCGGGTGTGGCGGCCACGAGCTCGACTGCGCGCGATACGTCGCGAAGCGCCATCGCCGGACTCAACGAGTCGAGATAGACCTCGACCTCGACCTCGCCCACGCCCACGTCGGGCGACTCTTTCACGAGGCGTACGGCGGCGTTGCGGGGCAACAGTGACTCGAACTTGCTCACGCGCCGACCCATAGAGCCGACGGGTAGGCGGGCCGCGAACTCGATGGCCACCCTGTAGCGCTCGCCCTCCACAGGACCGAGGCTACGCCGGTCCGTCGTCCGCCGGGCGGTGCTCGGCAAGCCGGCGGGAGTGTGGCGCGTGAGCCGTGACGTGCCGCCATGGCAACAGTTGCGGATAGTGCTTCAGTGATAGTGTTCTCAGCGTAGGGGAAGTCATATCGGCCCCGGGGCAGCGTTACCGCGAGCAGGTACAGTGCGGCCGCCCACGCCTGCGTGTAGCCGGCGGGTGCCACGGTTAGGGGGCGCTGGGTTTCGGGTTGCCGCTCGGGGAGTATGACGAACTCCGGACCGGGAGCCGAGATTGACGAGCATGTATCTTAGGCCTCCGGCGGGATGTCGGCGGCGTCAGGCCCTTTGGCGGCGCTGACGTACCGCCGGTACGACCACTACGGCGATGAGGGCCAACCCGACAACAGCGGTTGCGGCCCCTACCAGCGGCGGGGTTGCCTCGACTGCGCTGTCGCCACTGACGCGCAAGTCAATGCTCTGCCCGGCCTTGAAGTCGCCCTCGCCCACATCGAGCGACGTGGTGTGGGTGGCACTGTCGCCCGACCATGTCACATCACAGGTGTGCACCACTGGGCGGCTCAAGTTGCCGCCTATGGCGTGTCCGGTGCAGGCCCCGACAATCCCGGTCGTCGACGCCCCGAGCTGACGCGACAGGCTTGTCGCGGCGTATGCCAGGAAGATCAGCCCTACCAACCCGAGAAGGATGGCGACCTTGGGACTGAACCACCCAAAGCGCCGCCGCGTCCTGATCCCGATATTGTCAGCCACGCCGGGAATGTACCAGGCAACATCCGCTCCCGCGCCCGGCCAAGATTCTGACGCGCGTGACGAGGACCGTCCGGATGCCGCCCGCCACTGGTCCGAATGGGAGCGCGAAGCCGATTCAGAATGCGAATTCCAGCGGCAGCAGCCCGAGGGCAACGACGGCACCGGCCCGGCGTTGCTCGTCGTCATTGTCGGCCACCCGCAACGTCCGCGCGGCCGTCATGTCGCTGTTGGATCGACCGGGGGGCGGAGTCGGGTGAGCCCGTAGCCGAGGGCCGCCATGACCAGCATCCATCCTCCAATGC
>JBKPDY010000021.1:0-6851 GCA_046728155.1 Actinomycetota bacterium
CACGTCCAGCGATGTGACGTCTGAAGCCGGTACCGCGTGATTCCGGCCGCTCCACTCCTGGCGCCCGCGCACCGAACTGGCGGATCTGCATGCGCCTGCCGCCAGGGCGGCGCCACGGTCAGCTGCGCCCTAATCGGCGATCGGGAGCTGCGGGCCGCGCGGCGTATCACGGTGCGTGATCGGGCTCAGGAGTTCGCGGCGTGCGCATCCATGGCGGTGGGCGGCTTCTTGGTCAAGGCTGCGCAGGCAGGCGGTTGTACGGAGGACGGTGATCTTGGGTGCCGCCGGGTGTGCGGACCTAGCGCGGGGATGTCTGGTCATCGGCGTCCAGCGGCACCCTTGCAGTCGGCCAGGCCGCCGTCGCCGCGCGGTTGCCCTTGCGGCTCAGGGCGTCTCAGTTGCAGGCGGGTGGTCACTGAGCTGTTCGGCGACCGCGCGGATCGAGGGCATGAACAGTTCCGCCAGGCGCCCGGGCGCGGCAGCCAGCTCGCTGGCGGCGGCGCGCATGTCGTCGTCGGTGGCGCTGCCGGGCAGGTCGGTCTCCTCGGTGGTGAACGGCGTGCCGTCCCGGTGCACCAGCCGCTGGCCGGAGCCGGTGCGCTGCAGGTCAAAGTCGGTCAGAAGCGCCACTACTTCGGGTCGCGCGGCCATGGCGGTGTCCCTTTCGGTGGCGCTGCGGCCGGCGCGGGCGGCGGGTGCCGGTGGTGCGGGTTCCGGCAGTCCGCGCGGATGCAGTACAACGACCCGGCGGTGAACCGGCGCCGCTGGTGGACCAGACCGCACAGCGGGCAGACAACGGGCGCGCCGGACAGATCCCGCTGCGCGGGCAGGTCTCTCATGAGGCACGCACTTCGAACGGCCGCGACGCGGCAGCACTCGTCAAAGACCTACCCCAACGACCAGGTTCTCACCGCGCCACGCCCGAGCCGCCGCTGGCGACGGATTGCCGCCGGGCCCGCCAAAGACGAATGCTATCCCGAAGCCAGGTGCTCGAGGGCACCGGTCATGCTGGGCCGGGCATCAGCTGCGGAGATCTGCCACGTGACGAACTTCGTCGGTCCCATGAACGGCTTGAGAGAGGTCATGACACCGACGTGCGGCGGCGTGCGCATGAACTCCCGCAGCGCCCTGTCGTCTTTCCAGACCGACAGGGTCCAGTAGTCACGGGCCAAAGGCTTGGCCCGTAGCGTGTAGCCAACCAGACCTTCTGCTGTGGCAAGCTGCCTGCGCACGGCCGATACGGCCCGAAAGAAGCGCACGGTGGAGGAGATCCGCTTCAGCGGCAGATGGGAGGCCATGACCAGGTACTCGGTTCCCGGTTCCATCTGCGCGCGAGCCGTCCAGGGCAGGTCGGGCACGGCTCCGAATCTATCAGCGGGACAACTCCGGCTTTCCGCCATAGTCCAGCGGCTCCACCCGGTAGCGCCCGCCGTCCTCGATCAGCACGATCCCCTCGCCCTTACCCAGGGGTGGGACGACCTGGCTGGTGAGCCCGAGCACGGCGGCCTCGTTGGTCGGGCTGTGGCCCACCACCAGCGCACGGCCGCCATCGGGCAGCCCCTCTATCACCTGCCGCAGTTGGGAGCCGAGCAGCCAAGACTCCCGCTCGACCAGGTCCGGGTCGAGTGCCTGCAGGGCATCCAGGTCCGCGCCCTTCCCCGCCGCCGTGGCCACTTGGCGCCAGCGGTCCTCCACCGATGACCGCAACCCCGGCGCGACGGTGATCGGCGTCTGGTCCTGGCCCACCGCGTGCCGCAAGATCTCCAGCATCTGGGTGGCGCGCGCCGCGCCGCTGGAAACGAACGCCGCGTACGGCGGGTGCAGCCGGCCGCGGCCTATCAGCTCCGCATCCGCCACTCCCCGTGGTGTCAGGCGATCACCGTCGTTGTCGGTGTGCCGGCGCAACTCCACGTACCGCACGAGCAGGTCCTGCCCAACTGCGGCGCTGCCATGCCCCTCTTGCCTCGATCATCCACGCCAGGCGCGCCCTGCCACCCGTGCCGGTCAGGCCGCCTGGCAACAAGCCGCAGGCAAACGGCTCGCCACTCACACCGTGATCAAACCCGGGGACCTGCAGGGGCGCGCAGTGCCGCCGATATGCGCGATGATCTTGAACAACGGGCGCCGCACAGATTGATCATTCGGTCACGAGATCGCGCAGGTGTCGCGACGGCCATCAATCAGGATGAGCGGCCCTACAGCGTTTGTCGGCGGGTCGCTTTCTATGCGCTTGAAGGGTTGGGGAAGCGTGCCAAGGTCGTTCCGGCCGGCATGGGTCCGACGATGAATGCGTGGACGGACGGGCCGATGGACACGGTGGCGAATGATGCCTGGGCGGGGACCTCGTCCGGGATCGCGATGGTGTGCGCGCCAGTGGGGAGTTCCTTGTGCAGAATTACCCGTGAGGTGCTTTTCGGTTCCGGAGGGATGAACGAGGTGGCCCACCAGGCGGTGACGGTGACGTCCTGTGGCTGGTCGAGGGATATGCCGATCGATCGGGACTGGGCGTCGTAGGTGACTGAGGCGGTGGGTCCGGTCGTGCCGTCGCTGAGGGCGGCCTCGACCTGCTCTGCGATCAGTCCGGGGATGCCTGCGTAGCCTTGGACGAAGGCTGCGGCTGGGTTTTG
This sequence comes from Actinomycetota bacterium, assembly GCA_046728155.1. Lineage (GTDB taxonomy): Bacteria > Actinomycetota > Actinomycetes > Mycobacteriales > Micromonosporaceae > CAWDLX01. Next base: position 2,628 of record JBKPDY010000021.1, read on the forward strand.
GGTCGAGATCTGCTCTCGGAGGTGTTCCTTGGTGTCCGGCGGCACCATTCCTCCGAAGACGACGAGGTCGAGCTGCCCGGCATCGAACAGGTCGAGGGTGCGGTCGAACTCGTTGGTGGCTCCTGTGGCGTAGCCCTTTTCTCGCAGGATGGTCACCGCCTCAGACAACACGCTCTCGCTTCGTCCGATCACCAGGATCCGGGCGCAATGGTCCGCGGCGGCGCGGCCGGCTTCGACGGGCAGGGTGAGCATGATGGCTCCTTCTCGTGGGTCTCAGACGCTGGGGGTCGTGGTCGCAGTGGCCAGCGCGACGTTGCTGGAGATTGGGCTGCCATGACGAACCCCGGATGTTGGGACAGCAAATGTAGGTATCACCAACATAGCGTATGTTGGTGGCACCTACAAGTGCTATCCTTAGCCCCGTGCCCGAGCACCGGCCTCCACATGTGTCTGCCCCGTCCCGGATCCGGGACCGGCCGACCTGGCTGATCAGCCGCACCTACGGCCGCTCACACGGGCTGCTGAATGACGGTTTCGCGGCCAGCGGCGCCGGACTTCGCAGCTACCACTACCGCCTGCTCGCCGCGCTCGAGGAGTGGGGTCCAGTCGGCCAGGCGGACCTCGGGCGCAGCACGAGCGTCGATCGTAGCGACGTCGTTACCGTGCTGGGCGAGCTAGAGCGGCTCGGACTAATCGAACGCACGGTCAACCCCGACAACCGGCGTCGCAACATCGTCACGATCACCCCCGCCGGGAGCGAGCAACTGCGAGCGCTCGACCACGTGATCGACGAGATCCAAGAGCGGGTACTTGCGCCGCTCTCCCAGAACGAGCGCCGTCAGCTGACGAAGCTGCTGCGCAAGCTTGCGGACGCCGGCTGACCGCTCAGCCGGCCCGCCGTTCGCGTTCGCAGGACCGCACGGCATCCTCTATTGCCGCATAGGGCGCGTCGGGGCCGGGCCCGATCCAGCCAAGTGTCGGCCACACGTTACTCACAGCGTGGACGGGCACCGCGCCCCACAGCGAACCCCAGGACAGCCAGACTGCACCCGAGGCCACCGGTCGGAAATCCCACTACTGTAAGTGACAGCGACGGTCAGGGATAACGCGCGCCGACCCGCCGATCGGCGCGGCTACTGGTGCGTATTGGAGCCATCCCTGGTGTGTGCAGAACTGGCCGATCGGGCGCTGCGGACACCCGATCGCCAACGCGCACTCATCCATGATGAGCGGATCCCAGGGCGAAGCCTTAAGGGCGGGCTGATTCCGTGGCCGGCGCGGTCGAGGCTCCGGCTGGCCAGGAGGCGGTTGATGTCGCGGGCGGGTTGCCGGACGTCGGTGGCCGGGCGACTCTTGACCTCCTGCGGCCGCTGAGGTGGAATGCGGGGGATTTTGGGTGGCCCGTATCCCGTCGCGGAGACGCACGGGGGCCTGGTGATTCTTGCGGTGTACGGAACTGTTGTGCACCGGTCACCCGGTGCGGCTCGATTCCCATCCGCCGCGGCGGTTCAGCCCCTTGACGGCTGCCATACTCGAGCGTATGAGCGCCCGCGCACCTGGCAGCGGCGACAGGCCGTTAATTTTCTTCATTGCGTACGCTGCACCGGATGCCGCGGTCGCCGACCAACTCTACCACTTGCTGGCGATGGAGTCGACGGTCTTTTTGGACCGTCGTTCGCTGCGGCCCGGCGACGACTGGGACCGCGAGTTGGCGGCGGCGCAGCGGCGCGCGGAGATCACGGTGGTGCTCGTATCGGACCACACCGAGGAGGGCTTCTACCAACGTGAGGAGATCGCGACCGCGATCGATATGGCTCGGCTGGGGTCGCACAGGGTAGTACCGCTGTGGCTGTCGGGGACAGGTCCGCCGGACGCCCTCCCGTACGGGCTTCGCATCAAGCAAGGCATAGCCGTGCCGGACACCGGCGACCTGACATATGTGGTGCGGGAACTGCTGCAGGTGGCTTTCGGGGCTGAACCAGCAGCGTTTCCCCCGGCTGTGACGCCGTCGGCGGCTGAGGCCATGTCGATCAGCGCGCCAATCGGTCAGCTTGACCATCCAGTTCATGGCCGGGGCGCGCTGCTGGACTTGCTGTCCCAAGCTCTGCGAGGTCCGTACGGAGACTTTCACGTTCTGGCGGGCATGGGCGGCGCGGGCAAGACCACTGTCGCCTTGGAACTGGCTCGTCGTGCAGCCGACCAAATGCCGGTGTGGTGGGTAACGGCAGCTTCTCCGGCCGCTCTTGCCGCCGGGATGCGGCTGGTTGCCGCGACGTTGGGGGCTTCCGCCGATCAGCTCGACCGGGCATGGGGCGGCACCACCATCGGCGCTGCAAACCTACTGTGGGCCTTGCTCGACGGCCGTGACCCGCCGTGGCTGCTGGTCGTCGACAACGCCGACGATCCCCGGATACTCGTCCCCGCGGGTATCAAAGTGGCCGACCAGACCGGGTGGATCCGCCCGGCCAGAAATGGCGTCTTGGTAGTCACCACCCGCGACGCGCACATCTCCACCTGGGGCTCGCACGCCCGGGTTCACAGCGTCGGCCGACTGCCCCCCGCTGATGCGGTGCGCTTGCTGTTCGACCTCACGCGTGGGCGTGGCGGGTCGGAGGTGGCCGCACGTCGCCTCGCCGATCGCCTCGGTGGTCTGCCGTTGGCGCTGCGTCACGCCGGCAGCTATCTGTCCAGCACCGCCCGGGCCGCCCCGTGGCCGGGGCTGGTTCGCGACTTCGCCGCCTACGCGAGCGCGCTTGACGATGCCGCGGTTTCCCTGCTGGACACCCTGCCGTTGGATGTCATGGATGACGAGCGGGAAGACCGTCGCATGATGGCCCGCACCTTCGAACTGTCCCTCGACCTGCTAACCGAACGCGGTGCGCAATACGCACGCCCGCTGCTACGGCTGCTGTCCTGCCTGGCGGACGCGCCCATTCCGTACGTGGACGTGCTCGACCCGGCACACCTGACCCGCTCGCCGAAGTTCGCAGGAGTGGACCACGAATCCCTCGCCCGTCAGCTGCAGGACCTCGCGGAGCTTGGGCTGGTCGACCTGTACGAGCCCGACGACGCCTCCAGCGGCACGCTGGCCTGGACCGCTACGCTGCACCCCGTGGTCCGCGCCACCAACACTGCACACCCAGAGGTCCGCGACGATCCCAGAGGATATCCGGCACTAGCGACGGAATTGGTCTCGGCACTTGCCGAAGATCCAGATACGGAGACAGACGAGGACCCTCACATGTGGTTGCGGTGGCGCGTCCTGGCGCCGCATGCGTTCCACCTCCTGCGCCGACTGGACTTCATCGGTGAGCTGGTGGACACCCAAACTGTGTCGCAGGCATGCCGCGCCGCGATACTGGGCGCACGTTGCCTGTTTGCGTTGGGGCTGTACGGGCAGGCGCAAACCGAACTGCTTGCGGTGCTGGACACGGCGCGGCGTCTACTGGGTACCGAACACCCGGATGTCTTGGCCGCCCGTCACCAACTCGCCCGGGTCCTGGATAAGCGCGGAGAGCACGAGCAGGCAGAAGCCGAATTGACAGATGTGCTCGATGCCCGGCGAAGGATCCTTGGTGATGGTCATCCGAGTACGCTCGCGACCCGCAATCAACTCGCATGGACCCTGCACGCCCTGCACCGAGAAAACGAGGCCGAACCCGAGTTGCTCACCGTGCTCGATGCCAGGCTACGCATCCTGGGCGACGAACATCCTGACACGCTGGTGACCCGGATGGACCTCGCCGAGGTCTGGCATGCGCAGGGCCGACAACAACAGGCCGAAACCGGATACCGGACGGTCTTGGAGGCACGACGCCGGATCCTCGGCGAAGATCATCCCAAAGTACTCAACACACGAGAGTACCTCGCCCGGCTGTGGCACGAGCAGGGCCGGCTCGAGGAAGCAGAAGCCGAATACCACGCTGTTGTCACCGCACGACGGCGGATCCTCGGCGAGGATCACCCCAAGTCTTTGACGAGCCGCCACAATCTCGCCTCAGTTCTGAGCCAGTTGGGCCGACGGCAGCAGGCCGAGGCCGAATACCACGCGGTCCTCGACGCGCGTCGCAGGATCCTCGGCGAAGATCATCCTGACACACTGGCTACCGCCACCGCCCTGGAGACGATAGATCGCTAAGCGCCGTGACCGGACGTTCGGACTCAGGTCGTTCCGGGCCTGGGCCGAGTACCTGTCGATGACCCACAGGACGGTCGGCTCGCGAC